>JAFGAX010000130.1 GCA_016933415.1 bacterium
CGATTTCGGGCTGACGGTGCGCGATCTGCGCATGGCGGAAAACGGCACCATCGCCTTCATCAGCGGCGATCTGGGCCGGGCCGGCAGGCTCAAGACCGCTGCCGCCGCGCCGTCCGCGCAGACCGCGGGCCGGTCCGTCCTGGCCCGTGCGGATCTGGCCCTGGCGCGGGGCTGGCTTGAGACTTTCGGACCCGCCATGAAAATCGAGCGGGCCTCGGAGGAGTTCAGCCTCAGCCGGTACGCGGACGACGAACTGGGCATGCGCCACCTGCGCCTGCAGCAGATCTTTCGGGGCGTTCCGGTTTGGGCCAGCGAACTCGTCGTCCATATCGACGCATCCGACCGGGTCTGCGCGGTCAATGGACGCATTGCGCCGACGCCGTCCTCCATTCATCCGGACGGGGCGGCTGTTTCCGCCGCCGGCGCCCTCGAACGGAGCCACGCCTATCTGGCCGGAATGAACCGGCTACGGGAAATCCCGGACGGGTGGAAACAGGCTCTGCGTCTTCCCGGGCCGACCTCTGAAAAGACGATATGGGTCGATCGCGCAGGCGAACCGCATCTGGCCTGGCAGGTGGATCTGTATGCCAATGTCCTCGACTGGTACACGGTCTTCGTGGACGCGGAGAGCGGCGACGTGCTGAACGCGATCCGGAACACGAAAACCGAGGGGCCGGTCGACGCCTCCGGCCTCGACCTGGCCGGCGTCACCCGGTCCTTCCGGGCGTATGAGGAATCGGGCTCGTATTTCATGCTCAGCGACGCGAACGAGCTGTCCGGGTCCGCGAGCCGGCTTCCCGGCGATCCCGCCGGGGGACTGCTGGTGATCGATCTGAACCATACGGATGCGTCGGAGAATTCCTCCTACTATATGGTCACGTCCTCGTCGAAAACATCGTGGGGCGACCGGAGCGCCGTGTCGGGTATATATCACATGGGCCTGATCGCCGATTACTGGAAGACGACGCACGGCCGGCGCGGCATCGACAACCAGGCCTCCACGATGATCTCCGTGGTGAACGTCACCGAAGACGGCCGGGAGATGGACAACGCCTACTGGAACGGCCAGGCGGTCTTTTTCGGCAACGGGGACCAGGTGTTCAAGCCCCTGGCCGGAGCCCTCGACGTGTTCGCGCACGAGGTGATGCACGGCGTCACGGAATACACCGCCAACCTGGTTTATCAGGACGAATCCGGCGCGCTCAACGAATCCATGTCCGACTTTTTCGCGTGCATGGTGGACCGCGACGACTGGGTGATGGGCGAGGACATCATGAAGCCGGGCACCGGGTCCGGCCTCCGCGACCTGGCCAATCCCGGGAACCCCGCCATGCTCGAACAGCTGCCGGCCGACATGGACCATTACGTCCGGACCCGCGAAGACAACGGCGGCGTTCACACCAACTGCAGCATACCGAGCCGCGCCGCGGTTCTCATCGCCAATGCCGTGGGCCGGGACAAGGCGGAGAAACTCTATTACCGGGCCCTCGTCCACTACATGACCCGCCAGACGCAGTTTCTCGACGCGCGCAAGGCGCTCGAGCAGGCCGCGCGGGACCTGTACGGAGACGGCGCCGAGCTCGCAGCCGTGCGAACCGCTTTCGACGCGGTCAAGGTGAGGGAGGGCGGCGGTTCGAACCCCGGAGGCGATGTGGACAACGAAGTGCCGGCCGTCACGGGCGGAACCGAGTGGATCGCATTTGTCCGGAACGACACGCAGATCGGCCTGTACAGCGTGGCCGAAGGAACCGATTACGTCCTGTCCGGACTGCGCGTCATGAATGTGGAAGGAGCCGTCACCCAGCTCAGTGTCACAAAGGACGGACGCTTCCTCTACTATATCAACGAATCCGGTGTTCTGGCGCGGGCGGATCTCGGCGAACTGCCCCGGGGTTATCAGGCCGAAACATTCCCCTCCTACTACATCCAGGAGCCGGGAGATCTCTGGAGCGCGGCCGTGTCGCCCGACAACCTTTACATCGCGCTCACCTCCGTGTACGACGAGAACGTCGTGTACCTGATCATCGACGGCCGGTTGTATTCGCTCGAACTGGTCATGCCCACGGACCAGAACGGCATCACGGCCTCCACCATCCGGTACGCGGACGTGCTCGACTGGTCCCCGAATCCCGCGTTGCCGAAACTGGCTTTCGACGCGTTCAACAGCTTCCAGTTCTCGACCGGCGAGGAAAGGGAGTGGTGGAGCATGGGGGAGATCGATTTCTCCGGCGAGGAGTTGAAGCTGTTCAATCTGCTGCCCGCCCAGTCCGACGAAACCTGGGCCTGCAACGTCCAGTTCAGTTCGACGGACCCGGACCGGATCGCGTTCTCCTATCTGGACGAAGAGGGCCACGCCGACGTTCACCTGCTGAATTTCGCGGAACCGGAGCAGAGCCGGGTGACCCGGCTTCTTTTCCCGAGCCGCATGGTGGAGCGTCCTTCCTTCTCTCCGGATGACGGGAAAATCGTGGTCGACCGCGTCCCGGACAATGCCCTGCAGGTGGCGGATCTCGGAACGGGCGTCCTGACGACCCTGTCCCTATCCACGGGCGCACGGAACGCGGAGTGGTTCGTCCTCGGGGGAAGCACCGGCGTGGAAGCCGGACCGGCTCCTTCCACGGCGCCGTCCGGCTTTTGTCTCGATGCCAATTATCCCAATCCCTTCAATGCGGCCACCGTGATTCCCTTCACGCTCTCCTCCGGCGGCCGCGTCCGGGCGGAAATCCTCGACAGCCGGGGACGTCTTGTCCGCACGCTGGAGAACGGCATCCGCGCCGCGGGCCGGCATACGGTGACCTGGACCGGCGTGGACGCGGACGGCCGGCCTGTCTCTTCAGGTATCTATTTTATCCGGGTGAATGTTGCGGGAGGATTCACGGCCACACACAAGATGATCCTGTTACGCTAACCGGAGAAAATCGGACGGTTCCGCGTAATGGGGGGCAATGGATCTGATCCAGGCTGGAGGTCATTCGGCATGAAACCCATCCTTTCCGGTTCTGAGCAGAACCGGCTGAACCACGCCGTTGCGGCGGCCGAGAAAAAAACCGGCTGCCAGATCGTGCTGGCCGTGATCCGGCGGAGCGACGCGTACCCGGAAATCCCCTGGAAGGCTTTTGCCATGGCCGCGTCCGTCTCCGGGTTGGCGGTATTCGCGGCCGAGTCTTTGTCGAAAACCTGGCCTGAGCCAGTAACACCGCCGGCGGCCATGAGCGTCGTACTCGGGACGGGTATCGTCATTGCGCTTCTGTCCCTGCTGGTTCCTCCTTTTGCGCGCTTTTTCCTGGGAAAACGACGGGCCCGGTCGGAAGTCCGTCAGTACGCGGAATCCTTTTTTCTCAGGCGTGAACTGTCCGCCACCGCCGGGAGAAGGGGAGTTCTGCTTCTGGTCAGCCTGTTCGAACGGCGCGTGATCCTGCTTCCGGACAAGGGACTCCGGTCCCGTCTGACCGCGGAGGAAAGCCGGTCTGTGATCGACCCGATGATCCCCATTCTGAAACGGGGAGACGTTTCCGGCGCGTTGAAAACCGGGCTGGACAGCCTGACGCTCGCTCTGCTGACCCCGCCGAAGCGCAAGCAGGCGCGATCCGGGCGGAATGAATTGCCCGACTCCGTCATCGAAGAGGAGGGCGCATGAGAATGCTCCGGAAAGCCCTGGTCGGTCTGATCGCGGCCTCTGCCGCGCTTGCGGGCCCCGATATCCCATACCTGTCCGGCCGGGTAAATGACCATGCCGGCATCATGTCCGAAACGGCCCGCCTCGCCCTGTCGGACAGCCTCAGGGTACACGAGGAAAGAACCGGCAACCAGATCGCGGTGCTCACGATCCCGACGCTGAACGGGCAGGGCATCGAGGAATACGCGACCGCGGTTTTCAATGAATGGAAGCTCGGAGAAAAGGACAAGGACAACGGGATTCTCATCCTGGTCGTGCCGCAGGACAGGCGCATGCGGATTGAAGTCGGATACGGGCTCGAAGGATCCCTGAACGACGGCAAGGCCGGCCGAATCATACGCAATATCATGACCCCGAAATTCAAGAACAACGATTACGACGGCGGCATCATGGATGGAGCCCGGGCCGTGATGGCTGTGGTCGGGGGAGGCAACCCGGAGAGTCTGGACGATGATTCGGGAAACGGCGGGAGCCCGTCGGGCATCACCATGCCCGATATGCCGCTGATTCCACGCATATTGATGGGTTTCTTCATTTTCGGGATCATCGGGCTCTTCACTTTTATCGGAATCATTACGCCCGGAATCGGATGGTTTCTCTTCTTCTTCCTGATCCCATTCTGGGCCTCGTTTCCGATCATGGTCGTCGGCTTCAAGGCAACCCTGATTATTCTGCTGATCTATCTGACGGGATTTCCGATCGCCAAGCGGGTTCTCAACGGGACGGACTGGTACAAGAAAGCCGCGAAGGAGTTGAATACAAAGGGCAGCGCCTCTGTCGGCGGATTTAAGCTCTCGTCCGGCCGGTCCTCCGGTTCCTGGAGTTCGGGCGGATCCTCCTCTTCGGGCGGATCAAGCTTTTCCGGCGGCGGCGGATCCTCGGGCGGGGGAGGGGCGTCGGGGAGCTGGTGAACTCGAGTTCAAGGTTCAAAGTTTAAAGTTCAAAGTTCAAAGAAAAAGAAATATCTGTTACCTTTGAACTTTGAACCTTGAACTTTGAACTTTTCTAAATCGTTCCGGGACGGAGATCGAAAGATGAACATCCGCAAATACATGAACGAACACGAAGCCCGCGTTCGGGAGGTCTTGGATAAAGGGGATATCCGGGAGTGGGCCGGCCTGAAGGAATCGCACGGCCGGATGATCCGGTTCATGCAGCACGAGCGGCTCATTCATCTGCTGGTCCTGCTGGCGGTCGCCTCTTTTTTTCTGATATCGCTGGGTCTCGTCTGGATGCGGCCATCGCTTCCGATCGTACTGCTCTGCGGCCTGTTTTTCGTCCTGCTTGTGCCGTATGTATTCCATTATTATTTTCTGGAAAACGCCGTTCAGCGGTGGTACGCGCTGGCGGACGAGATCGAGAAAAAACACAGGTCCTGAACGCCTGCGGCAGGATCGGGAGACCAGTGAAATGAAACGATGCCCTGCAGTCAAAGCCGCCGTATCCGGTATGTCCGCGTTACTTCTGCTCCTGTCGACCGGATGCGGGGAGTCCACGGAACCCTCGAAAGAGGACAGAAGCAGAACGCGCCTTGAGAGCCTTCCTGACGATGCGGTTAAAATGTCCCCGGCCGACGATCCGTATCCACCGATTCTGCACGCGGCTGAATGGAATCCCCCGGTGCCGCTGGATTCAACGGTCAATACGGCTGGCGCGGAGGATTCTCCCTTCATCCCGGCGGACCGGAACGAGCTATATTTTTTCTTCACTCCGGACGTCCGTATTCCGGCAGAAAAGCAGATTCTGGACGGAGTCACCGGCATCTACCTGTCGCCTTCGGATGGAAACGGTTTCGGCGAGGCGAAGCGGATTTGGCTCCAGGATCCCGGCAAGCTGGCGCTGGACGGGGCCGAGTTTATTCAGGGAAACGACATGTGGTTCGCATCAGCACGGGAAGGATACACCGGGATACACTGGTTCCGCGCCGTTTACGCGAACGGGGCGTGGAACGACTGGATGCTTGCCGATTTCGATCCGGCTTTCGAAGTGGGTGAATTGCACATGCACGGTGATGCACTCTATTATCACTCCGCCCGGAGCGGTGGAAACGGGCAGTTTGACATCTGGATGCTGGAGCGAATCGATGGTGAATGGCGGAATCCGCAAAATGTCGCCGCGGTGAATTCATCCGAACAGGAGGGATGGCCGTACATCACTCCGGACGGCGAAGAATTATGGTTCACCCGGTTCGTGAACGGAAGCCCCGCCGTCCTGCGATCGGTGAAGGCGGATGGCGGCTGGCAGCCGCCGGAACTGATTCTGACACAATTCGCGGGTGAGCCGACGCTCAATTCCCGCGGCGACATTTTCTTCGTCCATCATTATTACGTGGACGGCAGGATGATCGAAGCCGATATTTACGTATCCAGAAAGCGATAATCCCCGAACGGCCGTCCGTGATGGCGAAGGATCGGCATGCGTCTCTGGTCACTGCACCCCAAATACCTCGACTCCCGGGGACTCGTGGCCCTCTGGCGCGAGGCCCTTCTCGCCCAGGCCGTTCTGAGGGGAGAAACCCGCGGGTACCGCAGGCACCCCCAGCTGGACCGGTTCCGGAGCCATCCGGTCCCGGGGACGGCCCTCTCCCTTTACCTCAAGGCCGTCCATGACGAGGCCCTGGCACGGGGTTACGCCTTCGACCGTTCCAAAATCAAGCCCGTACGGAGACGCGCCTCCCTGACGGTCACCGAGGGACAGCTGAAATACGAATGGCTGCACCTGCTCGAGAAACTGAGGATGAGAAGCCCGGCGGTTTACGAGAAGTGGAGGAGGACCCGCAGGCCGGATCCGCATCCCCTTTTCCGGGTCCGGCCGGGCGGCATCGCTTCATGGGAGCGGGTCTCCTGAAGATTTGAGGGATTCCGCGTCAGTTTTATTCATTGACATTTAACCTAAAATTCACTAGTGTCCGGTTAAACTCTATGAAATAAAGAAAAACGGTCCGAAAAACCTAAAGATTTGTTATATTTTAGTGCTACCTAA
>JAFGAX010000131.1 GCA_016933415.1 bacterium
AATTATTTTCATGGACATTATGTCAGTTATGCGGCTTAAGGGTTAACA
Source organism: bacterium (assembly GCA_016933415.1). Taxonomy (GTDB): domain Bacteria; phylum Zhuqueibacterota; class QNDG01; order QNDG01; family DTFT01; genus JAFGAX01. The sequence goes on from JAFGAX010000131.1 coordinate 49, forward strand.
ATGTCAACTATTTTGTTGCCTTGGTAATAACTGAAATCAGGAGGACGGTTGTTCAAGGAATCATTGCCGGCTCTGGCCGCGTGGGCCGCCGGTGCGGTCCTCATGTGGGCGCTCTTCCGGTTCACCCACTGGAGGGTTTTCGTCGTACCTGGGGCGGTCTTCGGCCTGCTCCTGCTGTTCACGCTGTATTTTTTCCGGGATCCGGAACGAATCGTACCGGAAGGCGGCCATCGCATCGTCTCGCCCGCAGACGGACAGGTGGTGGACATCTCCGATGTGGAGGAGACGTCCTTCATGGGCGGGAAGGCGGTGCGGGTGGCGATTTTTCTTTCCGTCTGGGACGTGCATGTCAACCGCGTGCCCGTGGACGGCCGCGTGACCTATTGTTCCTACCGGAAGGGCAAATTCCTCAGGGCCTTTGAGCCCGAGGCGTCCGCGGTCAATGAGCGCATGGATATCGGGATCGAGAGCCCGGCCGGCCGTTTTCTTGTGCGCCAGATCGCAGGCATCATCGCGCGCCGCATCGTCTGCCGCGTCCGGGAGGGGGATGCCGTCGCGCGCGGGGCGCGCTTCGGCATGATTAAATTCGGCTCCCGGACAGAGTTGTTTCTCCCCGCGGGCGTCACCCTGCGGGTTCAAGTAGGGGAACGCGTCAAGGGGGGAGAGACCATCATAGGAGAATTCCTGAATGCATCCTAGAACCACGGCCATGATTCCGAGCACATTCACCTTCCTCAACCTGTTCTGCGGTTTTTTCTCGATCCTGCAGTCCATCGAGGGAAATTTCCAGCTGGCCGCCAGTCTGGTCATCATCTGCGCAATCCTTGACGCGGTCGACGGACGGCTGGCGCGATGGACGGGCGCCGAGAGCCGATTCGGCCTTCAGCTCGACTCGCTCTGCGATATCGTCTCGTTCGGGCTGGCTCCGGCCGTTTTTCTGCACCAGGCCGTTTTCGCGCCCCTGCATCCGATGATCGGCATTCCCCTGAGTTTCCTCTTCCTGTTCGGG
>JAFGAX010000015.1 GCA_016933415.1 bacterium
CGGAGCAGATGGGCGGTCCCTTCCGCATTCGCGGCCATGTAAGCCTCCCGGTTTGGGGCTTTGGTGCATCCGGCCAGGTGGAAAATCCAGTCCATGCCCGACACCGCTCCTTCAAGAGATGCCGGGTCCCGGAGTTCGCCTTCGTGAAATTCCACATCCAGGCCCCTGAGCCAGGTGCGGTCGCTCGATCGGCGGACGAGACAGCGCACACCGAACCCCTTCCGAAGCAGGGCTTCGACCGCATGGCTGCCGATAAAACCGTTAGAGCCCGTGACCAGAACTTTCTTCAAATCCGTTCTCCGCGGAACCGTCTGAACAGTATACAAAATTGCCCGGCTTTTCGCAAGTCCAATCCCAATTTAGATGTTGACAATGCGTGAATTCTTGATTATTTTAAACATCCATAAATATTTTCAGCCCAGCCCAAGGAGTGCCGCGTGGATTTATTCGAAAAATGCAGGAATTTCACACGCGCCAGGGATGCCATGGCCGCAGGCCTTTATCCCTATTTCCGCGCGATTCAATCCGGGCCCGGATCCGAGGTGATGATCAACGGGAGAATGATGATTATGGTCGGATCCAACAATTACCTGGGCCTGACCGGACATCCCAAAGTCATCGAGGCGGCTGTCGCTGCCACGAAAAAATACGGATCCGGATGCACGGGATCCCGCTTTCTGAACGGCACATTGGACATCCACGTCGAACTTGAGGACCGGCTGGCCCGGTTCATGAAGCGGGATGCGGCGATCTGCTTCAGCACCGGTTTTCAGACCAACCAGGGCGCCCTCTCGACACTGGCGGGCAAAGACGACCTGGTGTTCACCGACCGGACGGACCATGCGTCCATCGTGGACGGATGCCGTCTGGCATTCGGCAAGACGATCAAATACAAGCACAATGACATGAACGACCTGGAGCGGGTGCTGCGCTCACACGCCGACAGAAACACCGGCAAGCTGATTGCGACCGACGGTGTATTCAGCATGGAAGGCGACATCGTCAACCTGCCGAGGTTGACGGAACTGGCCAAAGAGTACGGCGCGCGCGTGTACATCGACGACGCCCACTCCATCGGCGTGCTCGGGAAAAACGGCCGCGGGACCGGTGAACACTGGGGTCTCGAAGACGCCATCGATGTCAGCATGGGCACATTCAGCAAATCCTTCGCGTCCCTCGGCGGATTTCTGGTCGGAGACGAAACCGTCATTCATTACATCAAGCACCATGCCCGGGCCCTGATTTTCTCCGCCAGCATGCCGCCTGCGGCCGTGGCCACCGTGCTGGCGTGCATCGATGTGATCGAATCGGAACCGGAGCGTCTCGAACAGCTCTGGAAAAACACGCGCAAAATGCTCTCCGGATTCAAGAGCCTGGGTTTCGACACCGGCCCCAGTGAAACGCCCATCATTCCCATCATCGTCGGCGATGACGAACGCTGCTTCATGTTCTGGAAACTGCTGTTCGAGAACGGGGTGTTCGCGAATCCCACCGTCAGTCCGGCCGTGCCCCCGGGTCAGGCGCTGATCCGCACCAGCTACATGGCCACCCACACGGAGTCGGAACTCGACCGCGTGCTGGAGATATTCGCAAAGCTCGGGAAACAGTTCGGTATCATCTGACCCGTCCCCGGGCCTGAAGCCAGGGCCGGATGCTTGCCGTATCCGGCGGTTCATGCGTCATTCGGAGAATTCCCATGTCGTCCGGATCCATTGCCATCCTCCCCGTTTCGAACCGGAAGGAATGGAACGCGTTCCTGAAGTTCCCATACCGCTTCTATCGGAACGATCCGAACTGGGTCCCCCCCCTCCTCCAGGACCAGAAAGTGCTTCTCGACCCGCAGAAGCACCCGTTCTACCGCCACGCGGATGCGCGTTTTTTCATCGCGCTCCGGGACGGCAGGCCCGTTGGGCGGATCGCCGCCCTGGTCGATCATGCACATAACGAATTCCACGGCGACCGGATCGGATTCTTCGGCTTCTTCGAGTCCGAAGAGGATGAATCGGTGTCCGCCGGACTGCTCGGCGCCGCCCGGTCTTGGCTTCGCGAGAAGGGCCGGGAGGCGATGCGCGGACCGGTGAATCCGTCACAGAACGAGGACTGCGGTTGCCTGATCGACGCCTTCGACTCCCCGCCCGTGATCATGATGACCTACAATCCCCCCTATTACCCAGTCCTGTACGAGCGCTTCGGCCTCCGGAAAGCGATGGACCTGTACGCCTATTATGCGGAAAACTCGGGCGGCATACCGGACAAGCTGGTCCGTGTAGCCGAGTCGGTTCGGAAAAAGGAGGGCATCACGGTCCGCACCGCGGACATGAAACACTTCCGGGACGAAGTGGACCGGATCAAGCAGGTCTACAATAAAGCCTGGAGCCGGAACTGGGGATTCGTGCCGATGACGGACGCGGAATTCGAACACCTGGCCCGGCACCTGAAAGCCGCCGTCGTGCCCGAACTCTGCCTGCTCGCGGAAATCGCGGGTGAACCGGTCGGTTTTGCATTGTCCATCCCGGACCTCAACCGGGCGTTGATCCGTCTCAATGGCCGTCTTTTCCCGACCGGTCTTTTCAAACTGCTGTGGCATTCCCGGAAAATCGACATGATCCGGATCATCACGCTGGGTGTGGTGCACGCGCATCAGCAGAAGGGCATCGACGCGGTGCTCTATCTGGACACCTGGAGGAACGCCTTGAAGAAAGGGTATGTACGGGGAGAAATGTCCTGGATTCTGGAGACCAATACCATGATGAACCGGTCGGCGCAGATGCTGGGCGGTCGGGTGTACAAAACGTACCGGATGTATCAGGCGGACATCTGATGCCGGTCAAACGCCCGGTCTCCGCATTCGGCCGGAGAACCAAGACTTCCCGGACGGACTGATGAAAAAACGATCCCTTCCGCTGTTATGCTTCCCGGTTTTTCTTCTCTTTTGTGCGCCCCTTCCGCCGGACGACCGGCAGACTCCGAAACAGCGGGACATCGCGTACGGCAAGGCGTCGTATTACGGCACCGGCGACGGGTTTCACGGGAAAAAGACGGCCAGCGGGGAAATATTCGACCGGAACAAACTGACCGCGGCGCACCGGACGCTTCCGTTCGGCACCCGGTGCCGGGTGACGAATCGTTCCAACGGCCGCTCGGTGGTGGTTCGGATCAACGACCGGGGCCCTTTCGTGAAGGGCCGCATTATCGATCTTTCCTGGGCCGCGGCGAAACGCATCGGCGCGGAGCGGGCCGGTGTGGTGAATGTCAAACTGGAAGTGCTGCGGCCGGACCGAAGGTAGGCCCTTCCCCGGACGGACCGGGACCGTTCCTGCGGGTTTGAATAAGCAGGCGTACAGGAACAGGACCGGCAGGTTCATCGCCGGTGAGCGGAACGTTCAAGGCTTCCGTGCACATCCCGCCCAACTGCATGTTTGCATAACGGGAGCGGACGGCCCGACGATCATCCGGCCAGCCCCCATTCCAGCAGCCGCAGGGCGCTTTCCTTCCCCCTCTCCCCCACTTCGAGCATCGGACCCACGCAGGACGGGCACCCGGACGCGCAATGGCAGGACCGGATGAGATCCCGGGCCGCGGACAGGATGAGGCCGTGGTTCTGGTACAGTTTCCTGCCGTATCCCACGCCGCCCGGGATATGTTCATAGATATACACCGTGGGCTTGTCCGCGAAAGGAGAGCGCCGCATCGGTATCGTGCGGAGATCGTTCGGGTCCGTCATCACCCAGATCGGCGCCACGTTGGCGAGCAGATTCGCGACCGCCTTGAGTCCGTCTCCGAGGCTGGATTCGGTCAGTTTCAGCGTTTCCAGCACGCGCTCGTCCAGCTCCCACCAGTACGCCGTGGTGTGCATGGTCATTTCGGGCAGGTGGATGCGTCCCGATCCCACGTTCTCGTGCGTGCCGAACTTGATTTTTTTGTACAGGGTGGCGACGCAGGTCACGCTGACCTCGCCGTGCCCTTTCTTCCCCCCGGAAACCGGGGATTCCTCGAATTCGTCCAGAACGCGGATGTCCGTCTTGGTCTGCGCGTCCGTGTAGTAGTCACTCTGGACCCGGCGCACCAGAGCCTGCCGCCTGTCCCAGTCCAGCTTGTCCACGTGAAACGGCTCCCCCTCGTGCAGATAAATCGCCTCGTCGTGCACCATGACCGGCGCGCTGAACAGGTCCACCTCTCCGATGACCCGCTCTCCGCGGGTCGTGTCGATGATGACCACATTGTCCGGCGCCGCGCTCCGGAGGCTCACCTCCTCGGCCGGGTACGATTCGCTGGTCCAGTGGTACTGGCCGTCGCCGGCCCTGTGCAGCACCCGGTGCTCCTCCAGGTACTGGAGCAGCTGTTCCGTGGCGTCGGTCCCGAAACGCTCCCCATCGCGGAAAGGCAGCTCGAACGCGGCGCATTTCAGGTGCTCGGTCAGAATGATCAGGTTGTCCGGATCCACGATGCCGTTCTCGGACGGGCTGTCGAAGAAATAGTCATGGTGCCGTATCACGTACTGGTCCAGGGGCGCGCTCGACGCGATCAGCACCGAAACGGACACGGATTCCCTGCGGCCGGACCGTCCCGCCTGCTGCCAGGTCGAGGCGATGGTGCCCGGATAACCGGCCATGATGGAGGCCGACAGCTGGCCGATGTCGATGCCGAGCTCCAGCGCGTTGGTCGAGACGACGCACTGGATCGAGCCGTCCCGGAGACCCTGCTCGATCTCCCGCCTGAGATTCGGCAG
>JAFGAX010000132.1 GCA_016933415.1 bacterium
GGCCGGAAGGAGCCGTTCTGACAAAAAAAGGATTCATCTCCGCCGCCGTTTTCCTGACGGCGGCGGTCTTTTTCGGGCCCGCCGGGTCGTCCGCCGCGGGCAGGGGCGGAGCCGCGGATCTCGGTTCCCTCGATCTGCGCAGGCGCCATGAGTTCCGCCATGAGGCCCGGCCCGGCGTCCGCGTCGCGGAGGGCCGGCTGATTGTCAAGCGGCGGAATCCCGCTCTGGCGAAAACCAGCGCCGCCTGGAACGCGGCTTCCATACGGGCCGGAGTGCGTTCCGTGGCCCCCCGTTTTCCGGGTCATGCAGGCGACGGGTCGGGACTTTCGAAAATACTCGACATCCGCCTGGCGGCCGGAACGGATCCATGGAAGGCGGCCGAGATGCTGTACGCGGATCCGGACGTGGAATGGGCGGAGCCGGTGATGGGCCGTTCCGTCCGGTACACGCCGAACGATCCCTTTCTGCTCTATCAGTGGTATATCGGCAAGATCCGGGCCGAAGAGGCGTGGGACCTGGGACGCGACGCGACATCCGTGCCGATCGCCATTGTGGACACGGGCGTCCGGCGGACCCATCCCGACATCGCCGCGTCTCTCTGGACCAATCCCGGGGAGATCGGCGGCAACGGCATTGATGACGACGGCAATGGTTTCAAGGACGACACCTGGGGATGGGATTTCAGCGATTCCGACAATGATCCCGGGCCGAGCGACATACGGGATCAGGACGGATTTCCCGTGGGGTGGCACGGTACGGCCGTGGCCGCCGCGGCCGGGGCGGCCGCGGATGACGGGGTCGGCATGGCGGGCGCGGCCTTCAGGTGCCGTCTGATGGCGGTCAAGGGATCGTTCGACGACGATCCGGATCAGAGCATATACGACGGTTACGCGGGCATTGTGTACGCCGCGGACAACGGCGCAGGCGTCATCAACTGCTCATGGGGCGGGACCGCGGTTTCGTTTGCCGAAGAGGACGCGGTGGCGTATGCCGTCGGGCGCGGATGTCTGGTCGTGGGAGCGGCCGGGAACGAGGGCGTTTCAGACCCTTTCTATCCGGCCTCGCTTCAGGGCGTGCTGGCTGTCGCGGCCACCGGAGAAAACGATTTCAGCGCCGGTTTCTCCAATTTCGGACCCGGCATCGATATGTCCGCGCCCGGGGTTTCGATTTACACGGCCTTCGGGACGGACGGGTACGCGTACTGGGACGGCACGTCGTTTTCCGCGCCGATGGTTTCGGGCATCGCGGCCCTGGTCCGCACGGCGCATCCCGAATGGACGGGATTTCAGGCCGGAGAACAGGTCCGCGTCACCGCGGATCCGATCGACGTCGCGGAAGTGGACCGGGCCGGCGGATCCGGCCGTCTGAACGCCTATCGGGCCCTGACCGAGACCCGGCCCTCGCTGCGAATTGAAAACGCCGTTTTTACGGAAGGCGAAGGCGCGAACGGGGACGGTGAGCTGAACCGGGGCGAGCGAGTGAACTGCACGTTCATGGTGCGCAACCATCTGGCGGCCTCCGGGCCGGTCCGCCTGATGGTCGGAGTCGTCAACGGAGCGGAGGCGGTTGAGAACTATTCGGCCGATCTGCCCCCCCTGGCGAGCGGGGAGACATGGTCCAATGCATCCGCGCCCCTTGTCATTCAGATTCTGGAGAGCGCCCAAATCGGCCAGCGCATCGTTCTGTATGCGTTTTTCGAGTATCCGGGCTGCACCGACCTGGACCATATGGCATTCAACGTCTCGTACGCGGCCGGGACCGTCGCGGCCGGGAACGCCCGGCTGACGGTCTCGTCCATCGGCCGCATCGGTTTCGCGGACGGCCAGCACAGGTTCGGCGAGGGCTTCGTGTTCGGGTCCGAGGGCAACCTGCTCTTCGAGGGAGCCCTCATGACCGCCCTGTCGCCTGATTCCGTGTCGGACGTGGCGCGCGGTCCGGGTGACATATCGGAAAACGATTTCAATGCAGTCGTCGGGCGGGAATTCACCCTGTCCGTTCCGGGCCCGGACGCGGATCAGCAGGGGACCGCGGTTTTCACGGACGCGGACGCAGTCCCTCGCCTGGGCATCGGCGTTGAGCAGACGGCATACGCTTACGCGTACGCGCCGGATGCGGATTATGTGCTGTTGTCCTGCGGTTTTTTCAGCACGGACGCCACGCAGGTCAGTGGCCTGTACGCGGGCCTGTTCATGGACTGGGATGTGGAAGGAGACGCGGACGCCGGGAGCAACCTCGGCCGCTTCGACGAGGGCCGGAACCTGGCCTCGATTTACGAGCCGCAGTCCGGTGTTCACGGGGGACTGCGGATCTTCACGGGCGGTCTTCCCGTGAATTACAGATTCAACCGTAACTACCGCGAGCCGAATTTCGGTTCAGAGGGCTACACGGACCTCGGCAAATGGGAGGATCTGTCCGGCGGAATACGCAACACGGTTCCGTCCGAACCCGGCGACTATTCGCATGTACTGGGTGTCGGGCCCATCGACATACCGGCCGGAGACACGGTCCGTATCGGATATGCGGTTATCGGCGGATCATCCTGGACCGGTTTGCAGGCCGCCTCGGATGCGGCGGAACGGAAATGGAACTTCATCACATCCGTGGATTCGTCGGACGAACTGAAACCCGCTGTGTTCGGGCTGGAGCGGGCGTTTCCCAATCCTTTCAATGGGGAAACCGTGATCCGGTACAGTCTCGCGGAGCAGGGCCCGGTCCGCATTGCGGTGATGGATGTTCGCGGACGGGAGGCGGCTGTCCTGCTTGACGGAACGCGGTCCGCGGGCAGGCATGAGGCGCGTTGGGACGGACTTGCCGCGGGCGTTCCGGCGCCGAGCGGCGTGTATCTCGTGCGCCTGACCTCCGGAGACCGCGTCCAGACACGAAAGATCCTGCTGATCCGCTGAGAAAAAAATGGAACACGGATCGGGCGGATGGGACGGATCTGCACGGATAAAGATAGATGAGTAGGGTAATGCATTGATCCAAATGAAAGTCATCCCCGCGTTCTTTTAGCGGGGATCCAGGGGTGTGGGGAGCAAGGCAATCGAACGCGGACGCCTTCGGCGCGCGGACGCGGTTGGCGGCGCGGATGGACGCGGATAAAGAAAGAATGGAACACGGATAGGGCGGATGGGACGGATCCGCACGGATAAAGAGGAATGAATAGGGTAATGCGTTGATTCGAAAGTCAGTCATTCCCGCGTTCTTTAAGTCTTTTTCCCGATCCGCGTCAGCGGACGGGAATCCAGGGGCGGGGCGGAGGGATTTTTTTCTTTGAACTTTGAACCTTGAACTTTGAACTCAGAACTCGGAACCCGGAACCCGGAACAACTAATTTAGAGGATATCCCCACCCATGGCTCTCATGAAGGTGGTCCCCACCAAGACCAACCTGCTCCGTCTGAAGCGGGACCTGGTGTTCGCCCAGGAAGGGTACGAACTGTTGGACCAGAAACGGCAGATCCTGGTGGCCGAGCTTCTCGCACTGATGGACAGGACCATTGCCACGCAGGAGCAGATGGAAAAGACCATTGCGGTCGCGTTTGACGCGCTCCGCAAGGCCCTCCTGTCCGGCGGCCGTCAAAACCTGACGCGCGTGGCTCCTGCGGTGAATTTCAAGGCCGAGGCGGAAGTGCATTTCCGCAAGGTGATGGGCGTCAGCCTCCCTCAGGTCACAGTGACCACGGACGACGCGGCTCCGTATTTCAGCCCCGGAGAGACCTCGGTGTGGACCGAAGAGGCCGTGGCCCGGTTCAAGGACACGTTGCTTGAAATCGGCAAGCTGGCGGAACTCCGCATCTCCCTGATCCGGCTGTCGGACGAGGTGCGCAAGACCATGCGACGGGTCAATGCGCTGGAGAAAATCGCCATTCCGACCTATATCGAGACAATCAAATACATACAGGATTCGCTCGAGGAATCGGAGCGCGGCATGATCGCCACGCTGAAGCAGGTGAAGCAGAGGCTTCAGAAGAAGCAGGGAAGATCGTAGATCAGAAAAGTTTTTTTGTAGGTCCGATATGCCCGCGCCGAAGGCGCGGGCTATCGGACAAAAAAATGTCCGAAAGCCTCGCCCGTCCGGCGGGCTCGGCATTTCGGACCTACTATGAACTGGAAAATCCGCGCCGCCAGCGGTGTCCGCCCAACCTGTGTTCCATTTTCAACTATTGAAAAAGCGTCCGCATGTAAAGCGCGAACACCACGGCCACGACGAACACGATCCCGTAGATCACCAGGTTCCTGATCCGCCGCTGCTTGTTGACCGCCCGCTCCTTCATCCGCCATCCGCGCCATTTGCACGCCCCGCAGCGATACGGCCTCAGCGGAGAGAAGGTCTTTATCAGGTGCTCGCCTGCGTTCTGAGTGTGCGACCGGTGCAGGGCGAATTCGCCGCATTTGGGGCAGGTCAGGGGCACGGGGACATTCCTCCCTAGACGAGTTCAATAGGGTTCGGAAACAGGATTTCCCGGGCGGCTTCGAGCGCGTAGGAGTCGGTCATGCCCGCGATGAAATCCACAACGCAGCGCTCCGTGCAGTGTACGGTATCCTTCCATCCCCTGCGGATGGAGAGGAACTGTCCGAAATGCCGGACGAGCCTGAGCTTGGAGGCCGCATAGGCTTTTTCGTCCTGTCCGAGACGTTCCATGCAGGCGGTCAGGTGGCCGTGGATCTCGGTCAGCAGGCGGTGGATGATGCGGTCGCTTTCGAGAAGCCGGGGGTGCTTGTAGATTCGCTCGTAATTGAAATCCTTCAGACGGCAGAGCATGTCGAACCGTCCGTCGCTGAAGAGGATGCGGTCCTTTCCAAAAGAGGCGCGGATCACGTCCATCACGAGCGTGTCGATGATCTGGCCGTTGGTGCGGCCCAGACTGCGCTTGAGGTCGCGGGGGATGTCCCGGGGCGTGATGAGACCGACCGTGATGGCGTCCTCGATGTCCCGGCCGAGATAGGCGATCTTGTCCGCGACACGAACGACGCATCCCTCGTAGGTGAGCGGCGCCGACTGGCGGCCGGAAATGGCTTCCAGGTTTTTAGGTTTGCGTTCGGGTTGGATCGACTTGGTGAACGCCTCCCCGCAATGCGAGACAATGCCGTCCCGCACGGCGTAGGTCAGGTTGAGGCCGCGGCCGTTGTTCGCGATGCGGTCCACCACGGCCAGGCCGTGCACCTCATGGATGAATCCGCCGGTCGATTTGGAGAGCCTGGACAGCGTTTTCTCGCCGATATGGCCGAACGGCGCGTGCCCCAGGTCATGGCCGAGCGCGATCGCCTGCGCCAGCTCGACGTCGAGATCGAGACCCTTGCAGATGGTCGTGGCGATGGTCGAGACGTGCAGCACGTGCTCGATGCGCGTGCAGATGTGGTCGTTCTGGGGAAGAAAAAAGACCTGGGTCTTGTGCTTGAGCCGCCGGAAGGGCGTCGAGTGGATGATGGCGGTCTGGTCGCGGAAATAATCGCCCCGGATGTCCGGCTTGCGCGGCTTCACGCGCGAGTGGTAGAGGCGGTCGGAGAGGGGGTTTTGCATGGTTGATTTTGCTCGGATCGGCGGTGAATTTACCTTAAGGCCCATGATCGTCATTGCGAGCAACGGCACGGGTTGCATCCGGGCCGTTGCGTGGCAATCTCGGATCAGTTGGATACACCGGATAGAAAAACAACGAATAAATATATAAAAACCATATGGAAAAGACAAGGAATTTATGGTCTTTTTCCTTGACAAACAGGGTAAAAGTGGTTATATTTTTACTCTATTTTTGAAAAGGCGCTTTAGCTCAGTCGGTAGAGCAATGGACTGAAAATCCATGTGTCCCCAGTTCGATTCTGGGAGGCGCCACC
>JAFGAX010000133.1 GCA_016933415.1 bacterium
GGCCGCAGGGACTCCCGGGCCCGGTCATCGGAATACGGAACGGATGGCGCCGCATCCGGTTTTTCCGCTGCTGGAACGGAGGGCATCGTTTCAGGCTCCGCCGCCTTCGGGACCATGGACGCCTCGTCCGCAACCGGAACGGAAAAGTCCTCATCCGGCGCCTCCGCCGCGGTCACGAACGGCATTTCATCAGGCTCCTCCGCGTTCAGGATTCCGGGCGTCTCTTCGAACGTCTCAAGAGGGACCGGTTGAAAGGATCTATCCGGCGCGAAACCGGACCGCGTTCCATCCGACTCCGACATGATCGGAGGTTCGGACATACCCTCAGCGGCCCCAATGGATACCGGTTCGACGGAAACGGCCGGTTCCGCGGCCCGAACCGTCCGGGTGCGCCTGACCGCAGCGGAACCGTCATTCTCCCCATCGGTCAGCGGCCGGGAATTGAACAATTTCAACAGTAAATGGAGATCCGTAAGTGTTTCCTTCTCTTATGGGATGGACGGCCGCTTCCCAAAAACCGGAACCGGCCCGGGACGACGCATCCGTTTTGCGCTTATTTCGTGTCCATGATAAGCGGCAGCCCGTCCTTGCCGGCCCCGACAATGATGACCTTGGTGTTGGTCGAATTGGCCAGCTTCTCGGTCGCCTCGATGCCCTTCCATCGCAACAGCGGCTCGCTGATGCCGCGCGTCACGATATTCTGAAAATCCGCGATGCCCTGGGCTTCGATTTTCTTGCGCTCCGCCTCCTGCTTTTCCTTGAGGAGCACGAACTGCATGCGCTGGCTCTCCTGTTCCGCCTGGAGTTTCTGCTCGATGGATTGGGAAAGGCCCGCGGGAAGAATGATGCGGCGCATGGGAACCGATTCCACCACCACGCCACGGGTCGATACGATCTTCTCCAGGTCCTTCTTGATCAGGTTTGAAACCATTTCACGCTCGGACGTGTACAGGGCCTTGGCCTCATAACTCGCTGTCACGCCGCGGGCCACGGAACGGAACTGGGGGATCAGGATGATTTCCGCATAGTCCGTGCCCACGGTCTTGTATACATCAGCCGCCTTTTCGGCGTCCAGGTGATAAAGAACGCTGATATCGAGCTTGATGTTCAGCCCTTCCTTGGAGGGCACTTCCATGACCTCCATGGAGTCCTGCGTTTTAATCGAGAACTTGACGATCCGGGCAAGGGGATTGACCGGATTGATGCCCGCTTTCAGAGTCCGGGAGGAGACGTGGCCGAAAAAGTCAACGACACCGACATGTCCGGCCGGAACCACGGTGAAACAGGAAAAGAGCGCAAACAGAACGAGGATGGCGATGGCGCCGGTCCGCGCGGACTTGGGAACTCCGGTTTTCGAATACCGACTCATCGCGAACAGGGCGGCCGCAATGAGAAGAATCAGAATGAACAGCATA
>JAFGAX010000134.1 GCA_016933415.1 bacterium
CGGCGCGGCCGCCATGCCCGCGCCCGCCTTTGGAGCGCCGGACGTGGAACCCCAGTTTTCGCTCACGTCTCCCGCCACCCAGCACGCGAAATTCTGGTTCCGGTAGCCCCTGTCCATCACGGGATACGTGTAATTTCCCGGATTGAACCGCCAGCGGCCGACTTTGGATGCCGCGTCGGTCTTCCGGCCCACCGCGTACCGCGCGATATAAGTCGCATCCAGCGCGTTCACATCCAGGCTGGAATCCGCGTCCGCCGCCATTTTCTGCGTGGCGGAAAGAGTGTCCAAACCCGCGCACATCAACAGCACCAGGGACGCGTCATAGGCCGTGATCACGCCTGTGCCGAGATCTTCGGCGCGCGGCTTGGACGGGGTGACGGTCAGGTTGGTGACGCCGTAATTGATGGGATAGAAACCGTAGAGGCCCGCGACATCCGTGTAATCGGTCTGGGTCATGGATCCGGTCAGTTTCACCGTGGCCTGAATGACGGGCCGGTTCGTCCGGACATGCTTCGCCTCGCCCTCGACGGAAACCACGCCGTACTGGGTCGAGTTCTCCTCCGTGATGGTCATGAACTGGTCGGCCATGAGACCGACCCAGCGCTGGACAATGCCGCTCGGCCAGTGGATACGCACGGAGTCCACGGTGACGCACGACCCGAGCCCGAAATGCACCCAGAAGCTGTCGGTCTTGTACCCGCCGCCGCCGAGCACCTGCCGCATCTGCTTCTTGCCGCCGTCGTAGTAGAGAACCACGCGCGCGCCCACGGCCATGCGGTTCGACTGCACGCCCACGAGCTTGAACTGGATCCAGTGTTTGGGGCCCCCGTCGTTCATGAACAAAGTCGCGGAAATGCCCTCCAGAACCGGCCCCTTGGCCATGTAAATGTCCAGGTACCCGTCCCGGTTGTAGTCTCCGATGGGCGTGCTCCAGTACCATTCATAGTCCTCGCGCACGCCGGCCGCGGCCGAGCACTCGGTGAACGTGCCGTCCCCGTTGTTGTTGAAGAGCAGGAGCCGCAGGCCGCTCCGGGTGATGATGAACAGCTCCTGGTCGCCGTCGTTGTCGAAATCGCCCGTGGACAGCCCGCCGCCGAACACCGACCCTTCGCGGAAGATCACGATGGAGTCGACGCCCGCCGCAGGCGCCACATTGGAGAAAATGTTGGAGCCGTTGTTCTGAAAGAGCTGGCAGGCGTAGGCCTGCCTCCGGACGAACAGGTCCCAGTCGAGGTCATTGTCATAGTCGAAGAAAATGGCGCCGGTGTTGTAGCTGTCGATGGGGATGTTGAAACGCGCGGACTCCCACCAGAGCGTACCGTTCCCGTTGTTGCGCAGGAGCATGGACGCCGCGTCATACCTCGGCACGTAGATGTCGGTGTCTCCGTCCAGGTCGATGTCGGCCATGGCAAAGCCGTACAGATCCTTGAATGACGGCGGGTGGTTCCAGAGATCCGACTCGCGTGTGCGGTCGTAGAACCATCCGTTCCTGTCGTTGCGGTACATGAGAAAGAGCGTGTTGTCGTCACCCTGGGGATAGGAGTCGCGCGTGCCGAACACGTCGACATATCCGTCGTTGTTGTAGTCGATGAACGCAATGGACCTGCAGTGAAAGGTGCGGGCGTTCACGTCCAGGCCGCATTTCTGGTCCACGAAGGTCCCGTTGCCCAGGTTCCTGTACATCAGGGCCTTGTTTTCCCGGTTCCCCATGCCGATGAGCAGGTCTGCGTCCCCGTCATTGTCGTAATCCGCCACCGCGAATCCCTGCGCGCTGGGGAACAGATATCCTTCAACGCCGGCGGCGGCCGTCACGTTCTCGAACAGGCCCAGGTTCTTCGGGTTCTTGAGCAGGGTGTGCGGGAGGTTGATCCAGTTCCCCTCGCTCGTGTTGTGAACCACGAAAATGTCCTCCCACCCGTCGTTGTTGTAGTCCACGAACCCCGATCCGTGCGTGTTGCAGACCACCACGGTGTTGGTGGCCAGACCCACATCCGTGAAATGGAATTGCCCCAAGGCAGGAGAAAAAGCCCACGACAAAAAGAGGCAGGCGCCGGTCCGGCGCAGTCGCGAATGTACGGCGAGAGTGATCATGTCATGCTTCTCCTGTCTGGGGTGAACGTCCGTCCCGCATGGGAATCCGGGTGATGGTGATTCCGGCATCGGGATGGATGGTCCGCGTCCACCTGAACATTTTTGAAAACAATACTCCGGCCGCGGGCAGCCGCTTCAGGCCGTCCAGAAAACGGGCGGCTGAACGGCTGTAGTCGAAAGGCGGCTTGGTGTAATCGTATGCGTGCATTTCCTGAAAACGGTCCTCGAATCCGAACCGCTTCACCAGCATGTCCGGGTGCTGGGACTCGAAGGCCGCGATCATGCGCTTCTTCGTCCCGAGCTGGTCATCCGTCATGTGAAGGCGGCACACGGGATCCGCAAGCACCGGCTCCGGCGGATAGTCGTACGCGGCGAAAGGGACGAACCGGAGCAGTCCGGACAGGATCTTTTCGGGTGTCGTGCGGAACGACAGGTAAAAATTGTATTCCGGCGATTCGAACACGCGTCCCTTGAATCCGGTCCGCCGGACCGCCTCCGCCGTCATGTAATTCACGACGTCGTGCTGGTAATGGCCGCCTTCGTACAACGGCGTGAAAATCGTTCCCGGCCTGCGGTCCCGGATCTCCTCTTCGATGAGGCCGATGCAGGCGTCGATTTCATCCCTGGCCGTCAGGCCGGTCAGGGAGGGATAATCCAGAAACCGGATGTCCGCCTCCCCCACGCCGGCCATGGCCCAGGCGGCCGCGGCTTCGGAGCGCCGGGCCGGACTCCCGTTCTCCATCCCGTCGGTCACGTACAGGATGCGGACGTTTCCGCCTTTCTCCTTCGTCTGGATGCCGTAACCGCCCGCAATGGCCACGCAATCGTCCTGATGGGGCGCCACGATCAGGATGTCTTCTCCTCCGGCCTCGATCGGCCTGAACCGGCGCTTCCGAAACCGGATCCACACCCACAGCAGAAACGCAGCCGCGAGAAACGCGGCGTAAAGAGCCGCAAGTATGATGAATACCATCGAAGTCGGCCGGAGCATCATCTGCCCGATATTCCGGTCACTGCATTTTGATCATCTTGATCACCTGGACGCGACCGCCGGATTCCAGCCGGCAGATGTACACGCC
>JAFGAX010000135.1 GCA_016933415.1 bacterium
AGGTTGCCGAACACGATGACCGCCCAGGAGAGCGATCCGCCGGCCGCGCCGCGCAGGGGTTCCGCGATGGTGAACACCGCCATGCAGAGGGCGGCGTGCGCCAGGCTGAAGGCCGCCACGCGGATGAACGACAGGGTGTTCGACAGGAACCCGATGAAGGTCTCGAGCACCTCGACCGCGCCCTCGAGCACGCCGGAGAAAATGCCCTCCACGCCCGGCTCGTGGTACAGCCCCTTTTTGCCCTTGAGCAGCCGGAGCACCGGCTCCTGGAAGGCGATGAGCGCCACGGCCCCGAGCAGCACGCGCGTGAACCATTTCAGGTGTCCGGCCCCGGGCCCGCCGCCGGAGAACATGTTCAGCGCGAGCACGATGCCGCACCAGTACACGATCAGGCCCGTAATGCCGGCCCGGTTGAACACCGCCTCCAGCCATTTGCCCTTCCGCGCGTGAACCGCCACGTTGAGAATCACGGACAGGGTCACCATGCCCATGCCGAAATAGATCAGGGTGCCCATCAGCCGGTTCATGGAGTGCATCGGGCTGAACCAGAGGTGCGGGATGATCGTCTCGTAACCGAAAATACTGCCGAAGCAGAGGCCGAAAAACATGCTGGACGCCCCTGCGTACAGAATCAGGCGGCCGGCATCCTTCGCGCCCGCCTTCAGTTTCCACATCATCAGGCCGCCCAGCAGGGCCACCACCAGGCCGTGGCCCAGGTCGCCGAACATGATGCCGAACATGATGACGTAGCTGATGCCGACCAGCGGCGTCGGATCCAGGCTCTGGTACGACGGCGTGCCGTACAGGGAGACGAGCAGTTCGAAAGGCCTGAAGATCCAGTGGTTCTTCAGCCGGACGGGCACCTGCACCTTGCCCTCCTTGACGGAATCGAGCGATTCCGCCGGAATCTCGCGGACCACGCAGCGGCCGCCGGTCGCGGACCGAAGCTCCCGGACCAGTCCTTCACGCTGGGACGTGGGGACCCAGCCGGAGAAGAACACCGTCCGGTCGGTTTTGCGGAAATGCTTCAGAATGCGGTGCGTCAACCGCTCCCGGCGGAGCCGGAACAGGGCCGACAGGAGAAAACCGCGGTTCGCGCGTCCGATTTCCTTCAGCGTCTCATCGGCCTTTCGTATGCCTTCGGAGATCCCGGCCGTGTCCGCGTTCTTCAGCTCCTCGAAAACCGCGTCTCCGGCGCCTTCCATGGCTTCAAAGCCCGCTTCGGCCAGGGCCGCGTCCAGGGCTTCGGCGTCCCGCTTGAGGGCCGCGGCCAGAAACAGCGTCTTGCCTCCGGCGCTTCCGGCCGGAACCAGAACGTGCAGAACGCCTTCGAGCCTGCGGTTCAAAATGTCGACATTCCTGTCGCTGACGCGTCCCGTGCGGACCGCGAGGTAAGAGTAGGCCTGCTGACCCTCGAGCGAAATGCCCAGGCCGGGCAGGCCGCCCCATCTGGCCTTGAGGATTTCGAGCCGGTTCTTTTCCTTGACCAGGCGCTCGCGCTCCCGGCGGACCGAATCGATTTGGCTGCCCAGTTCCGCGAGCCGGTTGTCCAACGCCTCCCGGGATTCCGCCGCCGGGGACACGCCCTCGAACTTCACCTCCAGGCCCAGTTCCTTGATCCGGCTCTCGATCGCTTCGCGCCGGACCCGCAGGTCCTCGGGTTCCTCCTCGGTTCCGTACGGCTCGAGCCCGCCGGCCCACGGCTCCACTTCAGCCGCGTCCACGATCTGCAGACTGCCGTCGCGGATCACGGCCTCGGCCGCGGAATTGAGGTCTCCGGCGGGCAACAG
This sequence comes from bacterium, assembly GCA_016933415.1. Taxonomy (GTDB): domain Bacteria; phylum Zhuqueibacterota; class QNDG01; order QNDG01; family DTFT01; genus JAFGAX01. Next base: position 1,791 of record JAFGAX010000135.1, read on the forward strand.
CGCCTGGATGTGCGTCATTTTTTCAGGTATGAACATCGTCTTCCGTTCGGGCTAGAGCACCAGATGCGCTTCCGCCTGGTGGGGGTCGAGTCCCAGCCGCCTGGCGGTGAAAAGCGTCCTGACGTTGCGGGTTTCGGCCCGCAGGCAGTAGAAATATCCGAGAATCGAACCGATGGAGAGCGGATTGCCGATGAACGCGCGCCGCGCCCCGGCGAGCAGCACATGCGACAGAAAGCGCTCCATGCTCTCAATCGCGGCCGGTCCGGTTCCGGCTTCCGGCGCGGGTACACCCGTGCCGGCAGACACGCGGCCGAAGGCGTCTCCGATCCGCTCCTCGGCGGCCATCCGGTGCAGGGCTTTCGCGTCGAGTTTCGAACCATTGGGCAGAAGCAGGTCGAGGCTCTCGGAAGCGGATAGCTTGTAGTAATTACGGAAACGCGACAGCCAGTCGAGGTTTTTCAGGTCGATCTCAATGCCCAACAGGCGCCGGACAATGCCCCGGTCCCGGCTGTTCATGGATTGTCCGGCTTTCCATATCCTTCCGAACAGGGTCCGATCCAGGGCCAGTTCCGCGGGGAACAGCGTGCGCCTCTCCTCGACCTCGGCCGCGGAGGATTCAAGCGCCTTGCGGTAATCGGCATCCGGCACCAGGGCCGCCGCCTCACGGAAAGAGCCGGCCGCGGCCACAGCCTGTTCCGAAAAAGACATCACCAGGGGCTTGCCCGCCGGGGGTTCGACAGGCGCCGACCCGCCGTGCACGAGCCTGAGGCAGGCCTTCAGCCGCTCGACATCATAGCGTTCGATCAGCAGGCGGACCAGGTCGGCGGATCCGGACTTGGCGTATTTCAGAATCACGAGCAATTCGCCTGTTTCAAAACGCTCGATGGCCGACTCCACCGCTTCCACTGAAGCCGGGTCCACGCCGTTCATGGCGTCTCGGTAGCGCGTCTGCGCCAGGGCGGAGGCCAGTTCGCGGCTGTCCCGGGTCGCGGCCAACTGACGAAAGGACGCTTCGGTCAAAAAACGCGACCGCATGGCGCGGACCTTCGCGTTGATGAATCCGTATTCGCGCACCGCTTCCATGATCAGGACTTCTCCGCGCCGGTCAGGATGCGGAACAACGCTTCCACCGAAGCCTTGATTTCCGCTTCACGGTCCTTCCACAGATTCTTTCCCTCCTGACTGGACCGGGCCAGTTCCTTGTCGCGCTGTGCCTGGGCTTCGGCCTCGGCCGCGGCAACAACCTGCCGGCCTTCCGCCAGAGCTTTCTCCCGGATCGAGACGGACAGCCTGCGTGCCTCCTTTTCGGCTTCGGAGACGATGGTTTTGGCCTGGAGACGGGCCTCTTCAACGGCCTGTCGGGCCTGCTTCTCGGTTTCCAGAACGCGCGCAACAACTTCTTTCACGATGACCTCGATGTTCAGATGCCGATTGAACCGGACCGAATGCGGCTCATGCGTCCGCTCCGGCGAATTTCCCCTTCATCACCATGGACTTGAGACGGCTGTCCTTCCTGAACTCGCGAACCAGCAGAACCGAACCCGCGATCATGGGCAGATACGTCAGCATGATCCGGACGATCAGCACCGCCAGGCCGATCAGGGCCGTGGGCATGAACAGGGCGTAAAAACCCAGGTACGAGAATTCAAATGCGCCCGTGCCGGCCGGCGTGGGCATCAGATAGACGATGGGCCAGATCATGAACAGGAAAGCCAGGGCCTGCACCGGATCCGGCCTGAATCCGAAGCCCCGCACGATGGAGATGGCCACCGCAGAATCAGCCGCAAACATCGCCAACAGCCATCCGCAGGCGGCGGCCAGGCATCCGAATTTTTCCCGGAAATAACACCGGAACACGCGGCTGAAATGCATGAATTCTCCGGCCAGCTTCTCCTCCAGGGCCGCGATGCGCAGGGGATCGCGCCTGAGCCGGCGCACGACCGAGGAGACGACGCGGTGAATGCGTTCCGGAAAAAACAGGCCCGCCGCAACCAGGATCACGGCCCCGATGACCGGTATCATGAGCGCTTCGATCGTCGTCTGCAGGGCGGTTCTCTCGTTGCCCTGCATCCTCCACCACAGCATGATGGGGATGTTGAATAAAAAGAGGAAAACCGGGAGTACGGCGCGCATGATGGTCACGGCGACGCTCTCGCCCCACTGCAATTTCTCTCTCTTCAGCAGGTAGGTATGCGCGCTGAATACGCCCACGAAGACGGGCACGACCACTGAAATCAGATTGCCGATGAGGCGGATGACGGCTGTCCGGAGCGGCCGAACCCGCTTGCCGGGGCTGTGGCCCGTCAAGGCATGAAAGACCATGCCGTCGAAGATCCAGCGAAGAGAGGCCAGTCCGAAAACGATCGGGATGACCCACCACCGGAAATCCGAAAGATGGAGCCAAGTCTCGGCTTCCGTCGTCCAGATAAGGATCCCGATCATGACGGCCGCGGAGAGCAGGATAAAAAACAAGGCGCTTCGCATTACAGCCGATTTGGACAATCCGAACGCCATGGTGTCTCTTTTCGACAACTGAAAACGGACAAAAAACCAGGGAACCTTCCGGCATGATGATCCTGAAGGCCGTTGCGTCCGCTGAAACACAGGCGCCCGGGATCCTGCAGAACCGATTCCTTCAAAAACAAAACTTATGATTATACCCAATTTTTACATTTATTTCAAGGAATTTTTTCCAATTTGTGGAATTTTTACAATATATTGCATGAAACTCCCGCGGTTGCAGGCCGTTTATTATTTGGAACCAGAGATGGTTCTCATTCATAAACGATCCGTTATTGTTTAAACTGTTAATTAACATATACTTAATCAGGAGGAAAATTACCATGACCGATTTTTTTGAAAAAGCTTACCTGGCCGGGCTCGGGGCCTGGTCCGTGACCAAAGAAAAGGCCAAGGAGATCGTGGACGATCTCGTGGAAAAGGGAAAAATCACGGCTGACGAAGCGCCCAAAATCCTGAAAGAATTGGTCTCCAAGGCTGAGGAAAGCAAAAAGGCGCTGGAGGAACGCGTCGAGAAGGGCGTGGAGAACACGGTGAACCGGCTCAACCTGGCGACGAAATCGGATGTTCAGCGGGTGGAGGAAAAGCTCGATCTGATTCTGAAGGAATTAAAGAAAAAATAAAAATGGAACACGGATTGAACGGATGAAACGGATTTTCGCGGATAGAGCGGGAGGGATAGGGTAATTCGTTGATTAGAATATTCGTCCTGTACGTTATTGTTGCGGAAAGTATGCCGTGATTGTAATCAACGAATTACCCAATATTTCCATCTTTATCTGTGAGCATCCGTCTCATCTGTGGTAATCCGTGTTCCATTTTTTTTAACAGCGGCCATTTTCGACGCCCAGGCCTCGTACCGCTCCTCGGGCACGACCAGGGACAGCGCGCCGAACTTCGCCGGATCCCTCAATGGCGTGGGCTCGATGCGCAGTTTCGGCCGGAGCATGTTGTTCCCCGCTGTCAGTGCATCCGCCTTCTCCGCGATGCGCCGCACGTGCCATGGGTGGTGCAAAGCGATGCTCTCTCCCGCGCCGATCACCTGAAGCCCGAACAGCAGGGCCGCGGTGACCGCGGCGTGGGCGGTCACGTCCGCGGCCAGGTCCTCGATGAAACAGGCCAGCCCGTCTTTCCCCCCCCTCGCAAGTTCCATTATTCTCTTGGAATCCGCGGCCCCATCCCTGAGCGCGGATTCGGATACGAGTTTGCAGGGTCCCGGTCCCGGCCTGCCGGGAAAAGACGCTTCGAGTTCCGGCTTCCCTTCCATGGACAGGAGGATGCGGGCCGTTTCCTGCAGGCCGCGCCCGGATGCGTAGTTTTCGGCGCACGCGGTTCTGCGGCCTTCCGTACATCCGCATTCCTGGAGAAGCCAATCCGGCATGGCCCGGACCGGAATGTGACCGATCTCCGTCAGCGCCGAATAAAAGGGGATGCCGAATCCGAAGCCCGTGCCGAGAATGATGTAACCGGTCTCTCGGGGCTCGATTCCGGATACGGCCCGGTAATAGATGCCCTGGGCCGTTGCCGCCGCGTTGCCGTCGTTCGCGGCCTGGCTGCCTTCCGCGGCGTCCGCGACGATAATTCCCGAACGGCCGGATCCGAAATCGGCCGCGAACCGCATCGGCGCATTGCTGCCCACCATGACGATTTTGCCGTCCTGCGTCCACGTCTTGCCGCAAAGGCTGTATCCTTTGCGGTCCGGGGCCGCGGCGCCCGCGGTCCGCTTCGCCTCTTTCAGAAATTCCGATTCGAGCTTTGCCAGGTAGGCGGCCACCCGCCGCTCCGCGGGTACGTCCGTCATTTCCGCGTCAATCACGGTTTCCGGTTCGCCTCCGGCCGTGAGCCGCGATGTCCGCTGAAATGGGCTCGGATAGGATTTCTCGTACAGAAAATTTCCGTCCCCGTCCGCGAGCACGAATCCAGCTTTCGTGCCGCCGAGATCGACACCCAGTGTGTTGGACATGAAGGCTCCTCCGTGTTCACCGCAGATTTGGGGATCACCCGGAACCCGGCGGATCCGATGAAAGGTCGCGCACGGATTCGCGCTCCACGATGCGCACCGGTACCATCGTCACGTACGGCATTTTCGGCTCGCGCCGGATCAGGCGCAGGATGTTCCGCACCGCCAGGGATCCGAGTTCCTCCTTGTACACGCGCACCGTGGTGAGCGGCGGCGACGCGTGCCGGGCCAGCTCAATGTCGTCGAATCCGGCGATGCTGACATCTTCCGGAATTTTCAGACCGGCCTCCACGATGGCCTTGAGCCCGTATATGGCGTTGATGTCGTTGGCGAAGAAAACGGCCGTCGGACGGCCCGCTTCCAGCAGGCCGCGGACATGCGCGTATCCGTCCTCCAGCCCGCCGGAGCGGACCAGCGCCGGATCCGGATCAATGCCGCTCCGGTTCAGGGCCTTGAGGTAACCGAGGTAACGCAGTCTGAAGCTCTGGCGTTCCAGATCCCCTGAAACGAAACCGATGCGGCGGTGCCCCTTTTGGATGAGGTACTCGGTGATGAGGAAGCCCCCATGCTCGTTGTCGATGAGTATCTGATGGCAGTCTTCAGCCGGCTGTTTCGGGTCGAGCAGGATCATCGGGAGCCCGTTCCGCCGGATGCAGTCCACGAACGACTGCTGGAACGAGCCCGCGAGTATGACGGCGTCCACCTGCTTCTCGCGGATCATACGGGGCAGTTCATTCTGTCCGGACTCCGTGATGAGAAGCAGGATCAGATTGTACCCGTTCACCGCTGTTTCAGCTTCGATGCCTTCGAGCACGCGCGAATAGAAGGGATTGATGGAAAGCGGCTGGGGCTCCCTGCAGAAAATGAGGCCGATATTGCGCGTGACCCGGCTTTTCAGCCCCTTGCCGAAAGCGCTGGGTGTGAAGTGATGGCGCCGTGCCAATTCCCGGATGCGCTGCTTCGTGTCCTCCCCGACATCCGGACGGTCGTTCAGGGCTTTCGATACCGTGGACTGGGAGACATTGGCCATACGGGCGATGTCTTTGATCGTGGTCATGGCTATGCCGGCCGGGATGGGATAATGGTTGAACGGATCAGAGTTGGGTCCGTTAATTTTTCTTTTAGGATGCTTGGGTGATCGGCCGGCGAAATCGTTTTCGTGAATGTTCCAAAATAGCCATCTTTACAAAAAAAGTCAAGCCGAAACACGGATCATTGAACCCAAGCAGATAACCTCTTTTTCTCCGTTACTCCGTCACTCCGTTACTCCGTTACATTCTGCCCCCACGACTGAAGTCGTGGGCTACTGGTCGCGGTCTGCCTCCGTTTCTCCGCTTCTCTTTTCCTCCGTTTCCCCGTCACCCCGTCACTCCGACACTCTCTCCATATAACCCCCTTTTCATTTGTATTTCTCCCCGCATCATCCTAAATTGAAAGCAAACCTGGAGGCAACCCATGAAGCGGAATACGATCGGCGCCATCAGTCTTGGCGCTGTGGCTCTGGCTCTGGCGGCCGCGGTGCAATCCCTTTTTCAGGAATCCATTCTGCTCGGGACCGCCTACCTTCTGCTCGCGTCCCTGGCCGTTCCAGTCGTGCTGTTCGCCTTCTGCGCCAAATGCCCGGACCGCGGCAACTGCGGCCATGTACTGCCGGGCCGGGCCGCTGTCGCGCTGTTTGCTGACAGAAAGTGCTCGGCCTACACGGCCGGGGATTGGTCCATGACCACGGCGGGCCTTGCCGTCCTTCTGCTCCTGCCCCAGATCTGGCTCTGGAAGCATCCAGTCGCATTTGTCTTTTTCTGGCTCGTCATGATCCCAGCCGTCATCGGCATCCGGTCAGGGGTCTGCCCTTCGTGCCGCAATGTCCATTGCCCGGGTTGCAGCGCGCGAACGGAGAAAACCGGTCCCCGAAAGGAAAGCCGTTCATGAAAACCGTTAAAAAACGGCCTTCCGTCCAAAAGCCTTCCGCGGGCAGTGGACGGAAAGCGTCCGGGCGGATGAAGACGCCCGCGGCCCGCGGTCCGAAACACCGGATCTCCGCTTCGAATTCCTCGAAACACGGCCTCTCGGTCCCGCTCTGCGAGGCAGTCGGCGGAGATACCCGCGTTCCGGTCGCGGCCGGGGCGAAGAGGCGGTATGTGAACCTCGACAATGCCGCGTCCACACCCGCGATCCGGCCCGTGCTCGACGCCGTCGTTTCCTTCGCGCCCTGGTACAGCAATGTCCACCGGGGCACGGGTTTCAAGTCCAAGCTGTCATCCCGGGCCTTCGACCGCTCGCGCGAGCTCATTTACCGCTTCGTCCGCGCCACGCCGGAGCGCCGCATCGTGCTGTTCACGCGCAACACCACCGAATCCATCAACCATCTCGCTTCCCGGTTCCCGTTTCAACCGGACGACGTGGTGCTGACCACGGTCATGGAGCACCACTCGAATGAACTGCCCTGGCGCAAGGCGGCCCATGTCGTGCACGTGAACGTGCTTCCGGACGGCCGCGTCGACGAGGCCGATTTCCGCGCCAAGCTGGACCAGTACCGCGGCCGCGTGGCGCTCGTCGCGGTCACGGGCGCCTCGAACGTGACCGGGTACATCAATCCCGTGCACGATTACGCGCGTAGGGCGCACGCAGCGGGGGCGCGCATTTTCGTGGACGCGGCCCAGCTGGCGCCGCACCGGCCCATTGACATGAAGGACCCGGACGATCCGGAGGCCCTGGATTTCATCGCTTTCTCGGCCCACAAGATGTACGCGCCTTTCGGCGCGGGCGTGCTGGTGGGCGAACGCTCCGTGTTCGAGAAGGGGGAGCCCAGCCTGGTGGGCGGCGGCGCCGTGGATATCGTGAACCTGGAAAACGCCTACTGGACGGACCTTCCGGACCGGGAGGAGGCGGGAACACCGGACATCGTGGGCGCCGTGGCGCTCGGCGCCGCCATCCGCTGGATCGAGAAGACCGGGTGGGATAAAATCATTCGCCACGAGGCCGGGCTCACGGCCTACGCGCTGGAGAAACTGAAAGCGATACCGGGAGTCTCGGTTTACGGCGACACGGACCCGGCCTCGGCCGCGGAGCGGCTGGGCGTGATCCCGCTCAACGTGGGAAAACTGCCGCACAGCCTGGTCTCGGCCGTGCTCGGAGCGGAATGGGCCATCGGCACGCGCAACGGCTGTTTCTGCGCGCACCCGTACGTGAAATGCCTCCTGCATGTCGGCGAGAGCGAGGCGCGGGAAATGGAAAAACGCATCCTGAACCGGGACAGGTCCATCGTGCCCGGCGCGGTGCGGGTCAGCTTCGGAGTCTACAATACGAAGGCGGACGTGGACGCGCTCTGCGAGGCGCTGGCCGCCATCGCGTCCGGCCGCTTTCTGGACGGGTATGAGCTGGACAAGGAGAGGGGGGAGTACTCTTTACGGGGCATGACCGAAGATTACGGGAAGTACTTTAAAGAGATTGCGGATTAAAGATCGCGAGGGACTGCCTAATAGGACTCTGGAAAGAAGTTTGTCATTGCGAGCCCGCACAGCGGGCGAAGCAATCTCAACTTCAGCTGTTCAACCGGAGATTGCCCCGGATCAGGTCCGGGGCAGGCTTCGTCGCCCCGCACGCTTGCCCTGGACTTGATCCAGGGGCGGGACTGCTCGCAATGACCATACCGGATAACCTGAACATTTGACTTACCTCTAATCCAGCAGCCTCTTCTGCCCCTCCAGCCTTCGGATGTGCTCAACGTCCTGCGTGCATTCCATGCACCCCAGGTAATTGCCGG
>JAFGAX010000136.1 GCA_016933415.1 bacterium
CGCATCACACGGGTCGGCCGGTTTCTCCGAAAGACCAGCCTCGACGAATTCCCCCAGTTCTGGAACGTGCTCAAGGGCGACATGAGCATCGTGGGCCCGAGGCCCGAAATGCCCTTCATCGTCAAGACCTACACGCCCTATCAGCGGGAGCGGCTGAACGCGAAACCGGGTATCACCGGGCTCTGGCAGATTTCGGGCGATCGCTCCCTGCCGATTCACGAGAACATCGACCATGACCTCTATTACATCTCTCATCAATCCTTCCTGCTCGACGTGGTAATCATATTTCAGACAATCTGGTTCGCGCTAATCCGGGGGGTAGGCGCAAAGTGAGGAGGATTTCATGACGCGGGGCGCGCGGATATGCATGGTCGTACTTGCCATGATCACGTTGCAGGGGAACGCAGCCCTTCAGGAATCCCTCCCTTCCTGGCATTGGGCGTACGCGAATATAGAGGCGCTTCAGGCGCGGGGCGGTTTCAGGCAGCTGCACCAGATGAACCGGCCCTACACGCGGGGCGACATTGCCAGGGTGCTGATAGGCATGCGCCGGCCGGAAGGATCCGTGAAAAACGCTTTTTCCCCGGCGGAGAAACGGATATTGCGGAGACTGCTGGAGGAATTCGAACCCGAGATACGTCTTCTGAATGCGGGAGCTGAACAGGCGGAACGGCTGGAAGCGGGCGTGTCGATGGCCGCGGACGTGCATGGGGATGAAGGCGCGAGCGGCCGGTTCGACGGAGTGTACAGAAGCCGCCTGGCCGTGCCGCTTTCGGCCAACGCGGTTCTGGTCAACGCAATGACTCTCGACCAGTATGCGCTCCGAGACTCCGCCTATATCGGCAAGAAATGGCGGGGTCTCGCGTTCTACACGGAACAGGCCTATGCAGCGGCGCGGTTCGGGAGGGTTCAGCTCAAATTCGGCCGTGATTTTCTGAGATGGGGCGCGGGGAAAAGCGGAACCCTGCTGTTCTCAGATGTGTGCCGTCCCATGGATCAGATGTCCGGGGCGGTGATTGTCGGCCCGTTCCGGTATTCATTTTTAACTGCGTTTCTGGATGCCTGGCCGCTTTCTCCCGGGCTGGCGGATTCGCTCGGCGCATCGACGGCCCGGCGATTTCTCGCCGGACACCGGGTCGATGCCCGGTTTTTCAGCGGCGCGCTTCAGATCGGCCTGACCGAGGCTTCGGTGTATGGGGGCGTGAACCGGGAGCTCGACTGGGTGTTCCTGAACCCGCTCATGAGCTACCATGCGGAGCAGTATAATCAGGAAGTCCGGGCGAACACGCTCGGAACAGTGGACGTGCTGGCCTATCCGGGCCGGAATATGAAGCTCTACGGTTCCCTGCTCATCGACGACATTCAGGTCGAGAAAACCGGGCCGGGCGATCTGGAGCCGAATGAAATCGGCTGGCTGGCAGGATTCGAATGGTCGGATCCATTCGCGGCTCCCGGCATGTCCCTTTACGGGGAATACAGTCGCGTGACCAACCGGACGTATAAAACGGCGTATCCCTGGGAAACCGCAGTATTCCGAAACCGTCCGCTGGGACACCCGGAAGGCAATGATTTCGACCTTCTGACTCTCGGTTGTACCGGATGGCTGTCCGAAAGTGTCCGTCTTGAGGTGTTCTGGAAATCCATCCGCAAGGGAGAAGGCGGTCTGTTCACGCCTTTTGACACGCCCTGGATGGCTTACACTGTGGAAGAAGGATACGACGAGCCCTTCCCGACAGGAACGGTTGAAAGGAGGAACGGATGGGGCGCGTCGATCCGTTTTCTCCCCGGCCGGCGGTTTTTCCTTGAAGCCGCTTTCCAGTCCCAGGCCGGTACGAATGCGGGTCATGTGAAAGGCATTCGGGACGATACGGTTTCGTGGAGAATCGGGGCATGGGGTCTGTACGATTTTGTCTGGCCCTTCGGTTCCTGAGACTGCCCCTTCCATTTTTCGAATCAAAGGACAATCATGGAATACCAGTGCATCGCAAAGGACGTCGTTCTCGGCAAGGACGTGCGGATTTTCAATTTCGTCAACCTGTACGGCTGCACGATCGGCGATGGATCCAAGATCGGGGCGTTCGTCGAGATACAGAAGAACGCGAAAGTCGGTTCCAACTGCAAAATTTCCTCGCACACCTTCATCTGCGAGGGCGTTGAGATCGGGGACAATGTATTCGTCGGCCACGGGGTGATGTTCATCAACGACAAGTACCCGCGCGCGGCGAATCCGGACGGGTCCCTGCAGACGGAGGCCGACTGGACCGTGACGAAGACCTTCATCCGGAACGGCGCTTCGATCGGAAGCGGCGTGACCATACTCTGCGGCGTGACGGTCGGGGAAAACGCGATCGTGGGCGCGGGCGCGGTGGTGACCAAAGACGTGCCCGCGGGATCCGTTGTCGCGGGCGTGCCTGCGCGGGTGATGCGGCGGCTGTGATCCCTCGGGCCGGCTGCAACCATCATATTAAATAAAGGGGAAGTCATGCATATTGCGGTTGTTGGGTGCGGGTACTGGGGCCCCAATCTGGCGCGGAATCTGAATTCGATTCCCGCGTGTAAAAAAGTGACGTGCTGCGACACGGACGCGAAAAAACTCGATCGTCTCCGCTTGCGCTTTCCCGACAACGGGTTCACGACCGATTATGATAAGGTTTTGTCCGATGCATCGGTAGACGGCGTGGTGATCGCCACTTCCGTATCCACGCATTTCAGCCTGGCGATGAAGGCCATCGCGTCCGGCAAGCATGTGTTCGTCGAAAAGCCGATGACCGCGTCCGCGAAGGACGCGGAGACGCTCATCGCGGCCGCGGCAAAGGCGGGACGCAGCCTGATGGTCGGGCACACCTTTCTGTTCAGCCCGCCCGTGATCAAAATCAAGGAATGCATCCGCAAGGGAGAACTGGGGAAAATTCACTACATCAGCGCCACGCGGGTCAACCTGGGCATTCACCAGAAGGATGTCAGCGTGATCTGGGACTTGGCGCCCCACGATTTTTCGATACTCTTCGACTGGATGGACGAAACCCCTTCCAAGATATGGGCCATAGGCCGCGACTGCATTGTGAAGGGCATTCCGGACGTGGCATTCGTGACCATGGAATTCCCCTCAGGCACCCAGGCGCATCTTCAGCTCAGCTGGCTGGCGCCGAGCAAGCTGAGGCGCACGGCCATCGTGGGAAGCGAAAAAATGCTCGTGTACGACGACACGGAAAACGTGGAGAAAGTCAAGATATTCGACAAAGGCGTGCATTACAAGGATCCCGAAACCTACGGCGAGTTCCAGCTCAGCTACCGTTCCGGCGACATCTGGTCGCCCAGGCTGGACACGTACGAGCCGCTCCAGGTCGAGATGGAAAGCTTTCTGGAAGCGGTCCGGACGGGCAAGGTGGTGAAATCCGGCGGCGAAACGGGCCTTTCGGTGGTGAAATCGCTCGAGGCTGCAGAGGAGTCATTGAAAAATCAGGGCCGGATGATTTCCATCAGCTGATCCATCCGCCGCGGAAGGCGGCGTTCTGAAGAAAATGGTCATGACGGCATGCTGTCATGACCATTTTCTTTTTGTCCCGGAACTACGCATACGCTCCGGGAGGTTTCAAACCCCCCGGAGCGTCTCACTCAAACGAATTTTTGCGATTGAGATATTCCGCTTGACAAAAATGTTCTGATTTAGTATTATTCCATCCACGTCTGCACTGCTCCCCGCGGAGACCGTTCCGCACTTTCATCCCCGTTTCACACATCCGGTCTGATCATCCCATTCCAACATCATTTTTTAAGTCCGGGAGGGACCATGGCGAAGCTTTTTCCCGTCGCGGCCGGGCTGATATTGTTTCTCGGGCAGGCGCCGGTCAGGCCGCAAACCAACCCGATTCTCAACGCGGGATTCGAGAATTGGACAGCCGGAAAACCCGATCACTGGGCCTATGCGGGAATCACCTGGATCAAACCGTCATCCACGATCCGGTTTGAAGGCGCGTCGAGCGTCCGGTTCGAAGTGCCGGCCGGCGCGACACTGCCGGAACTGAGACAAACCGTGTCCGTGACGGCCGGCGGGGTGTATTCGTTTTCCTGCCGGGTGCTGGACGAGAATCCGGCAGGCGCGGTCGGGCTCGTGATCAGCTGGTTCAAAGGGTCCGATTATCTGGGGAAATACGCGTCGTCTCCGCGTTCGCAGGACCAGGCGGGCTGGCAGGAAATCGCGGTACGAGAGAGACAGGCGCCGCCGGACGCGGACTGCTGCCGCGTGAGCGTCAAGACCTATAAGACCGATACCCTGTCCGGAGGATACCTGTACGCGGACCAGAGTATGCTCAGCGGAGACTTACCGCTTTCCGTGCATATGGGCTGTCTTGAAGCGGTCCCCGTGAGGGACGGCATTGAAATACGCTGGTCCACGGAAAGCGAAGTGGGCACCTGCGGATTCAATGTTCTGCGTTCAGGAACCGATGAGACGCGTTTTTCCGCCGTGAATACGGGCCTGATCCCCTCAGGCGGAGATGGTTCTGCCAGGACCGATTACAGATGGACAGACAGGACGGCTGTGCCTGGAGTTGGATACAGGTACGCCCTGGAGGAATTGAACCGGGATGGAGACACTCTTTTTCTGGGCATGGTGTACGGGATGCGGGAAGCGGCAGGCGCAATGCCGGATTCCCCTTTGTTCATCGGTGGATTCCCGAACCCTTTCAATCCAGCGGTCCATATCCGGTTCCGCCTCGATCCGGAAACCGTTTCCCGTGGCGTCCGCTTTGAAGTGCTCGATGCGGCAGGCAGGCGCATCCGGACCCTGCGGGACGGCCTGGCCCGGCCGGGGGAGAACGAGAGGATATGGGACGGAAAGGATGATTCCGGAAGGATTGTCCCTGCGGGGCTGTATCTGGTCCGTCTGGCAGGTCCGGACCCGGCTTTGCCAAGCCTGAAACTGGTGAAAGTGGAATGACCGGGTCCGCAGTCAGAGGCGGATGATCCTTTCAAACGGATGAGACCGCCAGCGGACAAACGAACGAACAGGTCACACCCGGCACGATGTCCGGGATTTTTCGGGAGGGATAAATGGACACATTGACACGAGATCGCAGGGTTCAGACCCATGATTCACCGGCCCGCAGGCCGGATCCGGAGCGGATTCTCTGGTTTTACCTGCGCAACCATCACCTGATGAACATGAAATTCAGGCGCAGGGCCAGGGTCGGGGAGTTTGTCGCTGAATTCCTCTGCGATGAAAAAAAGATGGTCGTGGAACTGGAAAGGGGCCGAAGCGGCCGGATGCGGGACAGGGATAGGGATAGGGGAAAAGACACATGGTTGGAAAGCCAGGGGTTTAAAATCCTGAGGTTCTGGGACAATGAAGTGCTGGAAAATATAGAGGGCGTGATTTACGCGATACTGGAATGCGGTGGAGAACTGTAGCCGTGCGCCGCGGGCCCAGAAGACGGTTTCGGCCCGAGCCGGTGAAAAAAAGGGACGGTAAACGCGGTCCGGTCACGCGAAAACCGGTCCGAAAGCGGTCCCGCGAGCGGCCCTAGCGCGACTTGCCGACACCTTTGCGTTCGCACCAGGCAGAAACCGGGCATTTGGAGCAATGCGGGCTGACAGGCGCGCAAAGACCCTGGCCGAAAGCCACCAGAATATCGTTGATCGGTATCCACCAGGCTTTGGGTAGTTTGTCGCGGAGCACCATCTCGGTTTCGTCCGGGGTTCGGGTTTGAACATAGCCGAACCGGTTGGTGATGCGGTGCACGTGGGTGTCCACGCATATGCCGGGCTTGCCGAATCCAAGGGTCAGGACCAGGTTCGCGGTTTTCCGGCCGACTCCGGGAAGCTCCAATAGGCGGTCCAGGTCATCCGGAACACGGCCGCCATGCTTCTCGATCAGAATGCGGCTGACTTCGAGAATGGTGTCCGCCTTGCGCTTGTAGAATCCGGCCGGATAGATCAATGCCCTGATTTTCGTGGCTTTGAGCTTGAGCATGGCGGCCGGCGTACGGGCTTCGGCGAAGAGCTTGTGCGACGCCTCGGTGGTTACCGCGTCCTTGGTTCTGAGGCTGATCAGGGTGGAGATCAGAATCTGGTAGGGATCATCCGAACGCTGGGCCACCAGAGTGACGATGGGCACGTTCCACTTTTTCGATTCGGCCTGAAGGATACGGAGCACGCGGACAATGGTCAAATTGTCCATCAGCCGTCGTCCCCGGCTTTCCACGCTTCGGGATTCACGAGGTGCCTCGGCTTTTTGCCGGACAAGCCTTCGAGAAGGTTTTTCGCCGCCATGACCGACATGCACGTGCGCGTTTCGAGCGTGGCGCTGCCGATGTGGGGAAGCAGGACGACATTGTCCAGGCCGATCAGGCCGGGTTCGATTTGAGGCTCATTCTCGTACACATCCAGGCCCGCGCCCGCGATCCGGCCCGATGACAGCGCTTCCGCAAGCGCTTTTTCGTCCACCACAGGGCCGCGGCTGGTGTTGATCAGATAGGCGGAACGCTTCATCAGTCCCAGGGCCCGGTCATCGATGAGATGGCGCGTTTGCGGCGTGAGCGGCACGTGCAGGGACACGAAATCGGAAAGCCGGAGCAATTCGTCCAGACTGACGCGTTTGGCGTCGACACCGGATTCCAGTTCCGGAACCGTGGATCCGTCCGCGTACAGGACCGTCATGCCGAATCCGGACGAACGCAGGGCCACGGCCCTGCCGATACGGCCCGCACCCACGATGCCGAGAGTCCGGCCTTTCAGATCGCCGCCGAGAAAGGCCATGGGGTGCCATTCCCTGAACCGGCCCTGGCGCGTGAATTTGTCCGCTTCCACGATCCGGCGGGATACCGCGAATATCAGGGCCCAGGTCAGGTCCGCGGTCGCGTCCGTCAGAACGCCGGGCGTGTTCGTGACCAGGATCCCCATTCGCGTCGCTGTTTGCAGGTCGATATGGTTGTACCCCGCGGCACAGTTCGACAGAATTCTGATTCCCTTCATCTGTTCGAGCGCTTCGCGGTCGAGCGTGTCCGTGATCATGGCGAGAAAACCGTCGCGTCCGGACACGGCGGCCACGAGCTCGTCCCGCGTGAGAGTTCTGTCCTCGGGATTGACATCGACCCGGCATCCCTTTTCCCGCAGGAGGTCTATGCCGGCTTTCGGGATTTCACGGGTGACAAAGACGTTCCATTTCACTCCGATGGTTCTCCCATTTTTTCCATGTCCCGGCGCTCTTTTTTGGTCGGGCGGCCCTTGAATTTCCTGGGGGCCGGCCTCGCGGAACGGGCGAATATCCGCATCTGCTCCAGCAATTCATCCGAGGGCTTCAAGCGGATTTCCTCCTCGTACAAAGTGCGGGCTATGGCCGGCGGCTGGCCCCGCTCGGCCAGGCCGGCGATGGTCACGTTCCTGTAACGGCCGCGTACATGGATGATCAGTTTGTCCCTGACACGGACAGCCTTGTGGGGCTTGGCTGAGGCGCCGTTCACCTTGACTTTGCCGCCTTCGCACGCGGCCGCGGACAAGGACCGCGTTTTATAGAACCGCGCTGCCATGAGCCAGCGGTCCAGGCGGACGGATTCGATAACGGGTTTGGGGTCCGGCATATTTGAAAAATAGGGAATGGACAGGGGATTTTCAAGGAAAAAATCGGAGGGATCGAATCCGGATTGAAAAGTGTGTAGGGGCGACGCGGCGCGTCGCCCCTACGGTGCGGAATCCGGGATGAAAACGGAACCACCCCAGAATTTATTCCCCCGGCACAAGTTTCAGCGCGTGCCTCAAGCCGCGTATGGCCTGACGCGTCCGATGCTCATTCTCGATGAGCGCGAAACGGACATGGTCGTTGCCGTATTCGCCGAATCCGATGCCCGGAGAAACGGATACTTTGGCGTCGCGGATCAGCATTTTCGCGAATTCCAAAGAGCCCATTTTGCGGAACGGCTCCGGAATCTTCGCCCATACGAACATGGTGGCCCTGGGCGGCGTGACCGGCCAGCCGATCGAATTCAGGCCCCTGCAGAGCACGTCCCTTCTTTCGCGGTACATTTCGCGGATTCCGGACACGCAGGACTGATCCCCCTCCAGGGCGATGATAGAGGCCACCTGCACGGGCGTGAAAATGCCGTAATCCAGGTAGCTCTTGATGTCCTTGAGCGCTCCGACCAGAACGGGATTCCCGAGACAGAAGCCGACGCGCCAGCCCGGCATGTTGTAGCTTTTGGACAAAGTGAAGAATTCGACCGCCACGTCCTTGGCGCCCGGCACCTGGAAAATGGAAGGCGCCTTGTACCCGTCGAAAACCAGGTCCGCGTAGGCGATGTCGTGTATCACCCAGATGCCGGCTTCCCGGGCGATGTCCACGACTTTTTTGAAAAAACCCAGTTCCACGCATTGCGTCGTGGGATTCGAGGGAAAGTTGATGACCAGGGCCTTGGGCCGCGGCCAGGAGTGGCGTATCGCGCGCTCCAGTTCTTCGAAAAAGTCCACGCCCTCGAGAAGCGGCACATGGCGGATGTCCGCGCCGGCTATGACGAAAGCCCAGGCGTGTATGGGGTAAGTGGGATTGGGCACGAGCACTGCGTCTCCGTGATCGACCATGGCCAGGGCGAGGTGGGCGATGCCCTCCTTGGAGCCGATGGTGACAATGGCCTCTTTTTCAGGGTCGAGTTCCACGTTGAAACTGTTCGCGTACCACTTGCAGACAGCCTGCCTCAGGCGTGGAATGCCCCTGGACTGCGAGTAACGGTGCGTGAACGGTTTCTGGACAGACTCGATGAGCTTGGAAACGATGTGCGCCGGTGTGGGCTGATCCGGATTGCCCATTCCGAAGTCGATGATGTCCTCTCCGGCGGCCCTGGCCTGGGTTTTGAGCGCATTCGTGACCGCGAACACATACGGTGGAAGGCGTTTGACGCGCTGAAAATTGTCGTTCAGTTCCATGGCCGCTCCGGAATGGTTACCTGTCAAGCATCCCCGCCGGCCGGTCCGGAATGAAAAAGTCCGCCGGTCTCTCGATGGATCGACCGCGCGGGCGGGGGAGGGGAAAAATGAATACAAATATAATAAAAGAAAGGGCTTTATGCAAACCGATTCTGGTGTTGTAAGGGCCTGAAAAACAGTTTGATTCTCATTGGAAATCGCTTTACATTAATCGGAAGGTTTGTCAACAGACGTTACCGGAGGAATCTGAATGCGTCCAGTCAAAGTCGGGGTCATCGGGGTGGGTCATCTCGGCCGTTTTCACGCATTGAACTATTCC
Organism: bacterium; assembly: GCA_016933415.1. Taxonomy (GTDB): domain Bacteria; phylum Zhuqueibacterota; class QNDG01; order QNDG01; family DTFT01; genus JAFGAX01. The sequence continues at coordinate 9,233 of JAFGAX010000136.1, forward strand.
CAGTTGCCCGAGGCTGAACTGGTGGGCGTGACCGACCTGGATACCGGTCGCGCGGGGCAAGTGGCGGCTGAAGCGCATTGCCGGGCGTTCAAGGACGCGGAATCCCTGCTTTCGGAGGTCGAGGCGGTCAGTGTCGCTGTTCCGACAGACCGGCATTTCGAGGCCGGATCCCTGGTCCTGCAGAAAGGCGTTCACCTCCTCATCGAGAAACCGATCACCCGGACAGTCGAGGAAGCCGACGGCCTGATCCGGCTGGCGAAAGACAAGGGCGTCGTGATCCACGTCGGCCAGGTGGAGCGTTTCAACCCGGGCATTCAGGCGCTTTCCGGATTCGCCCTTTTCCCCCGTTTCATCGAAGCGCACCGGCTCGCGCCGTTCAATCCGCGGGGCACGGAAGTGTCGGTGATACTCGACCTCATGATTCACGATATCGACATCCTGTTGCACCTGGTTCCTTCGGAGATCACGCGCGTGGACGCGAGCGGCGTGGTCGTCGTATCCAGCACCGTGGACATCGCGAACGCCCGCATTCAATTCGCGAACGGCGCAGTGGCCAATCTCACGGCCAGCCGGATTTCACAGAAAAAAATGAGAAAGATGCGGATGTTTCAGAAGGACGCCTATATCTCCGTCGACTTTCTCGAGCGCATGGCCGAAATTTACGCCTTGGAATCCGAAACGTTCACGGGCGACATGACTTTGGGAGAGATCGGCGTGGGCGACCGGAAAAAGAGAATCGCGTACAAGAGGCCCGAGGTTCCTGAGAAGCAGGGGCTTCAGATGGAGCTGGAAGCGTTCGTCAGGGCGGTGCGGGGCGGTCAGACCGCGGCCGCGGACGGGGAAGCCGGAAAACGGGCACTGGCGATTGCCATGCAAGTGCTCAAATGCATGGAGGCCTGAGTGGATATCCGTCGATTTTTCTTCAAGCACCGCGGGTTCACGCCCGTTCCCTTCATTCTGGCCGCGCTGATTCTCGCCCGGCCGACCTGGCTCAGCTACTGCCTGGGCCTCGCTGTTGTACTCGCGGGCGAATGCATCCGATTCCGGGGCGTTTCGTATTCCGGCAGAAGCACCCGGACGGTGAAAGTCGGCGGAAGCCGCCTGGTGACAGCCGGCCCTTACAGCCATGTTCGCAATCCCCTGTACATCGGCAATTTTTTCATGGCCATCGGATGGACGATCATGGGATGGCCCTGGATGCCGTGGATGGCCCTGATCGTGCTCGTGTTTTTCGCCGTCCAATATCATTTCATCGTGGATCTCGAGGAGGAATTTCTCTCCGGCAAGTTCGGAGCTGTGTATGAAACATACCGTCAAGCGGTGCCGGCCTGGATTCCCAGGCTCAGGCCCTGGCCTGAGGCGGAACCCATGGCTCCGGACTGGAAAACAGCCTTCCGGTCGGAGCGCAACACGTTTCAGGCCATCGCGGTCATTGCCGCGTTGATCCTTCTGCGCTGGAAGCTGTTGTAAATGTCGCAACCCGGCCGCAGGTTCATGATCCCTTCCCCTGAAATTCTCATTGTCGCGGGCGAGGCTTCCGGGGACCTTCACGGAGGCGCCCTGGTCCGCGCGCTCCGCGAGCGCAGGCCCGGGCTCCGGTTTTTCGGAATCGGCGGGGACCGCATGTCCGAATCCGGCGTTCAGCTGATCCGGCACGTGCGCGAAATGTCCTTTCTCGGTTTTTTCGAGGTGGTCCGGCATCTCCCGTTCATCCGCCGGGTTTTCGGCGAAATCGTCGGGGCCATGGAATCGCGGAAGCCCGCTTTGGCGGTTTTCATCGATTACCCGGGTCTCAACCTCAAGCTGGCCCTGCAGGCGAAGAAGCGGAACATCCCGGTCGTTTACTATGTCAGCCCGCAGGTCTGGGCCTGGGGAAGGGGCCGCGTGCCGAAAATCGCGGAGCGCGTGGATAAAATGCTCGTGCTCTTCGATTTCGAGGAGCCGATTTACCGCGAGGCGGGCCTGGATGTCGTTTTCACGGGGCATCCGCTCAAGGACACGGTGAGGCCTTCGCAATCCAGAGCCGAATTTTTCCGGAACCTGCATCTGGATCCGGACAAGCCCTTGCTCGGCCTTCTCCCGGGATCCAGAAAGCAGGAGGTTCAGCGCCTGCTCCCGGCCATGACCGGAGCGGTCCGCCTGCTGAAGCGGGACCTCCCCGGGCTCCAGGCCGTGCTGGCGGCCGCGCCGACGCTTCCGGATCAGGTTTATCATCCGTTCACGGACGGGGACGATTCCATCCGGACCGTCCGCGGCAGAACCTATGAGGTCATGGCCTATTCGAATGCCGCCCTGGTCGCATCCGGTACAGCCACGCTCGAAACCGCCCTGTCCGGAACGCCCATGGTCATCCTGTACCGAATGTCGCCTGTGTCGTATTGGATCGGCCGGAGGCTGGTGCGCATGCCGTATATCGGGCTCGCGAACATCGTGGCCGGGAAAAAGGTGGCGCCGGAACTGCTTCAGAACGACGCCGTGCCTGAGAAAATCCGTGCGGCGGGTCTGCCCTATTTCACGGACAAGGCCCTGGCTGAATCAGTCAAGGGGGAATGGGCCGAAGTCGGCCGCAAGCTCGGACCGGCAGGCGCTTCGGGCCGGGCTGCCGAGGAGATACTCAAGACATTGGATGAGCGGGGGGGAAAATGAACCCGTGGGATTTCCCCGCACTGTCCGTACTGCTGCTCCGTCCGTTCTCCTTCCTGTACGGTTCGGTCATGAAAGCCCGAAATCTCGCGTACGACCGGGGCTGGCTGCCCTCCTTTTCCGTTCCGGCCGCTGTGGTCAGCGTGGGGAATCTGACGGTCGGCGGCACAGGCAAGACGCCCCTGGTCGAGACTTTGGCGCGTTTCTTCATGGCTGAGGGCTGGAAGCCTGCCGTGGTGAGCCGCGGATACGGCCGCATCGGCAAGGCGGATGTGGCCGTGTCGGACGGATCCATGATCATGGCCGACTCCCTGATCGGCGGAGACGAACCCGTTCTTCTGGCCCTGCGGCTTCCGGGCGTGCCCGTGCTGGTGGGCGTGGACCGGGTCCGAGTCAGCCGCAGGGCCGTGCGGGACTTCGGATGCGACCTGATTCTGCTGGACGACGGCTTTCAGCACCGCAGGCTCAGGCGCGATGTGGACGTGGTGACCCTGCGGCGGAACGAGCCGTACGGAAACGGCCGGATTCTTCCGGCCGGTCCGCTCCGGGAGCCGAAGGAAGCGTTGAAACGCGGCCACGTGGCCGTGCTGACCGGCACGGGACCGGTTCCCCCGGACACGCCGTGTCCCGTCCTGCTCGAAGCGGAGTACAGGGCCCTGCACTGGACGGAGCACCCTTCCCGCGTGAAGCATCCGCCGGAATCGCTCAGTCACAGATTCGTGTTCGCTTTTTCCGGCATCGGCAATCCGCGTTCATTCGAGCGGACACTCGAGGGTCTGCATGCCAGGCTCGTGGGGCACCGTGTTTTTCCGGACCATCACCGGTACACGACCGAGGACCTCCGGCAGGTGGGACAACTCGCGGCCTCGAACGGAGCCGTGGCGGTCGTCACCACGGAAAAGGACGCCATGCGGATAGGCGGATCCTGGTCCGTCGAGGTGCCGCTGTACGAACTGGCCATCCGGCTTGAAATCAAGGGCGGGCAGGAGAGGCTGAAATCAGTTTTCAGACCGCTGCTGGAGAAACGCGCCGCCGGCCGCGCCTCAGCGTCCGGACACGGACCGAAACAGGAGGCGGAATGAGCCGTGAATCCGATTTTCTGGTCGTCGGCAGCGGCATTGCCGGACTGTCCTTCGCGCTGCGCGCGGCTGAAATCGGAACGGTCCTCATCCTGACCAAGAAAGAAAGGGCCGATTCCAACACCAACCACGCCCAGGGCGGCATCGCTTCGGTCATGGACCTGTCGGACTCCTTCGACCTGCATATCCGGGACACGCTGGAGTCCGGCGTGGGCTTGAACCGTCCGGAGGCGGTCGAGCTCATCGTCCGGGAGGGGCCGCAAAGCGTCTCCGAGCTGGAGCGGTGGGGCGTCGCTTTCACGAGAAACGGGTCCGGCGGATTCGACCTGGGCCGCGAGGGCGGGCATTCCAAAAACCGCATCGTCCACGCCCGCGACAGCACGGGACGCGCCGTGGAGGAGGCCCTGCTCGAGCGCGTCCGGAGCCATCCGAACATCCGGGTGCTCGAAGACCATGTGGCCGTGGAAATCATCACCGAACACCATCTTTCCGGCCGCAGGCGCAGGGCGGGCGAGCGGGCCCATTGCTGGGGCGTGTACGCGCTCGACATGAAGGCCGGCATGGTGGCCGCCTACCTGGCCCGCGCCACGCTGATCTCGACGGGCGGCGTCGGCCGCGTCTACCTGCACACCACGAATCCGGCCATTGCCACGGGTGACGGCATCGCCATGGCCTTCCGCGCGGGCGCGCCCGTGGCCGGTCTCGAGTTCATGCAGTTCCATCCCACCGCGCTCTTTCATCCGGACGGAGACTCCTTTCTGATCTCGGAGGCGGTGCGGGGTTTCGGCGGCATCCTGAGAACGCGGGCCGGGGAGCCGTTCATGAAGCGGGTGCACCCGATGGCCGACCTGGCGCCCCGCGACATCGTGGCGCGCGCGATCGACGCGGAATTGAAGAAAAGCGGCGACGAATGCGTTTTTCTCGATGTGACGCATCTCGACCTGGAACAGGTCCGGGGCCGTTTTCCGGCCATCCACGCGAAACTGCTCTCGTTGAACATCGACATGACGGCCGAGCCGATTCCGGTGGTGCCGGCCGCGCATTACATGTGCGGCGGCGTGCTCACGGACCTGGACGGCCGGAGCGCCATACGGGGGCTGTACGTCACCGGGGAAGCCGCGTGCACGGGCGTGCACGGCGCGAACCGGCTGGCGTCGAATTCCCTGCTGGAGGCGCTGGTTTTTTCACGGCGGGCCTTTCTCAGTGCGGCGGAAATGATACGCTCGGCGGCCGACTCGTTCCCCGAAATTCCGGCGTGGAACGACGAGGGCACGTTCGACCAGGAGGAATGGGTGCTGATCTCGCACGACCAGCGGGAGATCCAGCGGCTCATGGGCGATTACGTGGGCATTGTGCGGTCGGATGAGCGCCTGGAGCGGGCGCACCGCAGGATCGCGCTCATCGCGGATGAAATCGAGGCGTTCTACAAGAAGACCAAGATCACCGCGGCTCTGCTCGAGCTCCGAAACATCTCCTGCCTTGCGCTGCTCATCATCCGCTGCGCCCTCTTCCGCAAGGAAAGCCGGGGCCTGCATTACAACACCGACTACCCGGAACGCGACGACATCCGCTGGCTCGGCGATTCCGTGATCGAGGACAACCGCACGTATTTCAGGCCGCTGTCGCAGGAGCTGCGTTTCTAATTGAGAAAACGCTTGCCTTTTATGGATTTGCGCAGTAAATTATTAATAACTGTTTCTGGTTGTCACTTTTCTGAAAGGGTTTTCCATGGAGAAGGGAACGGTCAAGTGGTTCAACCGAACCAAAGGATTCGGGTTCATCGCCCGAGAACAGGGAGAGGACGTGTTCGTCCACTTCAGCGCCATCGGCGGTGAGGGTTTCAAAACCCTGGAACAGGGAGAGACGGTTGAGTTTGACGTTGTGCAGGGGCCGAAAGGACTGCAGGCGGCCAACGTCAAAAAGGCGTAATCCCTTTTTCCCGGAAAATCCGGCCCCGTTCCGCGTCGCGGAGCGGGGCCTTTTTTAATGTCGTCCCCGCGTTTTTCAGGCGGGGACCAGAAATTCAATCCACCCGTCCCCGGATTCCCGACGGAAGCATTCGGGAATGACATCGGAAGGGACCCCGGGGTCAAAGCCGGGCATGAAATGCCTTGCTCGCAAAAAGCAATTTTGCTACATTCCCTGTATCCATGAACCAAATTCGAATCAAAACCGACGAAGCGGCCCGCTTCATCCGGAGCCGATGGCCCGATTGCGACGCGCGAATCGCGGTCGTACTGGGATCCGGGCTGGGCGGTTTCGCGGAATCGCTCGAAAACGTCCGCTCGCTCGACGCGGCCGAAGTGCCGGGGTGGCCCTCATCCACGGTGGAAGGCCACACCGGCAGGATTCATCTCGGCCGGATCGAGGGCCGGCCGGTGATCGTGCTTCAGGGCCGCGTTCATTACTACGAGGGCTTTCCCGTCGATCAGGTCGTGTTTCCGGTCCGCGTCCTCGGCCGGCTCGGCGTGACCGTTCTCATCCTGACCAACGCGGCCGGCGGCATACGGCCGGACCTGCGGCCGGGCGGCTTCATGGTCATCACGGATCACATCAACTGCATGGGCGTCAACCCGCTGATCGGACCCAATGACCCGGAATTCGGCCCGCGTTTCCCCGATCTTTCCGCGGCCTATGACCCGGGGCTCATTGAAACCGCCTCGGCCTGCGCAGCGGAACTGGGCATCCGGCTCGCCCGGGGTGTCCTGGCCGCGACCTCAGGCCCGAGTTACGAAACCGCGGCCGAGGTCCGCATGCTCCGGACCTGCGGAGCGGACGCGGTGTGCATGTCCACGGTTCCCGAAACCATTGCCGCGAATCACATGGGCATGGCCGTGCTCGGCATTTCGTGCATCTCGAATCCGGCCGCGGGACTGGGCGGCGGTCCATTGTCCCACGACGAAGTCCGCAGAAACGCGGACGCGGGCCGTGAACGCTTCTCGAAGCTGATCCGCGCGGTCATCCGGCGCACGGACGCCTGATCCGGCCGGCCGGATTGATCTTCAAACTCCGCGCTTTGCGCGGAGTTCTCGATCTAAAACAGGTCGGCACCAAAGGTGCCGACTCTTTGATCAACGGCCTGTGGCCGTTGATCAAAGCCACCCGCTTCGCGGGTGGTAGTTTACTCTTCCATCCCGCAACCTGCTTTCCGCAGCACCCGCCGGAGGGGCGGTTTCTTCCCGGGGTCATCACATGCGCATATGGGATCTCAAGGCTTTCGTGTATCATGGGGCGAGGCGGCTTCCGGGCATCCGCTGGATTCTGGATGCGGAGATCCGGAATCTCAGGAGCCTGATCGGCCGCGTTCCCGATTTCCCGGAGCCGGCGGCGGACGCGGGCACGGGCGCGGGTTCGACGCTTTGCATTTTCCCGGAGTCCGTGCGGCTGGTGTGCATGGACCGGTCCGTTCCCATGCTGGTCCGGGCGATGCGGCGCCGCCCCGTCCAGGCGGTCGCGGGCGATTTGAGGCGGCTTCCCTTCAGGAAGAACGGACTGGGGTTTCTCTCGGCGGTCGGCGTGTGCGAATACCTTCCGGAGCCCCTGGATTTTCCGTTTGAAGCGGCAAGGGTCCTGATGCCCGGAGCGGTTCTGCTGGTGACCGTGCCGAGGCCGGGGATTTGGACGCTTCCGAGAAACCTGCTCGGACACAGACTGCACACGGTCCGGCAGGACGCCTGGGAGAAGGTTCTGGCTGAAGCGGGATTCGAGATACTGGGAAAGGAGAAATCCCTTTTGCAGTTACAGTACCTGGCGCAAAAATCGGAAAGGAGGCGATGAAGGACCCCGCCGGAATCGGCGGAGTATCACATGCAGCTTGGATGATCGACGCCGGGAGCGGCGGTGGAAAAAACACGCCGGAGCGGCCGGAAGCCCGATCCTCGATCATCCGGGAAAACGGGAACCGGAAGGACGGGGCTTCCGGCCGCCCGATGAAGGACCCCATCCGGCTTCCGTACGGCCCGAAGGTTCCGGGCCCGCATCACAGGTCAAGACGCTAGACGGACCGGTCCACCATTCCCAATCCATTTAAACCAAGAGGTGCTCTATGCGCAGAACAGCCCTGTCGGCTCTGTTATGCGCGGGCATCGCAGCTCTTGGGCAGGCATCCCAGTTACAGCCCGTGCATCATCCGGTGATCAGCGAAATCCGGTACCGCCAGCACAGCGGAAGGAACGAGGAATTCGTCGAACTGTACAACCCCATGCCCCGGGCCGTCGATCTCTCCGGGTGGTCCCTGGCCTACAAGAAAAAAACCGGCGGGAACTGGGACGTGAAAGTCGTTTTCCGCAGGGGACAGGCGCTCAAGCCGGGCGGTTATTTTCTCTGGGGCGGAACGGCAGTGACCGTGCCTCCGGATTCCGCTGAAACCGGCGCCTCCGGTGTCGGGCTGGGCAATTCCGGCGGCAATGTCGCGCTCCGCGATCCGGACGGAAACGACGCGGACCGGGTGGCCTGGGAGGGAGGC
>JAFGAX010000137.1 GCA_016933415.1 bacterium
CCCTGATGTCGATGACCATGCCGAGCAGGGTGTTGATGCACGAAACGGCGTCGGCGCCGCCGGCTTCGGCCGCTTTGGCGATGATCGTGATGTCGGTGACGTTCGGCGTCAGTTTGATGATCAACGGTTTCTCCGTCAGCCGGCGCAGCCGGCCGGTCAGATTTTCGACCAAAGAGGGATTCGTGCCGATCGCGATGCAGCCCTTTTTCACGTTGGGGCACGAGAGATTGATTTCGAATCCCCAGACTCCGTTTTCGGAATCGAGCCGCTCGACCACCCGCGCGTATTCGTCGTCGTCCGAGCCGGCGACATTAACGATAACGGCCCCTCTGAAATCAGTTAGTGCGGGAAGCTTCTTTATTATGAATTCCTGCAGGCCGATATTGGCGAGTCCTATGGCGTTCAGCATGCCGCAGGGTGTCTCGATGATGCGTGGCGGCGGATTTCCGTGGCGGGGAAGGGGAGAGGCGGCCTTCGTATAGATCGCCCCGATTTTATCGAAATCGGCGAGTTCGGCGAATTCCTCGCCGTAACCGAATGTTCCCGATGCGGCGCCGACGGGATTGTACAGGATGCCGGTTCCGATTTTAACGCTCAGGTCCATACGACCTCCTGCGCATTGAAAACAGGTCCGTCCTTGCATACCCGCGCGAACGGATTTTTGCCGTTCGTACGGATCACGCACCCCATGCAGGCGCCGATCCCACACGCCATGACCTGCTCCATCGAAACCCAGAGCGGGACCTTTCGGGATTCGGAACAGGAATAAGCCGCGGCCATCATCGGCAGCGGACCGCACGCATACATAACCTGTTTCCCGGGTTCCGGGGGAATGCGGCTGCGCAAGTAATCGATGACCGTTCCGCGGAAACCCGTGCCGCCGTTATCCGTGCAGATAGACACGGGGCCGTCTCCCGCTATCGATTCCAGAAAGCCCGCCGGAGTCGATTCCACGTTCCTGAAACCGAATACCGCACGAACGGGACCGCGGACTGCCGTCAGTTCACGGTACAGAAAGATTATCGGACCTATTCCGGCGCCGCCGGCCAGAAGCACGGGAACGGTATTTTCGACAGGCATGGGAAATGCGTTTCCCAGCGGTCCGGTCATCAGGAGGGTCCCGCCCGGCTTCATTTCACAGATCGACCGGGACACCCTTCCCCTGATCTGGATAATGATTTCAACCGCCTGACCGCCGGCATGCCCGGCCACCGCAAAGGGCCGTTTCAGGAGGGGATCGATGCCGGATTCGGACCTCAACGTCACGAACTGGCCCGGCCGCGGGGTCCCCGCGCCGCCGTCCCATTCGAATACAAGCTGATGATAATCCGACGATATTTTCCGGTTCGCAAGCAGGCGTGTCGTGAACTGCATCATTCAGCCATACTATATCGGGCCCTCAGGTGAACCGCAAGAGGTCGGGTTCTCCGCGTAAAAGGACCAGCTTGTGCCGTGAAGTTTCGCCGCGCAGGATCTCGATCGATCCGGACGGGATTCCCGCCGTCTCGCTCAGAATATCGATCAACGCCCTGTTGGCCCGGCCTTTTTCGGGTTTGGCCGTAAGACGAACGATCAATTCGTCATTCCTGACCGGACCGGTCCGGTTACAGCCGGCGTTTGTCATGACTTTCACTCTTATGACCGTTCCCTCACAGGTCCGTTCGTGCCACACGGATGTCCTCCTGCGTGATTTTATCATGCCGGCGGGTCCGGGTACATTCATGGTTCCACTTGAC
>JAFGAX010000138.1 GCA_016933415.1 bacterium
AACACCACGTTGTCCTTGCCGATGAAATGGACCAGTTTCGTTTCCGGATCGCGCCAGTAGCGCTTCCACGCTTCCGGATCCCCGATACGCTCCGCCCATTCGCGGGTCGCGGAGATGTATCCGATGGGCGCATCGAACCAGACATAGAGAACCTTCCCCTTCGCGTCCGGCAGCGGCACGGGCACGCCCCAGTGCAGATCCCGCGTGATCGGCCGGTCGCCCAGCCCTTCCTTGTACCAGCCCAGGCTGTAGTTTCGGACATTGTCCTTCCAGGATTTCGAGTCGAACCAGCGCCGCCACTCTTCCGAGAACCTGCCCATCGGCAGGTACCAGTGGTCGGTCTTGCGAAGTTCCGGAGCCGTGCCGTCGATTTTGGACTTCGGCCGGATCAGTTCGGCGGGTTCCAGCCACTTACCGCACTTGTCGCACTGATCGCCCCGCGCGCCGTCGTAGTGGCAGTGCGGGCATTCGCCCTCCACATACCGGTCCGGAAGAAAGCGGCTGGACTTGGCGCTGTAGAACTGCTCGGTAGTCCTGACCACCAGGTCTTTATTATTGTGCAGGGCCGTGAAAAATTCCTGGGCCATCCGGTGATGCAGCGGCAGGGACGTTCTCGAGTACTGGTCGAAGGAGACGCCCAGCCGCTCGAAACTGCGCTTGTTCATCGCGTGATACCGGTCCACCACGGCCTGGGGCGTGATCATCTCGTTGTCCGCCGTGACGGTGATCGGCACGCCGTGCTCATCCGAGCCGCCGATGTACAGGACGTCGCGCCCCTTCAGCCGCTGGTAGCGGACGTAGATATCCGCCGGCAGATAGGCGCCGGCGATGTGCCCCAGGTGAAGCGGGCCGTTGGCATAGGGCAGCGCGCTGGTGACCAGAATGCGTCCGGGAGAGGTCATGTTTTTTTCACTTCCGGCTTGGATTCCCGGCCTTCGGACTTCCCGTTTTCGGATTCCCGTTCCGCGGCCTTGCGCTGTCTCTTTCTTTCGCGGTCTTCGGCGAGCAGCTGTTTCAGCTCCTCGAGGGGGAGTCTCTCCTCCTTGCCGTTTTCCAGAAGGAGCGTCGCCTGTTCCTCGAAGACGTCGATTTTCTTCAGGGTTTTCCGGCCCTGGCCGGTTTCAATCACCGTGCCGGCGTCCGGGAATTTTTTCGCGAACTCCGCGTAGAACTCCCGTTCGTAGAGCAGACAGCACATAAGACGGCCGCAGCTCCCCGACAGTTTCACGGGGTTGAGGGAGAGCTTCTGATCCTTGGCGAACTGGGTGACGACGGGTTCGAATTCGCGGAGGAACGCCTCGCAGCACAGGCGTCGGCCGCACACGCCGACCCCCCCGATCCGCTTCGCCTCGTCCCTTACGCCGATCTGTCTCAGCTCGATGCGTGTCCGGTACCGGCCGGCCAGGTCCCGGACCAGGGCCCTGAAATCCACGCGTTTTTCGGATGTGAAAAAAAAGGTGATCTTGTTCCGGTCGAACTGATACTCGACATCGACCAGCTTCATGTGCAGTCCATGCTCGTCGATCCGTTTCCGGCAGTCGAAGAACGCTTCCCGCTCGAGCTTCTGGTTTTCATCGGCCTTGTCCAGGTCCTTGGCCGCCGGCTTGCGGAGAATCACCGGATACGTCCGGTCGCCGGCCTTGCGGTCCACCAGTGCGCCCATGTTCACCACGCGGCCGAAATCCTCACCCTTCTCCGCCTGGACGATGACCCAGTCCCCGACCACAAACGGGAATTCCTGCGGGTTCGAGAAAAATGCCCGCCTTCCGCCCTTGAATTCAACTTCGAACGCTTTGGACATATCGTGAAATCATCTTTCCATTCGGGATGACTGTTTTATTCTTTTACGCTCTGCGCTGTGCTCTTTGCGTTGTGCGCATAGCGCACGGGGCATGGCGGCCCCACTCCCCCCCCCCTCAGTTCCCCGGCACCTGATCCAGGGAGTAAAGTATGAGCGGAAGGTAAACATTTTTTTGTCCGAAATCAATAGCACGGAGAACCGAACGCGCCGCCCGATCGATGTCCAGATCCGGATGCGCCCTGAGAAACGCGGCCAGAGACCCGGCCGCTTCGGTGTCGAGCCTGCCGTCCTCCCGTCCGAGCCGGATCTGCTGCAGATCCCGCAGCAGGGCCAGCAGCATCTGCAGAATATCCTGCATTTCGGTCTTGTCCGTGTTTTTCAGAAAAGTCTCGGCGCGCTCGATCCGGGCCGCCGGATTTTTTTCAAACATGACCTCGAGCGCCTGAAAGGCCGAATCGCGGCGGACCTCGAAATCGCCGTCCGCCAGCTCCAGGGCGCGGTCCAGGCTTCCCCCGCTCATGCGCGCAATGAAACGGGCCTTGTCCGGCGGCGTCTCCCATCGTTCGATCAGCGCGGTCTCGACATCCGATTCGGACAGGCGGTCGAACCGGAGCGTCTGACAGCGGGAGACGATGGTCGGAAGCAGGAGCCCCGGCGACGGCGAGGTCAGCAGAATCACCGTGTCCTCCGGCGGCTCTTCCAGCAGTTTTAAAAGGCTGTTCGCCGCGGGCACGGTCAAGCATTCGGCTCCGGAAATGAGAATGACGCGCGTGCCGCCGCCGAACAGCATGAGATGCGACTCCTGTCGGAGCGCCCGTACCGTGTCGATGCCGATGACCGGCGCCGTGGTCAGCTCGGGCGCGAAGGTCACGGAACGGTAGGGGTTGCGCAACCGGGCCAGGCCGCGCTCGCGCAGAATCTCAAAGTACTTTTCTTCCTTCATGGGTTTCGGTTTGGTCGGCACCGGCTGGACGAACTGAAATCCGGGATGCTCCAGGCGGAGCATCCGGCCGCACGACCGGCAGACACCGCATCCGCCCGGAACGCGGTCGTCGCACGCGAAACCGAGCGCGATCGCCACGGCCATCGCGTCCTTTCCGACACCGGCCGGACCCGTGAATAGAACCGCATGCGGCAGGCGTTTCCGGCCGAGGGCCGAAGCGATGAGCGCCTTGACCCGCCTCTGTCCGGCCACGCGGTCGAATCCGACTGTACTCATCTCAGCCATTTTTCCGGATCATTCGGCGTGATTCCCTTCCATACCTCAAAATGAAGCGTGGACCCGTAAAAACTGTTCTTGTCGCCCACCTGCCCGAGCACGCGTCCGGCCTTCACCGTCTCGCCGAGCGCCACCTGAACGGTTTCGAGATGGCCGTATACGGTGTAGTATCCGCCGTGATCCAGGAACACCAGGTTCCCCATGCCACGGAGCCAGTCCACGCGTTTAATCTGCCCGTCCGCCACGGCTTTCACCGGTTCGTTCTCCGACGCCTGAATTTCAAGGCCGAGATTTTCGGTCCAAGTCTTGAGTTCCGGATCGCGTTGCTTTCCGAACCGGGACACGATTCGGCCGGTTACCGGCCATGCCAATTTCCCGCTCAATTCGGAACTCCGGAAAGCGGGCTGCTTTGGTTTCTCCGCAGCGGTCCGGCTGGCGCTTTCCCTTTCGATGCGGCGCTTCTCCTCCTCGCGGGCCATCCAATCCTGGATTTCCCGGAACGCGGCCCGCTTCTGCTCCAATGCCTCCTGAAGCGGCTTTTTTTCCCTCCGGACCTCGTTCAGGAGCCGTGTCCGCTCCCGCTTGGCCGATTCCAGACTTTCGGTCTCGGACCGCATTTCCCGCATCAGGCGGACTTTCTCCGCGAGTTCCCCGTCGAGGATCTCCTTCCTCCGGCTGAAGGCGGCCTGTTTCTCCGCCAACAGGCGGAGATTCCGCTCGTCGTTCTCCATGATGCGTTTCTGGTACTTGACCCAGACCAGCGCCTGATTGACGGACTTCATGGTGAGAAGGGTTTCCCAGTCGCTCATCCGGCCCTTCTTGTACAGATTCGCCATTCGGCGGCCGACCAGGGCCTTCTGGTCGGTCAGGCTCCGGAACGACTCCCCGACCCGGATTTCCGCCTCGGCCACATCTTTCTCCTTGAGCCTCTGCTGGTCCGCCAGTTCGAACGTCAGTTTTTTCTGCAGGCCGATGCGCCTCTCCATGTCTTCCAACTGTTCGAGAAGCGTCGTCTCCCTGGCCTCCTTGGCCCGTATCTCCTTCTCGATTTTTCGGATCTCCTCGCGGATCCGCGACAATCCGGCTGAAGACTGGCCGAATGCCGCGGCCCCCGACATCAGGACGACCAGCACAACAGCCGTCCTGAACATCCGCCCGGTTTTCTTCAGTATCATCGCCGCCAGAACGGTTTTCAGTATCTCCGCGGGAATGAAGATCAGGCCCCCCGCGACAAGGGCGCCGGAAAGGGATATTCCCCTGCCCGACCACCATTTCAACGACGCGTAAAAATAGAAGGATCCCGCCAGCAGGATGAGGGCCCAGCACGGCGTCAGAAAAATCGCGGTCCTCAGCACGCCGGCCGGTTTTCCCGGCTTTTCAGTCAGGCGGGCCGCCAGCCATGCGGCGGTCGGAAACGAAGCGAGATATCCGAACGTCGGCATCCCAACCGCGGCAGGGCCGGATCCGCCGGTAAAAACAGGCAGTCCCAGAAGGCCGACCGTGAGAAAAACCAGCTGACTGACGGTTCCGTATTTCCTTCCCAGAACCATGCCGGACAGGTAGACGAAGAGCGTCTGCAGCGTGAAAGGCACAGTCCCGACGGGAATCCGGACCAGGCCGGAAACCGCGGTCAGGGCCGCGAAAAGCGCGGCCCCCATCCGGAGCCGGTTGTCTACAACCGTCGGATCGCCCATCACAAAGCCGGACGCCCGGTCCGCACCGGTTTTATCCCGCCAGGACGCAGCAGATGGCCGTCACGTTCATGATGTCTTCGGCCGTGCAACCCCTGGACAGATCCATGGCCGGCTTTTTCAGGCCCTGGATCAGCGGCCCAAGCGCGATCGCACCGGCCAGACGCTGGGTCAGTTTGTACGCGATGTTTCCCGCGTCCAGGTCCGGGAAGATCAGCACATTGGCCTTTCCCGCGACCGGGCTGCCGGGCGCTTTTTTCTGGCCGACGGACGGAACCAGGGCGGCATCGCCCTGAAGCTCCCCGTCCACGAGCAGGAACGGCGCTTTTTCCCTGACCAGGCGGGTGGCTTCCTTGATCTTGTCGACCCTCGGATGGCTTGCGCTTCCGTAGGTGGAGAAGGAAAGCATGGCCACGACCGGCTTGTCTCCGGTCAGTTTTTCGTGCGTGCCCGCGGACGCGATCGCGATGCTGGCCAGCTGTCCGGCGTCCGGATCCGGAACCACGCCGCAGTCCGCATAGGTCAGGGGTTTCTCCCGGCCCGGAACGATCATGAGAAAAGTGCTCGACACCACGGATATGCCTTCAGCAAGGCCGATGCACTGGATGCCCGCGCGCAGTACGTCCGCGGTCGTGTTGTTGGCGCCCGCGACGCTTCCGTCGGCCTGCCCCTCCCGCACCATCAGGGCGCCGAAGAAAAGCGGCCTGCGGACCGTTTCAAGCGCCTGCTCCTCGGTCAAGCCCTTGTGCTTCCGAATCTCATACAGGGTCCGGGCGAACCTGGACAGAGAGCCGGATTTGTCCGGATCCGTGATGACGATGCCGTCGAGCGGAATCCCGGCCGCCCCGGCCGTCCGACGGATTTTTGTCTCATCCCCGATCAGCACGGGCGAGCATATTTTTTTATCCCGGGCCATGGCCGCCGCGGCCACCATGCGTTCATCCTCGCCTTCGGGCAGCACGATGGTCCTGGGTTTGGACCCGGCCTTTTCGATGATTTTCCGCAATACATCCATCCGCCACTCCTCGACAGTCGATTTATTGGATCGGGTTTTTCATGCCCCTGATTTTTTCCGCCAGCGCCTTCGCTGCTCCGGTCGGCAGGAAACAGTCGAACCGGCCGCCCAGATGGGCCACTTCCTTGACAATGGTGGAATTCACGTACGAGTACTCCTCGCTCGGCATCAGAAAAACGGTTTCCAGATCGGGCATCAGCTTGCGGTTCAGAAGCGTCATCTGGAACTCGTAATCGAAATCCGAAACCGCGCGCAGCCCGCGTATAATGGCCGTGGCCTGCCGCTGTTTCGCATACTGGACCAGAAGCCCTTCGAATGTTTCAACCCGCACATTCTCGATCCCCTGCACCGCCTCCTCCGCCAGGAACCGTCTCTCCTCGAGGGAGAAGAGGGGATGTTTTCGCGGATTTTCCGATATGGCCAGGATGATCCGGTCGAATATGGATGAAGCTCTCCGGACGATGTCGAGATGCCCGTTCGTCACCGGGTCGAAAGTGCCGGGATAAACCGCGATTCTCATGATCCTTCCTCCCCGCCTGGGCTGTAAACGGAAACGACACAGTCGCCGAAACGCTTTTGCCGGACCAGCGTCAGGCCTCCCGCATCCGCGTCCGGGTCGCGCATGTCATGCTCCAGAATCAGCAAACCGTCCCTGCCGAGGATGCGGTTTGTGCCCACGGATGCCGCGATGCGGGCGCGAAGCGATTCCCGGAAAGGCGGATCCGCGAACACCAGATCAAAAGTCTCACCCTTCCGGCCCAGCCGATCCAGGACGGCGAACACATCCTCGTTCATGACAGACGCCTGACGGTTGAAACCGCAGGCGTCTATGTTCCTCCCGAGAATGTGGAGGCTTCGGGCGGACCGCTCGACGAAAACCCCCTCCCGGGCGCCGCGGCTGAGGGCCTCCAATCCGAGCGACCCGGTCCCTGCGAAAAGATCGAGAAAACGAGACTCCGGTATCTTTTCGCGATAGACGAAAAAAACGAATTCCTTGATCCTCGCCGTGGTCGGACGGAATTCCAGCCCTCTGGGGCCCGCCAGCTTCCGGCCGCGAAGGGATCCGCCCGCGATTCTCAGCACCCGGAAGTCCTACTCGACCGCGAAATCCAGAACCAGTTTGAGCTTCGCGGCCGCCAGATCGGATATGTCCGCCGGGGCCACCAGTAGTTTGCACATCTCGCCGTTGGCGGGCAGCGCCTTGAGACTCTCGAGAAACGCCAGCGCATTCTGCCGCGGGCCCTCGGTCCGGAGGCGGATCGGCGTCTGCAGTTTTCCGTTCAGCGTGACTTCCGATACCTTCTGTATTTTCGTGTTGGTCAGGCCTTTCTCCGTCACCAGCGCGTTCAGCCGTGCCTTGAAGGCTTCCGCGTCGGTTTTCAAAGCTGCAGGCGCGGCCGGGGCGGTGCTTTTCGCGATCGGAATTCTGCCTGATATCACGCCGAAGTACCGGTCGCTCCCGCCGACTTTATGACGGTCTTCAGGCGACGCCTTGAAAGAATCCGCACCGAGCAGGACCTGAATCCGCCTGCCCATTTCTTCCTGACCGCCCCTCGCGCCGGCCGCGTATTCCACGAAATACTGGTCACCTTTGAGAAGCAGGGCGACGAACCGGCTGTCCTTACCGAGGTCCTCCACAACCGCCTTGGCGGTTGCCGCGTATTTCACCGTGGGCCCGGCTGCCGCTGTCCCGGCCGCGGTCTGGGCCTCCCCGGGCTTGAGTCCCGGAGTCCGCACGGAATCCGTCGGGGTTTTCATGGTTGTCGAAATCGGCGGACGGACGCCCATCGGCGGCCGCATCACGGCCTTCGGCGGGAAAAATTTCGGGTACAGTATCATGCCGGCCACAACGATCACGGCCAGTCCCAGAAGCGCCCAGATCAGCGGCGACACCTGTTTTGATCCGCCGCCGTGCCGGCTTCCCCTTTTTTTCGATCCTTTGGGTTCATCCGGTTCGAATATGGGGTCGATGTCCGTATCCATCGGATCCAGGGACGGCTCGGTCAGTTCATCGTCAAAACTGAAATCATCGGATTTGGCGCTGTCTCCCGTCAGGTCGTCGTCTCCGCGCGACTGGGAATCACCCGATTTGTCGTGCTTCGCGGATTGACTCTCATCATCCTCAAAAAGATTGATCTCGACCATGAATGGGCACCTCCGTCGTTTGGCCGCATTCTCAGGAACGGGCCTGCCGTGTGGGGATCCTTTTCAATGCCAGACCGACCGGCGCGACGAAACGTCCGGCGTCGCGCGCATAGAAATCTGTTTTCTTCACGTCAGGAGAAACCGCGGTTTTTCTGAACGGATTCAGGATATCGGTGGGGATCTGCCCTTTCAGTTCAGCCGCTATTTCCGGAAGCGGCCCGTCCCCTGTCAGCAGCAGCTGCTCCAGATCCTCCTTGCCCTTCCCCTGGTGTCCGAACAGCAGCCGCCTCAGCTCCTTCAGAAGAATTCTGGCGGCATCGGCCGGCCGAGTCTCCCCCGGGAGCGGAACCCGATGTACCAGATAAAATTCCTGTTGATGAATGAGCACGAATTCCAGGCGTCCGGGCCGGACATCGGCCAGGACCGCCGTGCCTTCCG
>JAFGAX010000139.1 GCA_016933415.1 bacterium
GAAACGAAAACAGAAACGAAAACAAGCCCCGAGAAGGGGGAAAATCCTTGATTTCATTGAAAAAAACGACTATCTTTATTGACTGTTTTTTCCTTTAACCGGAGGATTTGAATGGATTTAACCGCCCAGACGCTGAACCGGAGGCTCCAGTGGATGATCGGCGCTTTCGTATCCCTGGTCTCTTTCATCGTCTATTTCGTCACGGTTCAGCCGACAACGTCTTTCTGGGACTGCGGCGAGTTCATCGCCTGTTCCCGCATCCTGGGCGTCATGCATCCCCCCGGCAACCCCCTGGTGCTTCTGCTCGGCCGTATCACGACCATGATCCCCCTGTTCAAGGACGTGGGCCTGCGCATGAACATGATGTCGGTGGTGACCTCCAGCCTGACCATCCTGTTCACTTTTCTCATTATTGCCAAGCTCATCGAGCGCTGGCGCGGGGAGCCGCGCACCTGGGAGGACCGGCTCATCGTTTTCGGCAGCGCCGCATTCGGCGCGCTCGCTTTCGCGTTCACCGACAGCTTCTGGTTCAATGCCGTCGAGGCCGAGGTTTACGCCCTGTCCATGCTGTTCACCTCGTCCGTGATCTACCTGGCGCTCAAGTGGGAGGAGCAGTCCGCCAAAGCCAGCAGTCTCGTTCTGATTTTCCTGATCTTCTACCTGTTCGGCCTGGCCAACGGCGTTCACCTCGAGAATCTTCTGACCTTTCCCTTCATTTTTCTGATCGTCTGGTTCCACGAGAACGTCACGGTGAGGCGTCTGCTGAACCTCGTGGCCGTGCAGATCGCGGTTCCGGCCCTGCTCTATTTTCTCCTGTTCCAGTACAACCCCGCAACGACCGGGTACGAGGAGATGCTGAAGCGGCAGGAGGACGCGGTCTCTTTTCTGAAAATCTTCGGACTGATCTGGCTGGCCGCGACGCTGGTCTACATGTATCTCAAGGACAGGCATGTTTTCGCCGCATGGTGGGTATTGCCGGTCATCGGCCTTTTGAGCTATTCCCTGTACCTGGTGATCTACATCCGGGCCGGCATGAATCCGCCGATCAACGAAAACGACCCATCGACCTGGGCCGGCATGAAGGACTACCTCGGCCGCAAGCAGTACGGCAACGAGGACATGATTCTCACCTTTCTCCACCGCAAGGCCGATTTCTGGAATTACCAGATCCAGCTCATGTACAACCGATATTTCGCCTGGAATTTCATCGGCAAGGGCGTCACCCTCGATTCGCAGGACCGGATCACCGAGATCATCAGCTTCCGCGGCCTCTACGGCATTCCGTTCCTGGTGGGCCTGTGGGGCGCCGTCACCCACTTCATCAGGGACTGGAAGCGCGCCCTCGCGGTGCTGGTGCTCTTCTTCGTCACGGGCTACGCCATCGTGCTGTACGTGAACCAGCCCGACCCCCAGCCGCGCGAGCGCGACTATTCCTATGTCGGGTCCTTCTTCGCATTTGCCCTCTGGGTCGGCATCGGCATGGCCGCGGTCTTCGAGTGGATTTCGGACGCGCTGAAACGCAAGCCGCGGATGAAGGCCGTTGCATTCGCCGCGGCCGGCCTTCTGCTGACGATCGCCGTGCCCGTGAACCTGTTCGCCTTCAACTACCGCGACCACAGCCGGGCCGGCAATTACGTGGCCTGGGATTACTCGTACAACATCCTGCAGACATGCGAGCCCGACGCGGTCATTTTCACGAACGGCGACAACGACACGTTCCCGTTGTGGTACCTGCAGGAGGTGGAGGGCATCCGCAAGGATGTCCGCATCGTCAACCTGTCCCTGCTGAACACGTCCTGGTACATCCGCCAGCTGCGCGACGAGCATCCGAAGGTGCCGATCAACCTGAGCGACCGGGCCATCGAAAGCCTTCAGCCCATGATTTGGCAGACCCAGCAGGTCGAGATTCCGATACCGCCCGAGGCCGCGAAAAAGGCGAGGGAGGAACTCGGGGACACCAGCACGGTGAAGATCGGCGACAAGCTCGTTTTCCCGGTCAAGCCGACGTTCAACGCGTCGGGCACCCAGGGCATACGGGTGCAGGACCTGATGATTCTGCAGATCCTGCATGCGAACCGGTGGCAAAAACCCGTGTACTTCGCGGTCACCGTGTCGCAGGACAATTTTATCGGCCTGGCCCCGTATTTCCGCATGGACGGGCTCGCCTTCAAGGTGCTTCCGTACCCTGTGCGCGACGTGGACGGCCGGGTGCTGGAGGAAAACATCCTGAAGAAATACAAGTACCGCAACCTGAACAATCCGGCCGTGACCAACGACATCAACATTCTGAAGCTCCTGCAGAACTACCGTTCCGCCTTTCTTCAGCTCACCCAGTGGTACCTGGACCGCGGGCGCAGGGCCGACGCCGCGAGAACCCTGGAGCAGATGTCGAAGATCATGCCCGAAAACGTGATTCCCTACAGCGACGAGCGCGCGGCCCTGTACATCCACAAGCTCTCGAGCGACGCGGGCGTTCCGCTCGACCTGAACGAACAGCTCCGGCGCGTGATTCCGGGCCAGCCGATCAACCGCCAGGATCTGCTCATGACGGCCAATTATTTCATGTTCAACCTGCAGGACTGGGACGCGGCGGAGGGCATACTCCGGCGGCTGATTCAGGCCGACCGCAACGATTTTCAGGCCTATTCCGAGATGCTCCGGCTGTTCAGCCTGTCCGGACAGCACGACAAGGCGGTTTCGATGCTCGAAGAGTATCTGACGTTCCATCCCGGAGACACCTCCGCATCGGGAGAGCTGAATCGCATCAAGGCGTCCCTGGCCCCCGCCGGGGGGGCGGAAAAGGCCCGTTAGGCGCGTCCGGTCGCGACCGAGTGCTCCCGGGAGGCGTCTTTTGAACCGCGTCACGGTCATCATCCCTCATTGGAACGGCGAAGGCATACTTCGCCGTTGCCTTCTATCGCTCCGGCGCACCCGAGGGGTGCGTTTCCGGACGTTGGTCGTGGACAACGGTTCGGGTGACGGAAGCGCGGCCATGGTGCGGCGCGATTTTCCCGAAGCCGGTCTTGTTCAGAGCCCGGAGAATATCGGTTTCGCGGGCGGGTGCAATCTCGGGCTCCGGTACGCGGACACCCCTTACGCCGCCCTGCTGAACAACGATGCGGAAGCGGAACCGGACTGGCTCAGGCGGCTGGTCGCGGCCGCGGACGCGGACGCGAACCTGGCCGCGGTTGCGCCGAAAATGATGTCCCTGGACCGGCCGGACCGGTTCGATTACAGCGGCGCCGCGGGCGGAGAGATGGATATTTTCGGGTTTCCGTTCTGCCGGGGCCGGATTTTCGACACCGTGGAGGAGGACCGCGGCCAGTACGATGCCGGGGGGCCGGTGTTCTGGGCCACGGGCGCGGCCTGTCTGCTCCGGATGTCGGCGCTGGCACGCGTCGGACTGCTGGATGAATCTTTTTTCGCGCACATGGAGGAAATCGATCTCGCCTGGCGCCTGCAGGCTGCGGGATACGGCATCGCGGTTGTTCCGTCCGCAGTCGTCCGGCATCAGTCGGGCGGGACGCTCGGGAGCGGGCGGATGCGCAAGATGATTCTGAACCACCGCAACAGTCTGATGATGCTGATGAAAAACCTGCCGGCCGCGGATCTGGCCTGGATCCTGCCGGTCCGATTGTTTCTCGAATCCGCGGCCGCCTGCGGCGGTCTCGTCATCGGCCAGCCGAAACGGTTTTGGGCGGTTCCCGCGGCGGTTGCGGCCGTGATCGGCCGGCTGCCGTCGCTGCTGCGGGCGCGACACAAGACACAGGCGATGGCTCCGGGCGCGGGCATTCCCCGGTCCCTGTACCGGGGCAGCATCGTATGGGAATATTACATCCGCGGCGCAAGGCGCGCCCGCGACCTGCGGCGGAGAGTCTGATGGTCCGGCGTCTGGGCATCCGGTTCCTGAAAATCGCGGGGAGCGCGGGCCTCGTCTGGTGGCTGTTGAGCCGCATCGGCCTGGACCGGATCACGGGACTGATCCGCACCGCGGATCTGCTCTGGCTCGCAGGCTCGTTTCTGCTGTTCCTGGCCAGCCATGTGCTGGGAGCCATGCAGTGGCGGATGCTGCTGAACGCCGAGGACATCCGGCCGCCGGGCCGCAGGATACTGGACTGCTATTTCACCGGTCTTTTTTTCAACAACTTCCTGATCGGCGGAGCGGGGGGGGACGTGTACCGCATGCTCGACATGGGCCGCCAGCCGCGCAAGGGAACGTCCGCGGTCTCGTCCGTGGTACTGGACCGCATGGTGGGATTTCTGGTCATGTCCGGACTTTCGGTGGCCGCGATTCCGTTCGCCTGCCTCCGTCATCCGTTCGGCCGCGCGTTCTGGCTGCCTTTCGCGGCCATGGTGCTCGGGTGGTGCTTCCTCTGTTTCTTCTTCTTCAACAAGAGGTTCGCCAAGCCGCTCACGCGGCTGATCCGGCCCTTTCTGCCCGCGAAACTGCAGGTGAAAATGCGGGAGGTCTACCGGAAAATCCATGCGTTCGGCCGGAACCGCCGGCTCCTGCTGTCCGTCGCCGCGGTCTCGGTTCTGGTCCAGTCCGCCCGCATCCTGACGCATTACGGAGTCGGCCGCTCGCTCGGGGTGACGGTGCCGCCGGTCTTTTACTTTCTCTTCATCCCGATCATCGCCATTCTGGCGACCCTGCCCCTGACCATCGGGGGCATCGGACTGCGCGAGCAGTCCGGCGTGGTCCTGCTGGGACTCGTGGGCGTGACGGCCGTTCAGGCCGTGGCCGTTGAATTCATGGCGTACCTCGTCGCCATCGGCACGAGCCTGCCGGGCGGCGTTTCGTTCATGCTGAAGCGGGGATCGCCCCGCGTCGGCCCAAACCAGGAGACGATTTGATGAAAGTCGCCGTGCTGATGGGCAGTCCGTCCGACGAAGCCGTGATGAAGGCCTGCACGGACGGACTTGCGTCGTTCGCCGTCCCTTTCGAAACGGCCGTGATGTCCGCCCACCGGGATCCGGAGGCCGTCGCCGCCTTCGCCCGGGGAGCCGAAGCCGCCGGATTCGACCTGATCATCGCGGGCGCAGGAATGGCGGCCGCGCTTCCGGGCGTGATCGCCTCGCACACGACGCTCCCCGTGATCGGCGTGCCGCTCGAGGGATCCGCGCTGGGCGGAGTGGACGCGCTCTATTCCATCGTCCAGATGCCGCCCGGCATCCCCGTGGCGTGCGTGGCCGTGGGCAAAGCCGGCGCGAAGAACGCGGCCGTGCTTGCGGCGGAGATCCTCGCTCTCAAGTACCCGGAGCTGAAAAAGAAGCTGGCGGAGTTCCGGAAAGGCGGAGCGAAGCTCTGAAAAGACAGTTCAAAGTTCAAGGTTCAAAGTTCAAAGAAAAAATGAAATATTCACGGTTCAGCAGAACATTCTTTTCCTTTGAACTTTGAACTTTAAACTTTGAACTCTTTAACCGGAACCCAGATCGCATGGACAATCGCATCCTCGTCATCGTCCCGACCTACAACGAGGTCGGCAACATCGTTCCGCTGATCCCGCGCGTACTCGGGCAGCATCCGGCCGTCGAGGTTCTGGTCGTGGACGACGGCTCGCCGGACGGCACGGCCGCGGCGGTTGAGGCGGTCATGCGGACCGAAAGCCGGGTGCATCTCATCACGCGGCCCGGCAAACAGGGGCTCGGCACCGCCTATGTGGCGGGATTCCGGTTCGCGCTGGAGCGCGGATACCGGCTGGTGTTCGAGATGGACGCCGATTTTTCCCACGATCCCGATGACATCCCGCGTTTCCTGGCCGCGGCCGAATCCGCGGATCTCGTCCTCGGCTCGCGCTACGTTCAGGGCGTGAATGTCATCAACTGGCCGATGTCCCGCCTCCTGCTGTCCTGGTTCGCCAACCGGTACACCCGGTTCGTCACCGGCCTTCCGATCCAGGACGCCACCGGCGGATACAAGTGCTTTCACCGGCGCGTGCTGGAGGCGATTCCGCTCGACCGGATCCGGTCGGACGGATACGCCTTTCAGATCGAGATGACCTTTCTGGCGAAGCGCGCGGGATTCCGCATCATCGAGATTCCCATCATTTTCACCGACCGTAACGTCGGCTATTCCAAGATGAGTTCGCGCATTGTCCGGGAGGCCGCCTGGATGGTGTGGAAACTGCGCTTTCTGAGCCTGGCGGGGAAACTCTGACGCCATGGAATCCGGCCCCGACATTTCGGTTGTCATTGTCAGCTACAATGTCAAACCCTACCTCGAGCAGACGCTGCGCTCGGTCCGGAGGGCTCTGGAAGGTATTCCCGCGGAAATCTTCGTCGTGGACAATGCGTCCGGAGACGGCAGCGTGTCCATGGTCCGCGGTCTGTTCCCCGGCGTCCGCCTGATCGCCAATGACGTGAATGCCGGATTCGCGAAGGCCAACAACCAGGCATTGCGCCAGGCGAAGGGCCGCGCGGTCTGCCTGATCAATCCCGACACCATCGCGGGCGAGGACACGTTCCGGGTGTGCCTCCAGGCGCTGGATGCCAGGCCCGAAGCGGGGATGATCGGGTGCAAGGTGCTGAATCCGGACGGGACCCTCCAGCCCGCATGCCGCAGGAGTTTTCCGACGCCCTGGGTGGCGTTCACCAAGGTGTCCGGCCTGGCGGCCCTGTTTCCCCGGTCCCGGTGGTTCGGCCGGTACAACCTGACCTACCTCGATCCCGATGTCGCGTCCGAAGTGGAGGCGGTGTCCGGATCCTTCATGTTCGTCCGAAAGGAAGTGCTCGACACGGTCGGTCTCCTGGACGAGGATTTCTTCATGTACGGGGAGGACCTCGACTGGTGCTACCGGATCCGCAGGGCCGGGTGGAAAATCGTCTATGTCCCGGAAACCCGCATCGTCCATTACAAGGGGCGGAGCGCGCAAGAGGCGTCTTTCGACACCATCCGGGTGTTCGACGACGCAATGCATCTTTTCGTCCGAAAGCATTTCCGGTCCGGCTGGTACTTTCTGCCAATGTGGCTGCTGCGGCTGGGCATCTGGATCCGGTCCGGGGTGAACGTGCTGATCCGGCTGGCCGGCCGGCTGGCCCCGGCCGCGGTGGACGTGGTCCTGATTCAAGCCGGCCTGGCGGCGGCCCACTGGGTCCGGTTCGGCACGCTCCGGCACTGGAATTCGTACCGGGTGGTGGACCTGCTGTACACTTCGGTCTGGATCATCTGTCTGTATGCGGCCGGAGCCTACCGGAAGGGCCTGTTCAGTTCGGCCAAGGCGTCTGCCGGGGTACTGCTCGGCCTGGTGCTGAACGCGTCCCTGACCTTTTTTCTGCCCCAGTACGCGTTCTCCCGGAAAGTCGTTGTTCTGACCGGCGTATTCGCGTGGGTCCTGCTGGCCGGATGGAGACTGATCATCCGTTTTCTGCCGCAATTCACGCATCTTCCGTTTCTGGGCAACATCGGCCGGACCCTGCTGCGCAGGCGGGCTGCGGTGGTGGGAACGGGTCCGGACGCGGAGACCCTGTTTGAACGCCTGCGGCGGAGAATCGAGGCAGGGTACGAAATGGTCGGCGTGATCGCCTCCTCCGAGAAAGACCTGGGCGGGCCCGCCGGCGACGGACCGCCCCGGCTGGGCGTGCTCACGGATCTCCCCCGCATCGCCCGGACCAACCGGATCCAGACGGTCATCTTCTCCCCGGAATCGATCGACACGCACCGGGTGGTGGCCGCCATTGCCGGCAGCCGCGGGTCCCAGATCGACTTCAAGATGGCGCCCCGCGGGCTCGACCTGATCATCGGCAGTTCGTCCATCGATTCCATCGAAGACGTGCCGATGATGGACCTGGAGGACCGCATCTACAGGATACACAACCGCATCGCCAAGCGGCTGACGGACCTGTCCGCCGCGGTCCTCCTGGCGCCGGCCTGGCTTGTGTCACTGGCATCTCTTTTTCTGCGGAAAGGAATCCGTCTGCGGCGCATGCCGGTCGCGGGCGACTCGGCGGATCCGGTCCGGGTTCTGAGGGCTTTCCGGGGGGACGCGCCTGCGGGCGGCTGGACCGGCCTGGCGCCTCTATTCGTCGATCTGCTGGCAGGACGGATCAGCCTGGTGGGATCGGAAATGCGGCCCTGGGAAGGAAAACCGGATCCGGTCGGATTCAAACCCGGCATGACCGGGCTGGTCCAGATACGGGAAGGCAAAGGAATGTCCGGGGAGGAAAAAGAGCGGGTAAGGCTTTACTATCTCAGAAATTATTCTTATCTTTTGGATATCGAAATCCTTTTCAAGGCGGTTTTTCGCATTTAACCGGGCGGCCAGAAGTCTGGTCCTTCTGGCCCATGTTTTACTGGATGATCGGAGATTAGGCTTCTGGCCGCTCCGACGGGTCTGATTCCCCGGTCCCGCGCAGCGGGACGGGGCGGCGTCCGTCATCCGGGTTTCCTGTCAAACCACGCCGTGTGCGGCGGAGATCTTCATCCCCTTGTTTTTTCAAGAGGTATGAAAACGAATGGCTTCATTCGTCCTGGATTTTGAGAAACCGATACTCGCGCTGGAAAAGAAAATCGCGGATATGCGCGCCTATTCCGCGGAACAGCAGGTCGAGCTCACGGATGAAATCAAGCGGCTGGAAACGAAACTTCAGAAGCTGATGGAAGACACCTATTCCAGGCTCAGCCGCTGGCAGCGTGTGCTTCTTTCGCGGCACCCGGAGCGGCCCTACACGCTCGATTACATCGAGCGCGTGTTCACCGAGTTCACTGAACTGCACGGGGACAGGCTGTTCGGGGACGATCCGGCGCTGGTCGCGGGCCCGGCCTTTCTGGACGGACGGCCCGTCATGGTCATGGGGCAGCAGAAGGGCCGGACGACGAAGGAGAAAATTCACCGGAATTTCGGGATGATGAACCCCGAGGGATACCGCAAGGCGATACGGCTGATGAAACTTGCGGCCAAGTACGGCCGTCCGGTCGTCGTGCTCGTCGACACACCGGGCGCGTATCCGGGCCTCGGGGCCGAGGAGAGGGGCCAGGGCGAGGCCATCGCCCGGAACCTGTTCGAGATGTCCCACCTGCCTGTTCCCATCGTTGTGGCCATCATCGGCGAGGGCGCCTCGGGCGGCGCGCTCGGCATCGGAATGGGGGACCGCATTCTCATGATGGAAAACGCCTGGTACTCGGTGATTTCACCGGAGGGCTGCGCGGCCATTCTGTGGAAGGATGCGGCCAAGGCCAACCAGGCTGCGGAAATTCTGAGACCGTCGGCGCCGGATCTCCTGGAGCTGGGCGTCATCGATGAAATCATACGGGAGCCCCTCGGCGGCGCGCACCGTGATCGGGACGCGGCCGCGGCTTCGCTCAAAACGGCCGTGCTGAAGCACCTCGATGATCTGTCGCGGGTGAAACCCGATGACCTGATGCGCCAGCGGCTCGAGAAGTACGGCCGGATGGGGTTCTACAGGCAGGCATGAAAATGGATCCGAACCCCGGCGCCGGCCGTCCGGAGTCCGCGGCTCCGGCCTCGGCGGTTTACCGGACACGCGTCCGCTACGCCGAAGTGGACCGAATGGGTGTGGCTTACCACAGCCGGTACATCGAGTGGTTCGAGGCGGCGCGCACGGAAATGCTCCGCGGCCTGGGCCTGACGTACCGGGCGCTGGAGGAGAGCGGTTTTCTCCTGCCCGTTCGGGAAGTCTCGTGCCTGTACCTGGCGCCGGCACGGTATGACGACGTGGTGGAAATCCGGACCCGGATCGGCGAAGTGAGCCGGCTCATCGTCGAACTTCTATACGAGGCGGCTGAGGCGGATACGGGCCGGATTCTGGCCCGCGGCCGGACCCTGCACTGTTTCACGAACCCGTCGGGAAGACCCGTCCGCGCGGAACCCGGCGTGGTGGACCTGCTGACAAAGCCGCGGAAACAACCGACAGAAAGAGAGGCCCATGCTCAAACCCGAACTCCTTGACATACTCGCCTGTCCCAAGTGCAAGGGCGATCTGAAATACGAACCGGAAGAGGCCCGGCTGGAATGCCCGGCCTGCCGGCTCCGCTACCGTATCGAGGACGACATTCCCATCATGCTGATCGACGAGGCCGAAACCATCTAACCGGCGCGGAAGCATCCGGCTCGCACCGACGCGGGATCGGAACCGAAGGTCCGTCCTTCGTGACGGCCGGTCCGGCGTGGATGCGCGAGGAAACGCAGGCGCCAGCAGAGGAGCGCACATGATGAACATGAACGCGTTTTCCATCGCCATGCGGCAGTTCGACGAAGCCGCGAAAATTCTCAACCTGACGGACGACCAGGTCGCCATGATCCGGGAGCCCCGGCGCATGACCGAAGTCAACCTGCCGGTCCGCATGGACGACGGCTCCATCCGGATTTTCAAGGGATACCGGTGCCAGCACAGTTCGGTGCGCGGCCCCGCCAAGGGCGGCATCCGCTTCCATCCGGATGTGAATCCCGACGAGATCAAGGCCCTGGCCTTCTGGATGACCTACAAGTGCGCGGTGGTCAACGTGCCCTTCGGCGGCGGCAAGGGCGGAGTCGTGGTCGATCCCGTCAAACTCAGCGTGAATGAACTGGAGCGCCTGGCAAGGCGCTATTTCGCCGAATTGGCGGATCTTTTCGGCCCGAACCAGGACGTACCCGCCCCGGATGTCAACACCAACCCGCAGATCATGGGCTGGATGATGGACACGTATTCCATGCATTACAAGCAGTTCGTCCCGGACGTGATCACCGGAAAACCCCTGGAACTGTACGGATCGCAGGGCCGGTCCTGCTCCACGTCTCTGGGCGTCGCGATCTGTGTCCGCGAGATGGTGCAGCATGAGCACGTCCGCATGGAACTGAAGGGCGCCCGCATCGCCATCCAGGGGTTCGGGAACGTGGGCTCCCATGCCGCGCGGATACTCGAGTCCATGGGCGCGAAAATCGTCGCGATTTCCGACGTGGACGGCGCATACGAGAATCAAGACGGCATTCCCGTCGACAAAGCCCTCGAATGCATGCGGTCGGGCTCGTGCAAGACCCTGAAAAATCTCGAAAAACACTGCAAGGTCCGCCGGCTGGACGATCCGATGAAGCTCCTGGAAGCCGACTGCGACATTCTCATCCCCGCGGCGCTGGAGGGGCAGATCACCGAGGAGAACGCCGGCCGCATCCGCGCCCGCATCATCGCCGAGGGAGCCAACGGCCCCACCGCGCCTGAGGCGGACCTGATTCTCCGCGCCAAGGGCGTGCACATCATTCCGGACGTCCTCGCCAATGCGGGCGGTGTCACCGTCTCCTACCTCGAATGGGTGCAGAACCGGACCGGTTATTACTGGACCGAGGAACAGGTGAACAAGGATCTTGAACGGATCATGGTGCACGCCTTCAACGACGTCATGACCACGGCCAAGCAGTATAAAGTGGCCCTGCGGACGGCCGCTTTCATCGTGGGAATCACGCGTGTGGTCAAGGCCGCGGAAATGCGGGGATTGTACGCCTGAGGCGGCCCGGTATTTATCGGTTGACATTGAATATTACGAGTGTTAAATTGTCTGAAGGATTCATATTCACTTTCGGAAATATTTTCATTCTGTCGTATGACTCGATTTCGGGCGTGCGGTAGAGCCGATCATCACCACCACAACGGAGCAATGCATGCCGCTTTCCGCTGTTGAAATTCTGAAACAACGCGTCACCCCCGCGCATTTGGAACGCCTGTCCGCAATCGACAACGCCGAACTGTTCGCGTTCGTGGCCGATGCCGTGGAACTCCTGGATCCGGAATCGGTTTATGTGGTCACGGATTCCCCGGAGGATCTGAAAACCGTCCGGGAACAGGCGCTGGCCGACGGCGAGGAATTCCCGCTGCCGATCGCGGGGCATACCTATCATTTCGACAGTATTCTGGACCAGGCCCGGGACAAGGAGAACACGCGCATCCTGGTCCCCGAGGGCGAGGATCTCGGGCCGCATTTCAACACCATGGAGCGTCTCAAGGGAACGGCGGAGGTTCGCGGCATTCTGAGCGGGGCGATGAAGGGCCGGGTCATGTGGGTTCGTTTCTTCTGCCTGGGTCCCGTGCGGTCGCCCTTCACGGTTCTGGCCTGCCAGGTTACGGATTCCACCTACGTCGCGCACAATCTCGACCTGCTGTACCGGCAGGGATACGAGGAATTCAAACGCCAGGGTCAGAAAGCCCGGTTCTTCAAGGTGGTTCACAGCCAGGGCGAACTCGAGAACGGCGTCAGCAAAAACATTCCGCTGAGGCGTGTGTACGTGGATCCCGTGGGCCGGACCGTGTACAGCTCGAACACCCAGTACGGCGGAAACACCCTGGGCCTGAAAAAGCTGTCGATGCGTCTGGCCATCCATCAGGCCTCCTCCGAGGGCTGGCTGTGCGAACACATGTTCGTGATGGCCGTGCACGGACCCGCGGGCCGCAAGACCTATTTCACCGGTGCTTTCCCCTCCCTGTGCGGCAAGACTTCGACTTCCATGATGCGCGGGGAGACCATCGTCGGGGACGACATCGCCTATCTCCGGAACCTTGACGGGAAGCTCCGCGCGGTCAATGTCGAGAAGGGCATGTTCGGCATCATCATGGGCGTGAATTCGAAGGACGATCCCATCCTCTGGAAAACCCTGCACGCGCCGAACGAGATCATTTTCTCCAATGTTCTGGTGACGCCCGGGAAGACCGTGTACTGGATCGGCAAGGACGGCCCGGTGCCTCCGAGTGGCATCAACCATTCCGGAGAGTGGGCCCCCGGCAAGAAGGACGCCAAGGGCCGGGAGATCGACCCGTCGCACAAGAACGGCCGGTTCACGCTCAGCCTGAACTGTCTGGAGAACGTGGACCCGGAACTGGACAACCCCGAGGGCGTCGCGGTGGGCGGCGTCATCTACGGGGCGAGGGATTCCTCGGCCTGGGTGCCGGTGCGGCAGGCGTTCGACTGGGTCCACGGCATCGCCACCATCGCGGCCTCGCTCGAATCGGAGACCACGGCGGCCACGCTCTCGAAGGAAGGGGTGGTGAATTTCGATCCCATGTCGAACCTGGATTTCGTGTCCATTCCGCTCGGGCGTTATATCCGGAACAACCTGGACATGGGGCGAAACCTGCGCCAGGCCCCGCCGGTTTTCGGCGTGAATTATTTTCTGCGCGGGGAGGACGGCCGCTGGCTGAACGAGAAGACCGACAAGGCCGTGTGGCTGAAATGGATGGAGCGGCGGGCGCACGGCGAGGCCGGCGCCATCCGGACGCCGGTGGGGTTCATTCCGGAATACACGGATCTGGAAGAGATTTTCCGGACGCTTCAGGGCAAGGCGTACTCCCCTGAGGCCTACACGGAACAGTTCACGATCCGTGTCGACCAGTATCTCGCGAAAATGGAACGCATCGAAAAAATCTACCGGACCGAGGTGCGGGACACGCCCCCCGAGCTGTTCGACGTGATCGGGGAGGAGATCCGGCGGCTCCGGGAGGCGAAGGAGAAACACGGACCCCGGATCGCGCCGGACCGGTTCTAGGAGACGGGTGCCGGACGGTTCGGACGGACGCGGCGGCGGCGCCGCCATACTTGAAGGGAGGTTGTCTTGGCCACTATCATGATCGCGGATGACGTAGACATGGTCCGCCGGTTCATTCGGCGCATCGTGGAGGACCTCGGCCACACGCCCGTCGAGGCGGAAAACGGGGAAGTGGCGTGGCAGAAGTTCCAGCGGCAGCCGATCGATCTGTTCGTGGTCGACGTCAAGATGCCGGAAATGGACGGCGTCACATTCCTTCACAAGGTCAAGGAAAAGGACCCGCATGCCGTCATCATCATGGTGACGGGCTTCCCCTCGGCCGACGCCATCACGGAGACCATCGAGGAGGAGGCCTACACCTACGTCACGAAGCCCCTGAAGGTCGACCAGATGCGGGACCTGATCGAACGGGGGCTGGAATTCCGCAAAGCCCAGCTGCAGGCGGGAGGGAATTGAGCGGGGCGCGCGGTTCCGCGCGCTTCGGATGTTAAATTTTCGTCACATTTCTCAAAGGGCTTGCATTTCCAGCGGTTTTTCCTGAACTTGAACTTCTGTATCGGTTTTCGAGAATCAGCCGCGATTTCGGCAGCACCGGGCAGCATCAATGAGGAACCCACGAAACCATGGAATTGCCACCCCAAGGGGAAACCGCGCCGGCGGGAGACGGCGCGCGCTCCCGAGTCTCTCGGCAACACGATTATTCGTCGGGAACGCGCGACGGCCGGATTCCCTCCGCCGATCCTTCGCTCGATCTCGAATTGTTCCATTATCATCCGCTTGAAACCATCATTGTCGACCGGCAGGGCCGGGTTACTGATTTCAACCTCGCCAAAAAGGCGTCCGAGGGCCGGCTTCCGGACCGGGGCGACCTCATGTACGTCGACTATGCCGCGCACCATGAAATCGACATGCACGCCGAGCTCATGGCCTGCATGGCGCGGAACACTTCCAGAACTTTTCCCGCCCTCAAGTACAAGTCGAAATACATCCGCGTGACGATCTCGCCCTTTCCCAAGGGCGCCATCATCGTCTCGCAGAACGTCACCGAACAGACCGTGGCCGAGGAGGCGCTTCGAAAAAGCGAGCGTGCGCTTCGCGAATCGGAACGCGAGAAAAACCTGATTCTCGGAAGCGTGCTGGAAAGCGTCACCTATCAGAGCCTCGACCGCCGCATCATATGGGCGAACCCGCTGACCGAGCAGACCTTCGGCGCCGCATCCGGCCAGCTCGTGGGCCGGCGCTGTCACGAGCTCTGGAGCGGATCCGACAGGCCCTGTCCGGACTGCCCGATCCCCGACATTCTGGAAACGGGATTCCCCCAGCGGACGGAGCACACGACGCCGGACGGCAGGATCTGGGCCGGCCGGGCCTATCCGGTGCGGGGCGACGACGGCGAAATCATCGGTACGGTCGAAGTGAGGCTCGACGTCACCGAGCAGAAGCGGGCCGAGGCCGAGAAGACCAAGATTCAAACCCAGCTATTCCAGTCCCAGAAGATGGAGGCGATCGGAACGCTGGCCGGCGGCGTGGCGCATGATTTCAACAATCTGCTGACGGCCATTCAGGGGTGCATGGATCTGGCCCTGATGAAGATTCCGGATGACCATGAAGCGCTCCGGGATCTGCAGGAGGTCCAGGCCGCGTCCCAGCGGGCCGCGGAACTGACGCGTCAGCTCCTGCTGTTCAGCCGGAGGCACCTTACCCATATGGCGCCCCTGCAGATCAACCGGGCCGTGGAAGACCTTTTGAAAATGCTGCACCGGCTCATCGGCGAAGACATCGAGATCGTGACGCACACGAATCCGGACCTGTGGAACGTGCTGGCCGACCGCGGCACCCTGGAGCAGGTCATCGTCAACCTGTCGGTGAACGGCCGGGACGCGATGCCCCGGGGGGGCAAACTGACGATCCGCACGGAAAACGTCGAGCTGGACGATTTTTACTGCCGCATGGTATCCGAGGCCCGGCCGGGCCGGTTCGTCCGGCTTTCGATTTCAGATACGGGCTCCGGCATGAGCCGTGAAGTCCGGGAGCGCATTTTTGAGCCGTTTTACAGCACCAAGGGCCCGGGCAAGGGCACGGGTCTGGGGCTGTCCGTG
This sequence comes from bacterium, assembly GCA_016933415.1. Classification (GTDB taxonomy): domain Bacteria; phylum Zhuqueibacterota; class QNDG01; order QNDG01; family DTFT01; genus JAFGAX01. Next base: position 15,566 of record JAFGAX010000139.1, read on the forward strand.
GTGTACGGCATCGTGAAGATGCACAATGGGTGGATCAGCGTCTACTCGGAACCGGGGCAGGGATCGGAATTCAAGATCTACCTGCCCGCGGCAACGGGTTCGGTCGTGGAGCCGGCGGTGCCGGTCGTCGCGGCCGGGGATTTCAGGGGCCGGGGGGAACGCATTCTGGTCGTCGAAGACGAACGGATGGTGCGTGAATTCAGCATGCGCGCGCTTGAAAAATACGGATATCGGGTGCACGCGGTGTCGACGCTCGAGGAGAGCCTCGCGGCTTTCCGGGAAGCAGGCGCCGCGTTCGACATGGTGTTCACTGACGTGGTGCTTCCGGACGGCAGCGGCATCACGCTCATCGAGAACGTTCTGAAAAAACGGCCCGCGATGAAAGTCGTGCTGACCAGCGGCTACACCGACACGAAGTCGCAGTGGAAGGTCATCCGCCGGAAGGGATTCCGCTTCCTGCAGAAACCTTTCACGCTCGTGGACCTGCTGCAGACCGTGCGGACGGAACTGGACAGGACCTGAACCGTCCGCTGTCATCGCGCGGGATTTTGCGCCTCCGGCTCTTCGGCCCGGGGCTTTTTTTTCGGTCCGGCTTTCACTTCGCGGACGTTCCCGCCCCTGCGGCGCCGGCGCGGAGGCGGGAGCCTCCGCGCGGAGAGTCGACCCTTTGATCGTTTCCCGGACGAACCTTCGGCTCGGGTGATCCCTCTGTGCGGCGGGGAGCGGGCTTGTCCGGGCTCCAGATCCGTATCCGGCCGCGCGTTAAATTCGGTTGACAATCCCCCGTTTTGTTCCTACTTTTTTGCATTCCTGTATATTCGAGGGCTCCCCGCATGTCTTTCTTCAAGCAGGCGGCCGGCCTCCTTCGCGCCCCTTTTCTAATCCTGGCTCCGGTGTGCGCGGCCGTGGGCGCGGCCACAGCCTGGCATCAGACGCATGAGTGGCGGACGGTTCCTGTCTTGATCGTGATCCTGGGAGCGACGGCTGCCCACGCCTGCGTTAATGTGTTCAACGAATACTTCGACTTCCGAAGCGGACTGGACGCAAGGACCCGGCGCACGCCTTTCAGCGGCGGAAGCGGCACGCTCCAGGCCGATCCGGAGAAAGCGCCCGCCGCGCTGGCGCTGGGAATTCTGTGCTTTCTGATCACCGCGGCCATCGGTCTGTATTTCATCAAGATACAGGGATGGCTGATCCTGCCGATCGGGCTTTTCGGGCTCTTCATTGCGGTCACCTATACGGTCTGGTGGGTGAAGCATCCGGTTCTCTGCCTGGCCGCGCCCGGCCTGGGGTTCGGCGTTCTGATGGTGACGGGCAGTCATTTCGCCCTGACCGGCACGGTCACGGCCGCGGCTCTTGCCGCGTCCCTCGTTCCGACTTTCCTGGTGAGCGATCTCCTGCTCCTGAACCAGTTCCCGGATGTGGAAGCGGACCGGACCGCGGGCCGGAGGCATTTCCCCGTGCGGATCGGACGGGAAAAGAGCGCGGTGATATACGGCGTTTTTCTGCTCCTGCCTTACCTGATCGTTCCGGCCGCGGTTTTGCTCCGCGTGTTTCCCGCGGCCGCGCTTCTGATGCTGCTGACTGTCCCGTTGTCCGCGAAAGCCTACCGCCTGGCGCGGAGAAACGCGGAGCATCCGGAGGCCCTGATACCGGCGCTCGGCTTGAACGTGATCATCGTCCTGCTGACTCCGGCCCTGCTGGCGCTGGGGCTGTTCATCGCGGGATGAGGCGGAAAGAGTCTTTTCAACGTGAAGGATCCCGAAAAAATCGCCTGCGCGAGAATCCGGCCGGAACCATCGAACGTCCGAACGACTCCGGAAGCGCGGACGCGCGCTCGGGCGGAAGCCAATCTGAAAGGATCGTTATGAACAGGCAAAGGAGAAACCGGCTCATTGCCGCGTTTTCGGCGGTTTTTCTTCTCTGCTCCCGTCCGGCGTTCAGCCAGGGCGGCCCGAAACCGCCCCGCGGATACCCGGTCGTCCTGGACGGCGATACGCTCTTTTCCGTTTCGAACGGCATCGGCGTTTTCAACGCGGAGAGAAGGGCCGACGCGGTCAACCGCGCCGTCCGGGGTTTGGCCGGGAACGACACGCTCGCCTACGATTCCATTCGAATCGCGGAGCGGTCGGATTACCTGCTGATCGAGCTTTTCGGGGAACCGATCCTCGCGGTCACCCGGGAGGACGCGGCCGTCGCGGGCATGCCGGGGAGGGAGCTGGCCGGCCGCTATCGAGACAAACTCGTCTCGAAACTGGAAGAAAGAAGGGAGGCGTACAGCAGAAAAAATCTCATCCAGAAGGGCCTGTGGACGCTGGGTTACGCGGCCCTGCTGTCCCTTTTCCTTTTTGTGTGCTCCCGCCTGTTTCCGTTCCTCCGCCGCACGGTGGACAGGCTCGGCAGGTGGAACCGGCTCCACGTCCGGTACCGGAATCGGGACCTCATCCGGGCCTCCTCGGTGGCCGCTGTTCTGCGGATTCTGTTGAAGGGAGTCTGGTTCGTGCTGGTCCTGTTCGCCGTCACGCTGTTCATCAGCAGGACCCTTCAAATCTGGCCCTACACGCGCAGATGGGACATGCAGCCCGTCATCGCGAAACTCGCGTGGCTCATATTCGACACGGTCGTTTTTTCGGCGCTCTACAGGGGCGTCCACGTGCTGTCGCGGTGGCTGAACCGTCAATTCCGGAAATGGAAGGGGACCAAGATCCGGTCCATCCGCATCAAGACGGTGGAAGTGCTTTCCGCGGACCGCACGGTCGAGGCTCTGACGTTCATGAACAAGGTCGGCCGTTTCGCGCTGATGGTTTTCATCGCCTACTTATACCTGACGGTGGTGTTCAGCCTGTTTTCGTTCAGCGAGACCTGGGCGGAAAAGCTGATCGGATATGTGCTGACCCCGCTGAAAACCGCAGTGAACGCCGTCGTCGGTTTCCTGCCGAATCTGTTCTTCATTATCGTGATGGTTTTCGTGTTTCATGCGATCATCCGGTTCGTCAGAATGATTTTCAATGAACTGCATTCCGGAAGGATCGACATCCCCGGTTTCTACCGTGACTGGGCCCTGCCGACGTTTAAAATCGTCCGGTTTCTGATCATGGTGCTGGCCGCGATCATCATCTTCCCATACCTGCCCGGATCGCACTCCCCGTTTTTCAGGGGGATTTCCGTTTTCCTGGGCGTTCTTTTCTCGCTGGGTTCCACCTCGGCCGTTTCGAATGTCGTCGCGGGCATCGTTCTGACCTACATGCGCCCCTTCGTTCTGGGAGACCGGGTGAGGATCGCCGATACGGAGGGTGATGTCGTCGAAAAGACACTGCTGGTGACGCGGGTGCGGACCGTTAAAAACGTGGACATCACCATTCCCAACGCCATGGTGCTGGGGAGCCACATCGTCAACTACAGCTCGTCCGCGCAGGAAAAGGGCCTCATTCTCCACACAACCGTGACGATCGGATACGACGTGCCGTGGAAGCGGGTTCATGAACTGCTGCTGGCGGCCGCCGGCGAAACCGAAAACATTCTGGACGACCCGCCTCCGTTCGTTCTGCAGAAGAGCCTCGATGATTTCCATGTGTCCTATGAATTGAACGCGTATACGCACGATTCGTGCGGCATGTCGGGCATCTATTCCGGGCTGCATTCGAAAATCCAGGACAAGTTCAATCAAGCCGGCGTGGAGATCATGTCCCCGCATTACGGCGCGGTGCGCGACGGCAATCAGACGACGGTGCCGGCCGAGTATCTGCCTAAAGAATACCGGGCGCCTTCCTTCCGGCTGTTCGGCGTGAATCTTTTCGGCCCGAAGAAGGAGGAACGTCCCTGATGCGGACCGGGTTCCTGTTTGGGTTGCCTCCCTGCAAAGGGGAAAACGTAACGCTTGTCATTCATGATCGACACACTTGAAGCGCCATCCGGACCGGGATGTCCCGTTTGGCCCGGGCGTTGCGGCGGAGAAAAACGGGGGTTCAGGCCGAAACCTGACGACGCGATCGTCTGATACGGATGGCGCAAACGGAGGCTAGAATGGGGGCGGGGAAAAAACGATCCATGGCGGAAGCGGGATCCGAAAATCCGGAACGTTCTTCGACGGGAGCGTTACCGGAAATTGCGGACTGTGCAGCGGAACGGAAACGCCGGTCGGATGCGGCGGCCGTCGTCAACCTGGGATTGGCCGCCAACGCCGTTCTGGCAATTTCAAAATTGGCGGCTGGAATTATCGGCCACAGCCAGGCTCTGCTGGCGGACGGGGTCAACTCCATTTCGGATGTGGTGTATTTCATCGTGGTTCGGATTTTCACTTCCCTTTCCGCGAAACCCGCGGACCCGGAACATCCCTACGGGCACCACCAGTTCGAGAGCATCTCGGCGGTCGTCGTCGGGGCTTTCGTGATCACCACAGGGATGGCGATTTTCTGGGACTCCGTGAATGCGGCATTCGACATGTGGACCGGAAATGCATCGGAGGAACCCATCCGGCGGTTCACCTTATGGGTGGCCTTTTTCACGATCGCCCTCAAGATTTTTCTGCTGCTTCAGGCATCGAAGGTCAGCCGGAGAACGGGCAATATCACGATATCCGCGCTGGCCCGAGACCACCGGAACGACATCTTCGCATCGGCCGGCGTCGCCGCCGGCATCGGATTCGGATTGCTGGGAGTGGAATGGATGGATCCGGTTGCGGGCGCCGTCGTGGCCGTGCTCGTGACGAAAACCGGAATCGACATTCTCCGCGAATCCGCGGACGAGCTCATGGATTCGGTTCCGAGCCGTGAAATCGACGCAACGATCCGGAACAAACTATCCGGATTCCGGTCGATCCGGCGCATCGAGTCCATTCACGCGCACCGGTTCGGCCCCTATTTCGTGGTCAACATCACCGTCGCCATTGACGGACGCCTCAGCGTGTTCGAGGGCGACCGCATCGCGGACGAAATCGAGGCGCATCTGGTCAGCGAAATTCACATGCTCCGGAAAGTGTACGTGCATTACCATCCGCTGCGGCGATCGGAGAAACAGAGGGACCCGAAATGAAACGGCTCAACGCAACGGCGCTGATCGCGCCCTGCGGAATGAACTGCGGCATCTGCATGGCGTATCTGCGGGAAAAGGACCATTGCCCAGGATGCCGGGCGGAACCCGCATTCAAACCGGCGTCCTGCGTCCGGTGCAGGATCCTGAACTGCGACCTCATCCGGACCGGACGGGCGAGGTTCTGCCTGGAGCGGGATGATAAGCCGTGTCAGCGGTTGAAGGATCTGGACAAGCGATACCGGACGAAGTACAACATGAGCATGCTGGAAAACCTGGCCGCCATCCGGCGTTCCGGAATCCGGAAATTCGCGGCGGAAGAAAAGCGGAGATGGACCTGCCGGAAATGCGGGGGCACCATCAACGTGCACCGGGCGGTGTGTTCCGAATGCGGGGAAGGGGCGGAAAAACCGTCTTCGACGAGAAGTACCCAGACTCAGCGACAGAGACGAAGGAGTTTCGGATGAAAACATCCGCACGACGCACTTCGCGGGTCTGTAACCTCCCGGCGCGGACAGCCGTCCGGCCCGTCATGCAGGACTGTCCGGACGAAACCGTCTCGAAGGCCCTCTTCCCACCCGGGTTGTCAAGATGAAGTCGCCTTCGGGAAGGGCTTTCCGCCGTTCCCCGAAAAAACTCCTTTTGATGTTGAGAAATTAACTTCGTATATTATTCCGGGTACGGACCGGACAATCCCCATCGATCCGGTTTAATCCGTTGCGGTGAAACATACAGCCGCTCCGGGATCGAACAGATCATCCGGAACCAGACCGGATTCCTCCGCTTCTTTCTTCTCCCGCTTCCCGGTCGGCTTGATTCGAATGGAACAGGTTCCCATGATCCCGCACTTTGAAATCCGCCATTCTCACGTATTGAAGGGAGGATATATGAAAACCATCCAAAACCGTGATGTTTTACAGAGGGCCGCCGTTTCGATGGCCGTTTGCGCGGTCTGGCTCGCGGCCGTTCCGGCCGTGCCTTCCACCTTTCCCGTGCTTAACACGCAGGACGCCGGCGAGAACTCCCTCCGCTGGGCGATTGAACAGGCAAACACGAATGCCGGGCCGGACGAGGTCACCTTCGCCATTCCCCGGACGGACCCGGGTTTCAACGGCACGGTGTGGACGATCAAGCCCCTGTCGCCTCTGCCGGTCCTGTCCGACGGAGGTACAACGGTCGACGGACTGTACCAGACAGCTATCGACGACGCCAACCCGGACGGTCCTGAAATTTTTATCGACGGCCGGAACGCCGGCGCCAGCGCGAGCGGCCTGACCGTCCAGTCGGCGGACAACACCGTCAGCGGCCTGACGATCTCGGGATTCGACATTTCCGGAATCCAGATTTTATCCGAGAACTCGGACAGAAACAGGGTTTCAGGCTGCTACCTCGGAACGGATCCGGCGGGAGAAACCGCCATCCCCAACCGTGTCGGAGTCCTCATCGGTAACGATGCGGACGAAAACACGATCGGGGTGATGTCGGGCAGTTTCATCAACAAAAACGTCATCTCGGGCAACAGCCAGTACGGCGTGGAAATCTACGGCGCGCGCGACAACAGCGTTTTCTTCAACTTCATCGGCACGGACCGGTCGGGAACTTCGGGCCTGGGCAATGGATGGTGCGGAGTTTGGATCTCGGGCGGGTCGCGGAACAACACCGTCGGATCGGGGAGCCCCTGCTCGAACGTGATTTCCGGAAACGGCCA
>JAFGAX010000140.1 GCA_016933415.1 bacterium
GGACCAGCCGTTCCGGGAAGAATCCAGGCATTTCCGTTCTCCGGCTCGCGGAGATCACCTTGGACGGCTGGATGCCGGACCGCTCCGGTTGAACGCGGCGTCGTTGTTTCCGGGTCATGCGGTAATGTAGGGCGGTTTCCAGAAAAAAACCAATGCTTTTGGCTGTTCCGGCGCGGGCCGGAACGCGTCCGCATTCCTTCGTATTCCGCTTTCGGACGGTTTCAGCCCGACCCGAAACCCACGAAAAAAGCCCCTTCATCCCGAAGGGGCTTTTTTGATTTGGGTCCAGTCTGAAGTTATTCCGGCACAACGGGCAGGTGCTTCTGCGCTTCCTTGACCAGTTCGTCCGGGTACTCGTAATCCTCGAGATTGTTGCTGAGATAACGCTCGTAGGATCCCATGTCGAAGTGCCCGTGCCCGCTGGCATTGAAGACGATCACTTTCTTCTCTCCGGATTGTTTGCATTTCAGCGCTTCATCCATCGCGGTACGGACCGCATGGCCGGTTTCGGGCGCCAGCACATGGCCTTCGGTGCGCGCGAAGCTGATCAGGGCTTCGAACACCGGCCGCTGATGCACGGCCACCGCCTCGATGAGCTTGAGATCGTACAGGTGGCTGATGATCGGCGCCATGCCGTGATACCGCAGGCCTCCCGCGTGAATCGGGGCCGGCATGAAATTGTGCCCCAGCGTGAACATGCGCAGCAGGGGCGTCAGTCCCGAAGTGTCGCCGAAATCATACCGGTACAGGCCCTTGGTCAGGGACGGACAGGCCAGGGGTTCGACCGCGATGATGCGCGTCTTCTTCTTGTCCACGATCTTGTCGCGCACGAAGGGGATGCTGAAACCGGCGAAATTGGAACCGCCCCCCACGCATCCGACCAGAATGTCCGGGTATTCCCCGATTTTTTCGAACTGCTTTTTAACCTCGAGACCGATGATCGTCTGGTGCAGCATCACGTGGTTCAGCACGGAACCCAGGGAATACCGGGTGTCGTCGCGTTTGATCGTATCCTCCACGGCTTCGCTGATGGCGATGCCGAGGGATCCCGGCGAATCCGGATTTTCAGCGAGCACTTTCCGGCCCGCTTCCGTGTCCGTGCTCGGGCTCGGGATGCATTTGGCGCCCCAGGTTTCCATGAGCAGCCGGCGGTAGGGTTTCTGGTTGAAGCTGATCTTGACCATGTACACCTTGCACTCGATGCCGAACAGGTTGCAGGCGAATGCCAGGGCGCTGCCCCACTGTCCGGCCCCGGTTTCGGTGGCGATGCGCTTCACGCCCTCCTTCATGTTGTAATAGGCCTGGGGAACCGAAGTGTTGACCTTGTGACTGCCCGCCGGGCTGGTGCCCTCCCATTTATAATAGATTTTCGCTGGCGTGTCGAGGGCTTTTTCCCAGTTCCGGGCCCGGACCAGGGGCGAGGGTCTCCAGATCCGGTAAATGTCCTGTATTTCCTCCGGAATGTCGATGAACCGCTCCTGGCTGACTTCCTGCTGAATGAGGCCCATGGGAAATATCGGAGCGAGATCATCCGGCCCGATCGGCTTGCCGGTTCCGGGATGCAGGGCCGGCGGGAGCGGTTTCGGCAGGTCCGCCTGTATGTTGTACCACTGACCGGGCATCTCCTTCTCGGTCAGCAATATCTTCTTCGCATCACGCATGTTTCCTCCTGGACTTCGGTTTACCGATGTAGCGGTTGGTGACGGTGGACGGATCCTTGATGAGCCGCGCGCCCCGGGTGATCTTGCAGAGACTGACGCCCAGCACCTCCGCGATCCGCCTCTGGGGCATGCCGGTTTTCAGCATCTTCATGAGTTTCCAGCGCAGGGAGAGATCCGCGATTTCCGAGCGGGTGAAGATTTCCCGGAAGAACCGGCGCATGGTGGCCGGATCGCGGATGGCCGCGAACACCTCGATCAGGTCGCGGTCCTCCATGCCCCCTCTTTCGCGTTTGTTTCTATTCATAGTAGCAAAATAAGAAAAAAAATGCGCTTCGTCAAGCGTTTTCTGGATTTTGGATAAAAAAAAGGCCGGTTCGTTTGAACCGGCCTCTATCACTGCCTTGCGAACAGGATTATTTCATCTTCGTCATCTTGCGGATGTCGGTCCGGTCTCCCGCCTGGATGCGGTAGAAATAGATGCCCGAGGCCGCCTGCCGCCCGGCCGCGTCGGTGCCGTCCCACGAAACCGCGTAGATGCCGGCGGGCCTGTGGCCGTTCACCAGAGTGGCGACTTCCTTGCCCAGCAGGTTGAAAATCGTGATCTTCACCTGCGCCGCGTCGCGGATTTCGTATTCGAACTGCGTCGTCGGATTGAAGGGATTCGGATAGTTCTGCGACAGGCGGAAGCCCTGGGGCGCCGGCTTGGTGGTGACGGCCAGCGGGCCGTAATAGGACTTGCTGGTGTCGCCGAACACCGTGGAGATTTCATGGATCTGGTAGTAATAGGTCTTGTCCCATCCCACATTCGGATCGCTGAACGCGTATTCCATGGCCGATGAGCTGTTGCCCTGTCCGGGGATCATGGCGCCCGTGACGCGCGTCCAGGAGCCGATCTCGGCGTCCGGGGATTCACTGCGCAGGATGTGGAATCCGGCGGAATTCACTTCGCTCTGCGTGGTCCAGTTGAGTTTCACGCCGGCGTCGTACGCGTATTCGCCGAAGAAACGCTGCATCTGGACGGGCAGGGACACATCAGTCAGATCCGCCGGCATCGAAGCCCGGGTACCGGTCTGGATGTAGGGTTCTCCGAGAAAGGTGTTCCATGCATCCACTTCCCAAAGCGGGTAGGAGCCATTAGAGGTCCATTCGAATGTGGTTTTAAAACCGGGTGTGCTTGAATACTGATATTCAAAGGTATAAATCGTTTCCCATGTGGACTTGGAAATTGTTTTAAGGTTGGTGCCATCATCATTCGCTGAAAGAAACTCGAAATAGCAAAAACCATTGGAGTAATTCGTATTTTTCAGATAATCTCCATCCGGGAAATAATCAGGGTCGTTCTGTATGACCGTCGGAGTGAGATCCCGCAGATCGTCTCCAACATAGAATTGACCGGAAAAGAGATATATTTTATAACCAAATGTAGAATATGCTTGTACAGCGACCCGGATGACGCCATTTGTTCCGTCATCGGTATGCAGTGTCTTGACCAGCCTCATGTTCACGGCCGAGTAACTCGACACCGCGAACAACAGCCCGAACACAACCATTAGCATTTTTTTCATGGGACTTACCTCCCAATGGTTTCGTTATTAAACCTGTAAAGAAATACTATATATAAATTAGTATATTGCTCGAATTACTGGTTAATCTATATATTTATTAAATCAATGTCAAGAGAAATGTTCAATTTGCCGGGATATGAACATTTAGTCACATACTTTGCAAATTTCATGCCTTATATTCACTGTTGTCCTCAATTAAGGATTCCGGACAACCATAAAAATTTTAAATAGCAGTTTCCGATTGATTTCATGCGCCGATTTTATTAACATCAATATCCCTAAAAATCAGGAATTGAGATGATCCGCAAATCCATTGTTTTTACAATATTTATATCAACTTCACCTATATTCGCGTCAGAACCCGGCCAGACTTCTCTTGGATCAGTTTTACCGATCTGGAGCGTCATTCCTTTCATCGGGATACTGCTTTCCATTGCATTTCTGCCCCTCGTGAAACCCCGGTTCTGGCACAGACATTTTCCAAAAGTTTCCCTGTTCTGGGCTGCACTCCTGGCGATTCCCCTGATCGCAGCCTTCGGTTCCCCTGCCTGGACCGAGTTGAAACATGTCATTCTGGTCGATTTTCTACCTTTTATCATCCTGCTCTGTGCCCTTTTCACGGTATCCGGCGGCATCTGTCTGGAAGGCAGTCTGACAGGCACTCCCCTGCTCAATTCGATTCTCCTCCTGGCCGGAACCGTGATCGCTTCCTGGACCGGCACCACGGGCGCGTCCATGCTGATGATACGCCCGGTGCTGAGGGCCAACGCGAACCGCAAAACAAAAGCCCATATGGTGGTTTTCTTCATCTTTCTGGTCAGCAACATCGGAGGCGCACTCACGCCCCTTGGCGACCCGCCCCTTTTTCTCGGTTTCCTTCACCACGTCCCGTTTTTCTGGACGATCTGCCTGTTGCCTGAAATGGCGTTCGTGACTGCGATCCTCCTGGCCGTTTTTTTTCTCTGGGACACCTGGCTGTGGCGGAGAGAAAAGAAAGACGTTCAGGCGGACACCGCGCCGCAGGAAAAGAGCCGTCGGCCCGGCCTCCGGCTCTCCGGAAGCCATAACTTCATCTACCTCGCGGGCATTGTCGCCGCGGTACTGGTCAGCGGTTTCTGGCATCTCCCGGAGGTGAACGCGGCCGGCGTTCACATCCCCCTGCAGAACCTGATCCGCGATTGCCTCCTGCTCCTGATTGTCTTTCTGTCCTGGATGACCACGTCACGGGACATCCGGACCCGGAACGAGTTTACCTGGGGCCCCATCCGGGAGGTGGCCGTCCTGTTCGCGGGCATCTTTGTCACGATCATCCCGGCCGTCGCCATTCTGAAGGCCGGGGAACAGGGCGCCCTGGCCGGCCTGATCCGGGCGGTGCGCACGCCCGTGCATTATTTCTGGGCATCCGGCCTCCTGTCCAGTTTTCTCGACAATGCCCCGACCTATCTGACATTTTTCAACACGGCCATCGGCCGTTTCGCGCCCGGAATGCCGGAGCCCCTGGCGGTCGGCCGGCTCATTTGTGAAAATGCCGTTTACCTCAAAGCCATTTCCCTGGGCGCGGTGTTCATGGGCGCCAATACCTACATTGGAAACGCGCCGAATTTCATGGTGCGTTCCATCGCCGAAGAAAGCGGCGTCCGCATGCCGAGCTTCTTCGGATACATGGGCTATTCCCTCGTTGTGCTGATTCCGGTTTTCATCCTCACCACCTGGATTTTCTTCTAGGCGAAAAAAGGCCTCCCGGAACCGCATGGAACCGGGAGGCGTTGACTGTCCGCCCCCGGAAAAAGTCGACCCGTTCAGACGCCGGGCTCAGGGCGCCGGCCGGCTCTTCCCCTCCGTCTTCCCCTTCTGCAGCGCCGTCAGGTTCATCATCTTCTCCGTGGCCTCGATCGCGGCCATGACCTGGTCCGAATTGACGCCCTTGGTCATGAACAGCGCCTCGCCGCTGCGCCAGGTGATGGCGCACCGGACCAGCGCGTCCGTTTTTCCGCCCGGCGGGATGGAGACGGCGTAATCCACCAGTTTCGGAAGGGGGAAGGCGATGCGGTGCGCCACGCCGTGCAGGGCGTTCATGAACGCGTCGTATCCGCCGTCGCCCTGGGCGCTGGATTCAAGCTCCTGTTCGCTCCCGTCCTCCGGATTGCGGACAATAACCTTGATCGTGGCCATGGGCTTGAGGTCCATGCTGGTGACGATGACGCAGGACCGGAATGTGAAACGCTTCTCTTCCGGCGTGTCGAGCACGTCGGTCACGATGTACGGGAGGTCGTCGTCCGTGATGCTCTCCTTGCGGTCGCCGAGCTCCACGATGCGGTCCAGCACCGTCCGCTTCTGTTCCGGGGTCAGGGTGATGCCCAGCTTTTCCAGATTGTAATCCAGGCTGGATTTTCCGCTGAGCTTGCCCAGCGCGTACTGCCGTTTCCGGTTGAAACGCTCGGGCATGAGCCGGGTGTGGTAGAGATTGCCTTTCTTGTCGCCGTCCGCGTGTATGCCGGCCGTCTGGGTGAACACGTTCGATCCGGAGATGGGTTTGTTGAACGGGACGCGGCATCCGGAATAGGCCTCGACGGCCTGGCTGACGCGGAACAGCTCCTTTTCGTCCACGTTCGTGGAAAGACCGAGAAAATCATGGATGCCGATCACGGTTTCGTCGAGCGGCGTGTTCCCCGCCCTTTCGCCCATGCCGTTCACCGTGCAATGGACGCACCGGATCCCCGCCTCAACGGCCGCCAGCGTGTTGGCCACGGCGAGTCCGTAATCGTTGTGTCCGTGAAAATCGAAACACAGGCCGGGGAAGCGTTTCACGACATCCGAGGTGAACGCCGCCACCTGTCCCGGATACAGAACGCCCAGCGTGTCCGGCAGGAGAAACCGCCGAATGGACGACCCGGCGAACTGTTCCAGGAGGAAATAGACATACTCCGGGGAGTGCAGCATGCCGTTGGACCAGTCCTCGAGATACAGATTGCAGGCCACTCCCCTGGATTCCGCGTACGCGAGCGCGTCGCGGATGTCCCGGACGTGCTCCTCCCTGGTTTTCTTCAGCTGATGGACGCAGTGCTTCAGGGACCCCTTGGCGAGCAGATTCATCACACGGCCGCCCTGGGAAACCAGCCAGTCGACCGATTTCCCGCCGTCCACGAAGCCGAGGATCTCGACGCGGCCGTCCAGGCCCTCTGATTTCGCCCATTCGATGATGCGGCGCACGGCCGCTTCTTCACCCTTGCTGACGCGCGCGCTGGCGATTTCCACGCGGTCCACACCGACCGCCTGAAGAAGCATCTTGGCCAGCGCGAGCTTCTCCTCGGGCGGATAGCTGACATTCTTCATCTGCTCGCCGTCTCGGAGCGTGGTATCCATGACACAGACGCGGTTTGTTTCCGATGACATGGGAATCCCCATTCGATGGTGAACGCTCATCCTCGGCCGGCGAAGCGGTCAGGTCTCCATGCCGAGCTTGATCATCGCCTTTTTCAGATACTCCGCCAGATGCTGTTTTTCCATCAGGTACCGGATCGCCTTCTCCTTGGTCATGTAGATGTTCCCCAGAATGAATTCGAACCGGTCCGATCCCGGATCCCCGCGTCCCACCGAAATCATGGCCACGAGTTCCACGATCTCGTGGTGGGGCATGCCGGCCAGAACCGCATCCAGTTCCTCCGAGGGCCCGGGTGTCCCGCCCTCCGGGGCGCTCCGGGTCTCCATCGCTTCGGCAAGCGCAATGACGCGGCGCACGGTTTCGGGCTGTATGATGTGCATGAAATGACTCCGGCTCACGCTTTGAATGACGCAGCGCTGCTGGCCGCCGATGCGGATGACGCATGCCCGGAGGACTCGGACCGGCGCCCCCGCCGGATCCCGGCCTTCGGCCGGCCGTACGGATCAGAGACGGGGAATCCGGCCCCGGACACGGCCGTCACTTCACCGGATCCAGACGCGCCAGGGTCTGTGGTTTGAATTCCAGTTCGATCCTGTCCGCGAGCACGGGATTGATGTAGCCCCGCGTCTCCCGGTTCACGGCCACGGGAAAATCGACGGGTGATTTGCCCGACAGAATGTCCAGCGCGGTACGGACCGCCCACTGTCCCTGTTCGCTTTCGACCATGGTGAAGCCGAACACCGCGTAACGCATCATGGACCGTTCGCAGGTGAACACGGGCTTTCGGATGGTCCGGAAGACAAATTCATAGGCTTTCGTGTCGTTCCAGCCTTGGATCCCGCCGATGGAGGGAAGGAACACGGCGTCCGCCGTGTTGTTGGCCGCGTCAAAGTGTCTTTTCCATTCGTTGAAATCATCCACCAGGAGTGTTTCGGAGTGGAGTCCCTCCCCCCGGAGAAGGGTTTCAAGTGTCCGGGCATTCTTGCGGTCGCTCACGGAATTTCCGGAGAGAACAAAACAGTTCCGGACCGAGGGGACATTGTCCCGCAGCGCGCGAACGGTCTCCCGGACGGGGGGGATTTCAAGAATGCCCGTGACCTGCGCGGTCGGCAGTCCGTACTGCTGGCAGGACCAGTCCACGCCGCAAAAAACAACCGGGATGCCGCCTTTCCTGAAATACGGCGCGATGATGTGCTTCACCGCATCGTCGTCCGCGGCGATCAGCACGTCCGGATGAAACGCCTCCACGGTTTCGAGCGCTTCGCGGATCCTGGACTGAAGTTGTTTTTCGTCCCGTTGTCTCTGGGCGTCGAGAAAGAATATCTTCAGGACGATGTCGGGCCGGGCGGCGACGGCCTGCTGAACGGCGAGCATCTTCTCGTCGCTCGGCGCATATCCTTCGTGACAGGAATTGAGATAGAGAATGCGTCGCGGCGATTCACCGCATCCGCACCAAAGCAACAGCGCCTGCAGACAGACAAACGCCGCTGCTCTTCCTGAAAAACCTCGTCTCATCATCATCCTTCCATCCGTGTCCGTTGTCTCAAGGCCTCCCTCCTTGAGCCCTGTCGGAAACCGGTGCGCCGCTGGATGGTCACGGCGGAACGCGCCGGCTGAAAGAACCGGTTGCCGGACGCCTGTCGGGCATGCGGAGCGGCATTCCGGCGACACAAGACATGCGCCCTGTCCCCCCGCCGTCCCTGAGTCCGAAAAAACACAATGCGAAAAGACACATAAAGCCGTTATTATCCTGAAAATATAGTTAAAATTCGTCTCAAATGCCAGAGTTAAATACAGATTGCCGTTCGAGGATGAATAAACGGCTTGCGAAAATGGGCCCGATTGTGTATTCTACTGCGTCACGCGCGTTGGTCGGCACCGGCCGGTTCCAGGAGACGGCCGGACGGTTGTCCAACGCCGGTTCGGAATCTGATCCAAGGGCATTGACGCGATGGGAGACCCCATGAGACGAAACCTGCTGTTTGCCTGGACTTTCGCGTTCTGTTCCATCGGACATGCCGAGCAGTACCTTCTCAACGGCGGTCAGTCCTCCGAGATCCGCTATGTCATGACCCAGAATTTCATGCCGGGAGACGGCGTTTCACGGCTCGTGATGAGTTATGTGACGCCGAAAAGTTTCACTTCCCCCGGCTACACCCAGGTCATCCGGAATTTTGACATCCGCTTCTCGATTCCGCCGTCTTCGCGGAAAAGCCGGATCGATTCAAGGGGCAATGAGATCCTCGAGGTGGAATGGATGAATCCGCGCAACACGGTCCGCGCGACCCTGACCTGCACGGCTGTCAACCGGACGGAACTGAAGCCCCTGAAGGCGTCCGCGCCATTTCCGCTGACCGGCCTCGCGCCGGACGTCCGTCCATACCTTCAGCCGACAAAGATGATCCCCAGCGCCCAC
Source organism: bacterium (assembly GCA_016933415.1). Classification (GTDB taxonomy): domain Bacteria; phylum Zhuqueibacterota; class QNDG01; order QNDG01; family DTFT01; genus JAFGAX01. The sequence goes on from JAFGAX010000140.1 coordinate 9,025, forward strand.
CCGGAAATTCTGAAGCAGGCGCGCCGCCTGACCGCATCGAGCCGGACCGAATTCGACGCGGTCCAGCGCATTCTCTCCTGGCTCGTGGACCGAGTGAATTACGTCCAGAATCCGGAGCGTTACGACGCCGTCTGGTCGCTGAAAACCGGGAAAGGCAACTGCCAGAACTACAGCCATCTGGCCGCGACCATGATGCGCGCCGTCGGCATTCCCGTGCGGATCGTGAACGGCGTGACGCTGAAACAGCCGTATGAGATGAAAATGCCCGGCGGGACATTCGCCATGCGCATGGCCCAGGGCCGGCATTCCTGGATCGAGGTGTACTTTCCGGACCTCGGGTGGGTGCCTTTTGATCCCCAGCAGAGCGAGCTGTTCGTGAGCAACCGTTTCATCCGGGTGGAAACCGGACTGGACAACGAAGAGACCGTCAATGACGGTTCCATCCGATGGAAACGCGCTCCCCGGAGCCTTCAGATGCCGTTGTTCCAGGAAATCGTGGATGCCGAGTTCGTTCAGGACCGGGTGGAACTCTCCGCCGCGCGGCAGTCTTACGGTCCGAAAAAACTGCTCTTTTCACCGGTCGTTGAATCCGCGTTCGAGAACGTCGCATTCGTTCCCGAGCAGGAAGCCGCGCCGGTCGCGGAACCGGTTTCCACACGCAGGCTCGATTTCAGCATGCCGGACACAACGGGCAATCTGGAATATCCCAGGGGCGAGGATTTCTCCGGATTCCGGCAGGCCCGGGGTTCCGGCTCGGACGACGAGTTCACCATGAACCGGAGCTTCATGGTGGAAACCGCGGAATACGTCACCGGCCGCGGCGAGCGGTACGCACAGACTTTCATTCTGGACCGGCCCATGCGGATCGAACAAATCGGACTCGCCCTGCACCCGTTCGGGGGATCGGGCAGTCTCTGGCTGGAAGTGCTCCGGGACGACGGAAACGGAAAACCCGGCGGCCTCATCGAAACAAGCGACCTGATCCCCGTCGGAACCGCTAAACCGGCCGCCGGCTATGACTGGATGGATTTCGCTTTCACCGCACGCGCCATGGAACTGGCGGCCGGACGGTACTGGATGGTGTTGTGCTACTCCGGAAGCCCGGTGGTCAACTGGTTCTTCACGTACGGCAAGCCCGTGGGCCCCAATGACGGGACGCGCTACAACACGCTGTTCGATGAAAACTGGAGCCGAAGTCTCTCGTACGAATTCAATTTCCGGGTGATCGGGAAAACGGCGCGGTGAATCTTCGAGAGTGATGAATTGATTCTGTTTTCGGGTGGCGCAGTCCGGGGTGATCCTTTCGGAAACAGACCGCCTCGGAAAGAGACTTCAAGAGACACGGAAACGGATACGGAAAAACGGCTGTCCGGTGATCCCAATCTTTCCAGAACCGTCGCACAGGATGACGGCAGCAGACAGCACGGCCCGGATCCGATTGACACCGAATCCGGGCCGTCCATGATTCATGACGTCCCTACCCTCTCATCCTCACAAGTTCACCGGATAGGTATCTTTGCGCTTTGTACTTTGCGCTCTGCCCCCTACTTCACCAGCACGACTTTACGACTCGCCGCGGCACCTTCCGCTTCGAGGCGGACGACATAGACGCCGGCCGGCACGACATTCCCGGCCGCGTCCGTCCCGTTCCATGCCGCGCGGTGAAGACCGGCATCGACCGGACCATCCGTCAGGGTCTTCACAAACCGTCCGCGGACGTCGTACAGGACGAGTGAGGCGCGGGTGCGGCCCGACGTTTCGAACATGAGCATGATGCTGGAATTGAAGGGATTGGGATAGGCTTCAGCCAGCACGCATCGGGATGGTTTCTGCGGACCCAAGCGATCCTCCACGCCGGTCGACCGGGCATCCGCCCAGACCGTGTCAGAAACAACCTCCACGCCGTCCCGGAAAGAGATCGCGAAATACCCGTTCTTCTTGCCGAGCCGGATCGTGTCCCGGTACCGGTAGTCTGCGCCTGTTTTGAATCCCCACAGCGCCTGGTACGCCGCATCCTCCCCCGCCTGCTTGAAGAACATGCCGAGTCCGGGAGCCCCTTTCGGCCAGATATAATTCACGTCGAATTTCATCGTCGTGGAGGTCACGGACGTCCTGTGGACAGTGAAAACCGGCGCGTGCGCGCTCCCATTCTCCTTTAAAATTCGGAAATCCGAGACGCGGACCGTGTCGCCGTCCGGATGGGATGCTCCGGTCACGGTGAGACGGACGTACCGGGCCTGCACCGGCGCGGTCATGTCGAGGGCCACGGCCGCGGTGTCGGTCCGCGTGGACCGATCCACGACCCCGGCCCAGACGCCTGAGACCGTCGAGGTCTCAACCGTGTAAAGGAGTCCGGTTCCGGCCGCGTCCCCGAATCCCACCCGGAACAGGTCGACCGTCTGAACGGAGCCCAGATCCACCACAACCTGCGACGGGAACCCGGTTGCGATCCAGAAAGTCCGGTCATCGCCGTCCACCAGGTTGGCCGGCCCGTACAGAGCCGCATCAACGGAACCGCTTGCGGCCACGGGCCTGCCCGCGGCCGCGTCTTCGTCCGTCACCCGCACAACGGTCCGCCCGGTCAGCGTTTCCCAGAGCACTTTGGCCATAAGCCCGGATCCCTCGATGTTGGGATGGATTCCGTCGGGCAGAAGGCCCTGGCGGTCGAGCAGCGGCGTTCGAAAATCGATGATCGGGCAATCCTTGTCCGCCGCGATCTGCCGGATCATGGGGATGATGTCGTTGGTGATGACCGAGTCGCTGATATCGTACGCCGAACTGAAGGCCGGCGGCGGAATACAGACATAAACGAGGGGGTGACTGGGCAGAGCCCGGAACGTATCGATCATCGCATGATAGTCCGCAACGAACCGGTCCTTGTAGACCCAGTTGTACGGTTTGCTGTCATTGGTCCCCAGGCAGATGGTGACCGTGTCGGGATTGAAATCCAGTCCGAGCTTGAATTTATTCTCGACCCAGAGCGGAAAATCACCCTGTTTCAGCATCGTCCTTCCGGAGACACCCGCATTTTGAATGGACCAGCCGGATCCGAGCATGGCCGCGGCCTGGGAGGGATAGGCGTCGGTCGCAGGATTGCTCAACCCGGCACCCTCGGTGATGCTGTTGCCCACACAGGTCAGGCGGGTTTGGCCGGTTGCGGAAGCAGACAGAAACAGAAGGGCTGCGGCAAGCACGGTTTTCTTCGGCATGGTATCCCCTGTTGTTTTACGGGACCGGGACAGGCACAGTCCGACTTACGGATAATCCGGATTCGTCACCTGAATGCCGACCGCGGTTTTGCCGTGAACGGATATTCCGAATTTCACGGGGACCAGGACGGTCGGATCCCCGGATGTGAATCCGATGCAGGGCGCCAGTTCGAAAAAGAAATTCGAACGGCGATCGAGCATTACCTCGACGCCGAAGCCGGCGGTGACACCGAGCACCGTCTCGTTCGCCGCGGGACGGACCACGCGGCCCGTCGTGGATATCTGGTTTTGATAATCGTTGATCTCGATCTTCCCCTTGCGCAGACCGAACAGACCGGCCCCCGCCATGACGTAGGGCTCCGCCTTGCCGCCGCTTCCGGACGGAAAAGCCAGCTTGGCGTTGAACGTCAGGTTCCAGACCCTGGCATCGCCTCCTTCAATGTCCACCTCGGGATCCGCGCGGTTGGCGTCCGTGAACGCGACGATGTCCGGATCCGCGTTCATGTAACCCCGGTTGTCGAAGGCGGCGTTGTTCAGTTGGAGCATGGCCTGTACCTCGAAACTGCGGGTCAGACGCCGCCCGGCCGCCAGACCGACGTTGAAGCCCTGGGAGTAGGCGTCCCTGAAAGCCTCGGGCGCGAGTGGCACGGAGGTGCCGGTGTGCAGGTAAAACACATTCCGTTCTCCGCCGAAAAGAGATACTGCGCAGAGACAGACAAGCGCGATGAGCCGTTTGGCGTTCATGAAATTTCCTTTTCTGGTTGGATGATACAATCCGGAACGCAGAGCGTCTTCGGGATGCTCAAGCACCAATATAAACAACACGCCTGAAAGACGCAACGGATTTCAGGCCTGAAAAAGCCGGCCGCCGGGGGAACGTCCGCGGCGGTTTTGCGGCCGAGGATCCGGTTCACGTTTCTTCCGGGGATGTCCCGGCCGGCGGGGTCATTCCCCTGCCCTGAATGCCGCCCTGAGCTTCAGATCAGCAGAGGAAGGCCCGACAGCCGCCTCGAAAACGCCAGGTTCCACGGTCCACGCGCCCGAAGCGTCGATCATGGATAGATCCTCGGGCGTGATCGTGAAGGACACGGTTTTCGACTCGCCGGGATTCAGATGCACGCGGTGGAATCCCTTCAGGGACCGGGCGGGTCTCGGCGTGCTTGCTTCGATGTCCTTCAGATACAGCTGGACAACCTCGTCTCCCGCCACCTTCCCCGTGTTGCGCACCGACACCGAAATCCCGGCATTCTGACCCGCTGGAACCGTTGTTTTCGGAACCTCGAGCCCGGTGTACTCGAAAGTCGTATAGCTCAGCCCGAATCCGAACGGGTACAGCGGTTCGCCGCTGAAATAACGGTAGGTCCTGCCCGCCATGCGGTATTCTTCAAAGGGCGGCAGTTGTTCGTTTGAGCGGTAGAACGTGACGGGAAGACGCCCGGCGGGATTGGTGTCCCCGAACAGCACGTCGGCCAGCGCTGTTCCGCCGGCCTGGCCCGGATACCAGGCCGCGAGGACGGCCTGCAGGTGATCATGCTCCCACGGAATCGCGATCGCGCTGCCGGTCAGGAGAACGAGAATGACGGGTTTGCCCGTGGCATGAAGCGCCTGGAGCAGGCCGGTCTGAACCGCAGGCAGGCGGATGTCCGTGCGGTCTCCGCCCAGGAAACCCGGCGCGTCCACGCGCATTTCCTCGCCTTCCAGCCGGGGTGAAATGCCGCCGACGAAAACAACCACGTCCGCTTTCTTGGCGGAATCCACGGCCGCGGCTGCCGCGGCCGCGTCTGCACGCGTCCAGTCGCAGCCGGGCGCGTACAGCACGGTCGTGCGGGTCGAAACGCTCCTGCGGATGCCCTCGAGAGGCGTCACTGCGGCCGAGGGCGTTCCGTTGTAATTGCCGTACATCACGGAAGCCTGGTCCGCGTTCGGTCCGGTCACGAGAAGGGATTTCAGGCTTCTGGAAAGCGGCAGAAAACCGTCCGCGTTCTTCAGCAGGACCATTGATCTGCGCGCGGCTTCGAGCGCGAGAACGCGGCGTTCGGGGCTGTCGTTCCTCTCAAAGGGAATCCGCGCCCAGGCCACGCGTTCCGGCGGATCGAACATGCCGAGCCTGAAACGCGCCTCGAAAAGCCGCTTGATCGCGACGTCGATTTCCGCTTCCGTGATCAGGCCGGTTTTCACGGCCTCTTTCAACGAACGGTATTCCCGGCCGCAGTCGAGATCGCAGCCCATTTTCACCGCCAGGGCGGAAGCCTCGGCCTCGGTCCGCGCGAGGCGATGTCCCCGCCAGATGTCCTCGATGGCGCCGCAATCGGAGACCACGTAGCCCTTGAAGCCCCACTCGCCGCGCAGAATACCGCCCAGCAGCTGCCGGTGCGCGCAGCAGGCCTCGCCGTTGGTGCGGTTGTATGCGCCCATGACCGACCACGCGCCGGCTTCGGTCACCGCGGCCTTGAACGCAGGAAGATAGGTTTCATACAGATCCCTGCGGTCCGCGGCCGCGTCGAACCGGTGCCTCTCCGGTTCGGGTCCGCTGTGCACCGCGTAGTGCTTGGGCGTGGCCACCAGTTTCAGGTACTTCGGATCGTCACCCTGGAGCCCGGTGACGAACGCGACGGCCATCCGCGCCGCCAGATAGGGATCCTCCCCGTATGTTTCCTGGCCCCGTCCCCACCGGGGATCCCTGAAAATATTCACATTGGGCGACCAGAAGGTCAGTCCCTGATACCGCTTCCGCCTGCCGTTGCGCGCGAATTCATGGTGCTTGGCGCGCGCCTCGTCCGAGATCGCGGTCGCGACCTGAAGCATCAGGTCCGTGTCGAACGAGGCGGCAAGACCGATGGCCTGCGGAAAAACCGTCGCGATTCCGGCCCGGGCCACGCCGTGCAGGCATTCGTTCCACCATCCGTATTCCGGAATGCCGAGCCTGGGCACCGCGTGCGACCAGTCCTGCATCTGCGAGACTTTTTCCTCGAGGGTCATGCGGGAGACCAGATCCTCCACCCGTTCCCCGACCGGGAAATCGGCATTCTGAAAGGGAAAAGACGGCTGACCGCTGATCCGGGTCAGCGGGGCTCCGCACATCAGTCCGACCGCGACCGCCGTCACTTTCATTCCGTGCATGCGCATATCGGGTTCCCTTTTGATCAATGCGTCCAGCGGGCCGGCGGCCTGAGCCGCCGGTTCATCCCGGCCCCGGATCCCGGCCGCTCATCCATCCGGGGAAGCTTGCGTCACGGATCAAAGTACGGGAAAAAGAATTTTGAGTCAATTCATTTAATGTAAACAATTGTAAAGAAAAAAGGCGACCGTTCTCCGGTTCGCCTTTCCGATGCCTTCGGTTACGCCGGACCCGGGACACGGACCGCCCATACCGGGAAACGCAGCCGGCGTTCCGGCTCACGGCTTCAGCTTGAACAGGACTTCTCCCGCTTTCGGAACCAGCAGAATGCCTTCCCGTTCACGGTCCTTCCAGTCGTCCACGCGGACGCTTCTCCAGTCCAGGTAACCGAGATTGATTTCACGGCATACGGATTCCGGGATGCCGGTGGCCAGGGTCACCCGGATGCGGGGCGTCTCAACCCCGTCCGCATAGGTTCCGACTCCCTTGACATGGGTGGAGTGGGCCATGACGCCGCCCGGGATATCGGTGAAGCGGCCGGGTTGAGCCGTGAAATAATCGCGCACATGATAGCCGATTCTGCGCAGAATCGGGCCGTGCGTGACCGACACTTCTCTGACGTGCGGCGCGTAGATCACCAGTTCTCCGCCGTCCGCCACCACCGGTTCCAGCTTGTACATGCACTTGCCCGCGGTCCAGAGATCATCGTACATCTCCGGCGCGCAGGACAGGACGCGGCTGAAGGGCTTCTCCTTGTAGAGCACGTTGACTCGGTCGGACAGTCCGGCCGCTTCACGGAAGGCGTCCTCCGGGGATCCGGAAAAAGCACCCCGAACGGTCCTGCCTTCCATGACGAGGGCCAGGCAGAGCTTCTCGAACGGCAGCAGGGATGCGGCCCTGTCGATGACGCGCCGCACCGGCGTTTCACGGACGCCGTTGATCTCCCGGTTGGTGATCAGCGCGCCCAGCCAGTGGAAGGTGTCGATGATTTCCGCTCCGGCGACTCCCGGGAAGAAGTACTTGTTGCCGCCGGAAAACCCGACCACTTCATGCGGAAAAACCGGACCCACCACGGTCACCAGATCATAGTCGAACAGACGGCGGTTCACCCGTACGGGCACATCCCGGTCGATCCGTCCCCCGGACAGTTCAGCCAGTTCGCGTCCGGAAAACACGCCGACCTCGGTCAGGGCGTCCGGATTGTTCCATTCATGGTTGAATATCCCGACCTTCGCATATCGTCCCTGCCGCTCGGACCGTTCGATTCCGAAATGCCGAAGCAGGTGCTCCTCGGTCATGGCCGGATGCGTGCCGAGCGCGACGAGAAAATCCAGGGCTGCCGCGCGCGGTCCGAGCAGACCGCACAGAATGCGGAACAGATCTCCGACCGGGCAGGTCCGTGTGGCGTCCGGCACGACGAACAGGAGCCGCTTTCCTTCCACGGACCGGCCTTCGAAAGTCCGCCTGCAGAAATCCTCCATGTCCGGCAGGCCGAGGCCGGGCCCGGTCTCGCGGCGGATGGCGACGGCCGTCATGTCCACTCCGTATGGAAGAATCGCCCGCGCGGCCGGTCCGTGCGCTCATAGGTGTGCGCGCCGAAGAAATCCCGCTGGGCCTGGAGCAGGTTCGCGGGCAGTACCGCGGACCGGTATCCGTCATAATAGGCGAGCGCGCTCGAGAAGGTCGGAACGGGGATGCCGGTCATCGCGGCTTCGCTGACCACAGCGCGCCAGGAATCCTGGCAACCGGCCAGTACGGACCGGAAATACGGCGCCAGCAGCAGATTCTTCAGACCGGGCTCCGCGTCGAACGCCTCCTTGATTTTGTCGAGGAACTGGGCCCGGATGATGCATCCCGCGCGCCAGAGCAGTGCGATGGCGCCGAAATTCAGACGCCATTTGTACTCCTCGTCCGCGGACCGGAGCAGTTGGAAGCCCTGCGCGTAGGAACAGATTTTGGAGGCATACAGGGCTTCCCGAACGGCTCCGACGAAAGCCGCACGGTCGCCGGAGAACGGGCGGGAAGGACCGGCGAGTATTCCGGACGCCGCGACTCTTTCCTCCTTCAGCGCCGACAGGCACCGCGCGAAAACAGCCTCCGCAATGGTCTGGGCCGGAGCGCCCAGATCCAGCGCGGTCTGGCTGGTCCATTTTCCCGTCCCCTTCTGGCCGGCCGCGTCGAGTATGACATGCACCATGGGCTTTCCGGTTTCCGTGTCCTTCTTCTTGAGAATCCGGCCCGTGATCTCGATGAGATAACTGTTCAGGTCGCCGCGGTTCCATTCATCGAAAACGGACGCCATCTCCTCCGTCGTCATGCCGAGCAGCGTCTCGAGGAGAGCGAAGGATTCTCCGATCATCTGCATATCGCCGTACTCGATGCCGTTGTGCACCATCTTCACGAAATGACCCGCGCCTCCGGACCCGATCCATTCACAGCATGGCGTGCCGTCCGGCGTTTTCGCGGCAATGGCCTGAAAAAGGGGCTTGACGACAGGCCAGGCGTCCGGATTGCCCCCCGGCATGATGGAGGGCCCCTTGAGCGCGCCTTCCTCCCCGCCGCTGACCCCGGTGCCGATATAGAGGATCCCCGTGCCCTCCAGGGAGCGGATCCGCCGCTCCGTATCCAGGAACAGGGAATTGCCGCCGTCGATCAGAACGTCGCCCGGTTTCAGGAGGGGTTTCAACTGGTCGATCAGCTGGTCCACGGCCTTTCCGGCCGGAACCATCATCAGAATTTTCTTCGGCGCGGACAGGTCGCCGCAGAAGGACGCGAGGTCCGGATGCACCGCCGCGTTCTTCCCGGAAGTGCGCTCCGCGAACCGGTTCCGCTTGCCCGCGTCCAGGTCCGTGCCGGCCACCGAATAGCCGTGGTTCGAGAAATTGAGGGCCAGGTTCTCACCCATCACGCCGAGGCCGACGATGCCGATGTCTTTCTTGCTCATTTGAGTCCCTTATCGAGTTTAAATGTCAGTTTACCATAGGTTCTGTCTGAGTTCAAAGTTCAAAGTTCAAGGTTCAAAGTTAAAATAAATGGTTTGACTTCGATTCCGCCGTTCTCTTTGAACTTTGAACCTTGAACTTTGAACTGATTTTAGATCGTCATCGCCGAAAATCCGCCGTCCACCCGGATCAGCGCGCCCGTGACGAAGGAAGAAGCCTTCTCCGAGGCGAGCCAGACCACGGCGCCCGTCAGTTCCTCCGCGTTTCCAAAGCGCCCCATCGGCGTGTGGTTGAGAATCGAAGCCGTGCGTTCGGGCGTGAGCAGTTTGCGGTTCTGCTCCGCGGGGAAAAAACCCGGCAGCAGCGCGTTCACGCGCACGCCCTGCCGGGCCCATTCCCGGGCCAGAAACTGGGTGAGGCTGTTGACGCCGGCCTTGGAGATGCCATAGGTGAACACCTTGGACAGGGGCGGTCCGGACGATGCCGATGAGATATTGATGATGCTGCCTCCCTTTTTCCGGTCGATCATGCGGCGGCCGAATATCTGGCACGCGAGCATCATGGACTTCAGGTTCACGTTCAGAATGCGGTCCCATTCGGATTCCGCGATGTCGAAGAAAGGCGTGGCGGAGTTCACGCCCGGCGCGTTGATCAGAATATCCGCGCCGCCGAAAGCGTCCGCCACCTCGGAATCCGCCCGCTCCAGTTCGGCCTTGGACGAGGCGTCCGCAGCCACCGCCAGACCCCGGACGCCGGACTTCTCGACGCGGCCGGCCGCCGCCTCGGCCTTCCCTTTGTCCAGATCCACAATCGCCACATCGGCTCCCGCATCGGCGAGACCCTCGGCCATGGTGCTCCCGAGAACGCCGCCCCCGCCGATGACCACCGCGGTTTTCCCCTTCAATCCGAACCACTCCTGCACATTCATGCCATGCCTCCTGCCGTTCGGAGTCCGTCCGGACTCGCGTGCTTTTTCTTCGGGATTCCGCCCGCCGGCCGGCCGTCCGCCCTCGCGCAGGACGCCCGGGGAACCAGAGTCGCCTCCAACTCCACCGTCTTGCGGATCACGGAATCGGTTTTGCCGATCTGCTGCATCAGCAGGTCCGCGGCCGCCTTCCCCATTTCATAGGCGGGTACCCGGATCGAGGACAGCGGAACGCGGACGGATCCGCAGAATTCGATGTCATCGAAACCGATGACCGAAACGTCCTCCGGGATGTGGACGCCCAGTTCCATCAGCGCATTCATGACCCCGATGGCCACCAGATCGTTGAAGCAGAAAACAGCCGTGGGCCGCTCGCCCGATCCGGAAAACTGCGCCTTCGCCGCGGCGTACCCGTCAGCGAGATAGACCCCCGCCTGCCGGACGCCGGACGCGGAAAACGGAAGACCGTGTTCCATCATGGCCCTCCGGTAGCCGGTCAGACGCTCCCGGTTGTGCATGGAATAGTCCGGACCGGAGTAATAGGCGATCTTGCGGTGTCCGAGACCGATCAGATAGGAAACCGCCTCGCAGGCCGCACCCTCGTTCCTGATATCGACGACATTTGCCGCGACGTTGGCCACTTTCTCGAGCAGGACGAGCGGCACCTGGTTCTGAGAGATCAGTGACAGATGGGACATATCCGCGTCCGACCCCTGGAGCGGAGACAGAATCAGGCCGTCGACGCGCTGGCGGAGAAGGGCTTCAATGCTGCTCTTTTCACGGTCCGGTTGAAGTTCCGAACTGCCGAGAAGAACCGTGTATCCGCAACCGGAGAAATACTCGAATACGCCGCGCATGATCTTGGTGAAATACGGATTATCGATCTGTTTCACCACCAGCCCGATGCTCCGCGTCTGTCGGGAAGAAAGTGAACGGGCGATCTGATTCGGTTGATAATTCAGTTTCCGGATGACATCCCGCACACGGTCCCGCGTCGCTGCGGAAATGCTCGGGCGATTGTTCAGGACAAAAGAAACCGTTGATTTCGACACTCCGGCCAGGCGGGCGACGTCATCGATGGTTACTTTTTCTTTAAAACGGTTTTGATTATTCATATTCTATTTAAAATCAATTGGTTATTATTCGGTGTTTTATTATTTGTTAAACCGATATAGTAAGATATGGATAATTATCCTCGAAATCAAGTGATAAATTGAAAAATGCGAGCGCAGGTATTTCTGCCAAAATTGCATTTTTCAACTTGCATATTTCCGCCAAAATTGTTATAATATTGAAATTATATAAGTTATCATGAGGAAACCGTGCGACTCTTTTCTTTCCAATTACCGGATGGTTCATTCGGTATCGGTGTTGAAACACCGGAAGGACCGGTCAATCTCACAGCCGCTTTTGAGATTTACCAGCAGGCCAAGCGGGTGCGACAGCCGGTCACTTTTGCCTTTATTCAGGTCATGGTGGAAATGGGTTACGGTTCCGCCTCCGCCATACGCAGAATCGTGGAAGATCCGTGGGTCCGCTCCAAATCCGCTGGTCTACGCCTGCCGCAGGATTTCGAATTCGGTCTTCCCATCCTGCGTCCCTCGAAAATTGTGGCCATCGGCCGCAACTATCTGGCCCATGTCCGCGAACTTCAGCACGAAATCCCGACGGAACCCGTTTTCTTCTGCAAGGCGCCGTCCTCGCTCGTGCCCCACGGATCGAACATCGTCATTCCCGCCTGGCTCGATTCCCGCGTGGATCACGAGGCGGAACTGGCGCTGGTCATCGGGAAACCCTGCCGGAACGTTCCGGAAGCGGAGGCGCTTGAATACATCGCCGGGTACAGCATCGTCAACGACGTCACCGCCCGGGCCATGCAGAAAGAGGACATCGCGGCAGGCAATCCGTGGTTCCGGTCGAAGAGCATCGACACGTTCTGCCCCATGGGACCCTATTTCGTGCCGTCCGATGACGTGCCCGATCCCAACCGCCTGAACATCCGGCTCACGGTGAATGGAGAGACGAAACAGCAGGCCGGCACTGCATCCATGATTTTTCCGGTGGAACGCCTGGTTTCCGCTGTTTCACGGTACATGACGCTTCAACCCGGCGACGTGATCGCCACGGGCACCCCCGAGGGCGTCTCCCCCATCGGTCCGGGCGACGTGATCGAAATCGAAATTGACGGGCTGGGGACGCTCAAAAATCAGGTCGTCAAGGAAGGAGTTTAAGGTATATTGCTAAAGTTTAAAGTTCTAAGTTCAAAGTTCAAAGAAAGACGCTATCAGCATGCTTTTTCTCTGAACACTGATTATTGCGCTCCAGGAAAATAACTATTTTCATAAGACTTTTTTTTACTTTGAACTTTAAACCTTGAACTTTGAACCGAAGAAAAATCAGGAGGCAACGTTGAAACTTTTAGTGACCGGCGGCGCCGGATTCATCGGATCGCACATCGCGGACGGCCTGATCGAAAAGGGACACGACGTCACCGTCATCGACAACCTGCTCATGGGCCGAATGGAAAACGTGCCGAAAGCCGCGCGCTTCCACCTCATGGACATCCGGGCGCCTGAGATCGAGAAGGTTTTTGATCTCGGCCGGTTTGACGCGGTTTTCCACCTGGCGGCGCAGATGGACGTCCGCAGGTCCGTGGAGGATCCCATTTTCGACGCCGGCGTGAACGTCCTCGGCACCCTGAACCTGATCCGGAACGCGGTCCGCACGGGCGTGAAAAAAGTGGTCTTCGCCTCGACCGGCGGCGCTGTGTACGGCGAGCAGGAAGTCTTTCCGTGCGACGAGACCCATCCGACCCGGCCCGTATCTCCCTACGGCATCACCAAGCTGTGCGTGGAAAAGTACCTTTTCTATTATGCCCTGGAATTCGGCCTGAAATACGCCGTGCTCCGGTTCGCGAATGTCTACGGCCCGCGCCAGAATCCGCACGGTGAGGCCGGCGTGGTCGCCATATTCGCCAGCCGCCTGCTGTCCGGGGAACAGCCCGTCATCAACGGTGACGGCAAACAGACGCGGGACTACGTTTATGTGGGCGATGTGGTGCAGGCCAATCTCAAGGCGCTCGAGCACCCGGAAAATGACGCGTTCAACGTGGGCACGGGCGTCGAAACGGATGTCAACCGGATATTCGACCTTCTGAACCGTCACACCGGAGGTAAGGCCTCCGAACAGCACGGCCCCGCCAAGCCCGGGGAACAGAAACGCAGTGTCATCAGCTTTCGGAAAATCAAGGACGTCCTGGGCTGGGAACCCCGTGTCGGGCTGGAGGAAGGCCTGAAACGCACGGTCGACTATTTCAGGAACCGTTAGGACGGACGCCGGGTCATGAGCCAGATCGAGCCGCGACCGCCTGAAACCCGTCCGGAAGACCACGGTCTGGTCGGCCGTTCCGAGGCTTTTCTGCAGGCATGGGAACTCGTCAAGCAGGTCGCTCCGACCCAGATCACCGTTCTCATCACGGGAGAGAGCGGAACCGGCAAGGACATGATCGCCCGGGCCCTTCACGCGATGAGCCCGCGCCGCGAGAAACCGCTCCTGAACGTCAACTGCGGCGCGATTCCCGAGGGCCTGCTGGAAAGCGAGTTGTTCGGGCATGAAAAAGGCTCCTTCACGGGCGCCACGGATTCCAGGCGTGGTTATTTCGAAATGGCGGACGGCGGCACCCTCTTTCTCGACGAAATCGGGGAATTGCCGCTCGCCACGCAGGTCAAGCTTCTCCGCGTGCTTGAGACCATGGAATTCATGCGCGTGGGCGGAAGCCGCCTCCAGCGGGTGGACGTCCGTGTGATCGCGGCCACGAACAAGGATCTGGATTCCGCCGTGTCCCGCGGCGAATTCCGGCGTGATCTGTTCTACCGCCTCAATGCGGTCAAAATCCGGGTGCCTTCCCTCCGGGAGCGCCGGACGGACATCCGCGACCTGGCGCTCCGGTTCACGGACGCGGTATGCCGGACCAACCGCATTCCCTTCGAGGGATTCACCGAAGACGCTTTTGAACTGCTCGAAAGCTATTCCTGGCCCGGGAACGTCCGGGAGATGCGCAACGTGATCGAGCGCGTGATCGTCCTGGAAAAGGGTCAGCGGATCGACCGCGCCCGGCTCGAAAGCCATCTCGGCGAAGGGCTGGATTTCGAACGCAACCTTCCGGTCATCACGCACAAGAGCTCCGAACAGGCGGAACGGGAGCTCCTGGTCCGTGCGCTGCTGGACATCCGTATGGCCATCGAGGAGATCCGTCGTCTGCTGGTCCGCGGATCCGGCCCCAGGGCTCCGCTCACGCCCGTGCCGCCGGAACAGGCGCCTGTCGTGGAAACCCTTTCGAGGGATTTCAATCTCGAGGAGCTGGAAAAACAGCAGATCGAACGCGCGATCGACCGGTTCGCCGGAAACCGGAGAAAGGCGGCGAAAGCGCTGGGCATCGGCGAACGCACCCTCTACAGGAAACTGAAGGAGTACGGAATTGAATGACCCGGACGCGACACCGGATCGGAGAGCCCGATGCCGCCGCGCTTTCCCGCCGGCCCGGACGGTCGGGGCCGCGGCGGTTCTCGCGTTGACGGCCCTGCTCATCCGTTGCGGGGCCTACAGTTTCTCCGGAGCCTCCCTCCCGCCGCACCTGAAAACGGTCGCCATCCCTCTTTTCGAAAACCGGACTCCTGAATTCGGCATCGATCAGACGCTGACGGACGCCGTGATCGAAGCCGTGACACGGGACAACACGCTGAAGATCGCGGAGCCCGCATCCGCCGACTGCATCCTTCGGTGCACGCTGAACCGTGTCGAGGACAGGGCCGGCCAGTACAACCAGAATGAGGAGGCGTCCACGTTCCGGGTCACGCTGTCCGTCCAGGCGGTCTTCGAGGACATGCGGAAGCGCGTCGTGATCTGGCAGGGCCCGTTCACCGCTTTCGGCAACTATTCTGAGGACCGCGACGCGGGAATCGACGAAGCCGTGGACAAGCTGAAAACCGAAATCGTCAACCGGATGGTTTCGAACTGGTAGAAACAGGTTGAATTAAAATCCGTTTTTTGTTATATTTAATTGCGACCGCGGTGCGCCTCCGCTGAGACGGCAGGCGGACAGGCGCCGGAAAGAACCGTCACCGTAACCGGCCGGAGCCCCAACGTGGAAAAAGACGAATTGCTCGACTATCTGGAGTCCCGCCTGCGGGACAATCCGAAATCGCTTCTGTTCGCGCGGCTGGCCGATGAGTATCTGAAGCGCGGCAATTCAGACGATGCGCTGGTTCTCTGCACCGAGGGCGTGAAGCATCACCCCTATTACACCACCGGATACTTTGTCCTGGCCAGAGCCCATGTCCTCCGCAAGGAATATGACAAGGCCGAAGCGGCCCTGAAAAAAGTGCTGTCCCACGACCAGCAATATCTGTCCGCACAGAAACTGCTCGGCGACATACTGGTCAAAACCGGCTGGGAAGCGGCCGCTTCCGAGCATTACGCCAGCGTGATTGACTCCGATCCCATGGAGGACAGAGTCCGTGATCTGATGAAACGGTACTCTGTACCCGCAGACGGTCCGAAACCCCGGAGCGCCGCCCTCCCGGAAACGCCTGCGTCCGCTGAACCGGAGTCGCCGTTACAGCCGGAGCCGGACTCCGAACCCGTCGCGACGCCGGTCATGCCGGCCCCGGAAATGAAAACGACTGTTCCGATCCCCCCCGATGATACGGATTCGGACTGGACCGAACAAATACGCGAATTCAGTCCGGAGGACATCGATCTGCCGGTTCCGTTGACAGCCGGACTGCCGGATGGGACGCCCCCCCCGGCGGATTTCATGACGGATCCCGGGACCGCGGAAACGACGCTGCCTGCGGCCCCGGATGAACCGGATTCCGGCGACGAACTCGAATCCCTTATTACCGACCTTGAGGAAACTCCGGCGCCGGCCGATGCGCCGTCTTCAGCGAAACCCGAACCGGTTCAAAACCCCGAAGAAATGGTGGATTTCACCCAGAACTGGTTTGATCTGTCCTCGTTCGACAACCCGGAGGAGGAAAAGACGGAGGAAACCCCGGCCGGGGACAAAGCCCAGGACCTCGAACTTGACATCCAGGAGGTTGAAACACCGGCCTCCGGGGCCGATGCTCCACCCCGGACGGATGAGCCGCAGGCGTCTGACTTGTTCGAGAAAAAGGAGCCGGAGGGATTCCTCAACCCGTCTGAACTGGAACCGGCCGTGAACCCGCCTGCGCCGGAGCCCCCGCCGGAACCACCGGCGCGGGAGTCCGTCAAACCCGTTCCCTGGTTCAAGGCCGAGAAACATTCCGGCACGGCCGAAAAATCCCCGGCCCCGCAGACATCGCCTGTTGCGTCTCGATCGGGAGAAACGGCCGCCGCACGGCCGGCCGATCCGGTACAGCCTTCGAGAGCGGATGACCGTTCCGACCTGAAAATCGTGACTTCCACGCTCGGCGAAATCTATGCCGCACAGGGTCAGTTCGAAAAGGCGATCGAAGTTTACGAGGCCCTCCTCGAAAAATCGCCCAATGAATCGCGGTACAAGGACAAGATCGCGGACCTGCAAAAGAGACTGAAGGAATCATCCGGAAAATAACAAGCCTGTTGGCCGGTGTTGGCCATCTGCCGGCCCGATCCCATTCCCCCGCGACCCGGACAACCGGCGGCCATGATATCCGTCCTGATCGTCACCTATCGCAGTGAACGTTATATCCTCCCCTGCCTGTCCTCCCTGCCCGGGACGGTGGACGGGGGGGTCGAAGTCTGCGTGGTGGACAACAGTCTGTCCGATGAAACGCGGGCCCTCATCGGGACCTTCATGCGCGGTCCGGAAGGACGGCGCATCCGCGTGATTCCGGGCCGCGAACCGAGAAGTTACGCCGCGGCCGTCAATCTCGGCCTCCGCGCCTGCCGGGGCGACTGGATCTGCCTGCTCGGCCCGGACACCCGGATGGGCCGCGGTTGCCTGGAATATATGATCCGTTATCTGAGACGCCACCCCGAAGCCGGCGCCGCGGCCCCCCGGCTCACGGACGACGCAGGCCGGCCCCTTCCGTCGTGCCGGCGTTTCCCCGGGGTACGGGATGCCCTTCTGGAAATGAGCGGACTGCCGCGGCTGTGGCCGTCCCGATTCACGCCCCGGTGGAAGATGCCGGACTTCCGGCTTGACCGGATCGCCGATGTGGATCAGCCGGAAGCGACCTGCCTCCTCCTCCGGCGCCGTGTGGTCGATGCCGTCGGGCCGATGGATGAACGTTTTCCGCTGTTCTTCAATGATGTGGACTGGTGCCGCCGCATCCGGACGGCCGGATGGCGCATCGTCTTTCTGCCGGAAGCATCCGTGGAGCATGTCCGCGGCGCCAGCGTGAACCGGGAACCGTTCATCAAAATCTGGCGAAGCCACCAGGGTTTCTACCGTTATCTCTCGAAACACATCGGGTCCGGCCGGCGACGGCCGCTGCTCCCGGTGCTCGGATGGCTTTTCATCGTGACGGCCGTCCTTCGCGCCGGATGGACCCTTATGCAACTCAATCCGGGGAAGAACGAATGAACAAACGTTTTGAAGGCCGGGTCTGGAAACTCGGGGACCAGGTGGATACGGATGTCATCTATCCGGGCCGATACCTTCCGATTCTCGATCCGGCTGAAATGGCCCGTCACGCCCTCGAAGGCGTGGATCCGGAGTTTCCGGAAAAACTGCGGCCGGGAGACATTCTGGTGGCGGGTTCCAATTTCGGATGCGGGTCATCCCGGGAACAGGCGGCGACCTGCCTCAAGGAGGCGGGCGTGGCCTGTGTCATCGCGAAATCCTTCGCGAGAATTTTTTTCCGGAACGCCATCAACCTGGGGCTTCCGCTTGTCGAGAGCGCGGACGCCCCGGACCGGATTCAATCCGGGGACCGTCTGGTCGTTGATTTTGACACCGGCTTGCTCCGGACGGGCGGGGTCCAATTCCGCTTTTCGTCCCTTCCGCCCATGGTCATGGAGATTCTCGACGCCGGCGGTCTGATCGCCCAGGTCCGCGCCAAACTCGGACGCAACGGCCCGCCCGCAGGATAACGCGCATCACCGCCGCTGACGGGCCCGCAAGCGGCCGCACCGGTTCATCCCGATTCCGTTCAACGCCGAAGGAGCCAATTCAGACATGCCCGCCCCCCAGCCCGACAAAATCATCTACACCATGATGCGCGTCAGCAAATTCTACGGCCAGAAACAGGTACTGAAGGACATTTCCATTTCCTACTTCTACGGCGCCAAGATCGGCGTCATCGGCCTGAACGGATCCGGAAAATCCTCCCTGCTCCGCATTTTCGCCGGCCGGGACGTCGAATACAACGGAAAAACGATCCTGTCTCCCGGGTATTCGGCCGGCCTGCTGGAACAGGAACCCCTGCTCGACTCCGGGAAAACCGTGCGCGAGGTCGTCGAAGAGGGCGTCCAGGATGTGGTGAACCTGCTCGCCGAGTACAACCGCATCAATGAAAAATTCGCCGAACCCATGTCCGACGACGAGATGAACAAGCTGATCGAGCGGCAGGGAAAGGTGCAGGAACAGCTGGACGCCTCGAACGCCTGGGATCTCGACTCGCGTCTTGAAATGGCCATGGACGCGCTCCGCTGTCCCCCGCCGGACACGCCCGTGAACGTGATCTCCGGCGGAGAACGCCGTCGCGTGGCCCTCTGCCGGCTCCTGCTTCAGAAACCCGACATTCTCCTGCTCGACGAGCCGACCAACCATCTGGACGCGGAATCCGTCGCCTGGCTGGAGCATCACCTCCAGCGGTACGAAGGCACGGTCATCGCCGTCACCCATGACCGGTACTTCCTCGACAACGTGGCCGGATGGATTCTCGAGCTGGACCGGGGCGAAGGCATCCCCTGGAAGGGGAATTATTCCTCATGGCTCGAGCAGAAGCAGAAGCGGCTCAGTCAGGAGGAGAAAGCCGAAACCGAGCGGCAGAAAACCCTTCAGCGGGAGCTGGACTGGATTCACATGGCGCCGAAAGCGCGGCACGCCAAGGGCAAGGCGCGCGTGAATGCCTATGAAAACATGCTGGCCGAGGCAAACCGGGAGCGCGTGGGCGAACTGGAGATATTCATTCCGCCGGGTCCCAGGCTCGGGAACATCGTCATCCAGGCGGAGAACGTATCCAAAGCCTACGAAGAGAACATCCTGGTTGAGGGCATGACCTTCTCCCTGCCGCCCGGCGGAATCGTGGGCGTCATCGGTCCCAACGGCGCGGGCAAGACGACCCTGTTCCGCATGATCACCGGATCGGAAAAGCCTGATTCCGGAACGATTCGGGTCGGCGAAACCGTGACGCTCGCCTATGCCGACCAGGACCGGAACCTGAATCCGAACCAGACGGTATGGGAGGCGATTTCCGAGGGAAAGGACATACTCCCGCTCGGCGAACGCGAGATGAATTCCAGGGCCTACGTCTCCCGGTTCAATTTCTCCGGCACGGACCAGCAGAAAAAACTGTCCATGCTGTCCGGAGGAGAACGGAACCGCGTGCACCTCGCGCGCATCCTGAAACGCGGCGCAAACGTCATCCTTCTGGACGAGCCCACCAATGACCTGGACGTGAACACGATGCGGGCCCTCGAGGACGGTCTGGAGAACTTCGCCGGATGCGCGGTGGTGATCAGCCATGATCGCTGGTTCCTGGACCGCATCGCCACGCACATTCTCGCGTTCGAGGGGGACTCGAAGGTTTTCTGGTTCGAGGGGAATTATTCGGAGTATGAAGAAGACAGGATCCGCCGCCTGGGCGCAGAAGCCGAACAGCCGCACCGGATCAAGTACAGGCATCTGACGAGGACTTAAAAAGTTCATAGTTCATAGTTCATTGTTCATGGTTAACAGAAGATACTCTTTTTGCAATGAACTCTTATGGATAAAGAAAAGGAGCAGGAATCATTAACGAGCAATTATTTTCTCTGAACAATGAACTGTAAATCATGAACTTGTTTTGCTATGAACAATGAACCATCAACTATGAACAGATTTTCCATGCCCCATCCTCGCCTTGATTTCCTCGAATAATTTCATTAATTTATAAATATTTAGCATTCGGAGAGCCGCATGCGCCGTGAACGAATCATCCCCTATCGAGGTAAAAACATCATCGTCCGGTTCACCATCGACCGTTGCACCCACGTGGCGGAATGCCTCATGGGGCTTCCGGACGTGTTCGACACGCGGCGCCAGCCCTGGGTGTCACCGGACGCCGCGTCGCCGGACGAAGTCGCTGAGGTGATCGAACGGTGTCCCACTGGAGCGCTCCACTACAAGAGGCTGGACGGGGGACCCGAAGAATCCATCCCGGATCAAAACACGCTGACGCTTGTTCAGAACGGCCCCCTGTACGCCCGGGGCGATCTGCTGATCGAATCCGCGGACGGAACGCCTCTGTTCCGCGACACGCGCGTCGGCTTCTGCAGGTGCGGCGCATCGAAGCATAATCCCTTCTGCGACAACCGGCATGACCTCGTGGATTTCGAGGAGCGCGGCCGCTTTCAGCATACCGCGCCCGTGACCGGCGTACCGGGACCGGTCAGGAAAGGCGTTCTCCGCATCCGGCTGTCCGCGGACGGACCCCTGATCCTCTCCGGGCCCATGGAGATAATCGATTCGGACGGCCGATCCGGTTTCCGCGGCAACCGCGCCGCCCTCTGCCGCTGCGGCGCTTCGAAGAACCATCCGTTCTGTGACGGCTCGCACAAAGCCGCGGGATTCCGTTCGGAATGAACGCCGCCTTCAGGCCGGACCGGATCCGGGGCTTCTGGCTTCTGGCAAGGCCGAACAATCTTGCCATCGCATTTCCCGCCATCCTCGTCGGCGGCATCGTTTCCGGGGCTGAGCTGAAATGGCTGCCTCTCCTGCTGGCGGCCGTTTCCGGCATATTCATGGGCGCCGGCGCCAATGCGATCAATGATTATTACGATCTTGAAATCGACCGGATCAACAAGCCGAACCGTCCGCTTCCTGCCGGTCTCCTGACCCGCCGGGACGCCCGGGTTTTCGCGACCGTCGCATTCCTGGCCGGCATCGCGGTAGCCGTGTTCATCAATTGGATCTGCCTCTCCATCGCGCTGATTTCCGCGGTCCTGCTCGTCCTGTACAGCCGCTCCCTGAAGAAGACGGTTCTGCTGGGAAACTTGACCGTGGCGTTTATGCTGGGCCTCGCCCTGGTTTACGGCGGACTCGCCGTCGGCGGTATGCGGAACGCGGCCGCGGTCGGTCTCTTCTCTTTCCTGTACAATCTGGCCCGGGAAATTCTCAAGGATGCGGACGACATGGAAGGCGATATGACCCAGGGCGCGGACACTTTTCCCATCCGATACGGCATCCGGGCTTCCCTGGTCCTCGTCACCGTCGTTCTTCTGCTCCTGGTCGCGGCCACGGTCGTTCCCTACAGCCTCGGCTGGTTCTCGCGAACCTATCTCTGGATCGTGGCTGTCGGTGTGGACGCCGTTGTATTCGGGTTCATCGTCTCCATGTGGCGGAAGCCCGAACCCGGCCATCTGGGCAGGCTTGCGGTCTGGATGAAGGCGGACATGCTGGCCGGCTTGGCTGCTGTTTACTTCGGGGGTAATCCCTGATGCGTGCCGTGGTACAGCGCGTCCGGCGCGCGTCGGTTCTTTCGGAGGGCCGGCCCTCGGGAACCATCGGACGCGGTCTCCTGATTCTGGCCGGGGTGGAAAGCGGGGACACGGACCGCGACGCCGAATGGCTGGGCAAAAAATGCTCCGAACTGAGAATTTTCGAGAACGAGACCGGCCGTTTCGACCGGTCCGTCATGGAAACCGGCGGTGAAGCGCTCGTGGTGTCCCAGTTCACCCTGCTCGGAGACTGCAAACGCGGACGCAGGCCGGATTTCACGGCCGCGGCCGGGCCGGAGGAAGCCGAACCGCTGATTGAAAAACTGATCGCTCGCCTTCGCGCGAGCGGCCTCTCCGTCGCGTCGGGCGTATTCCGCACGTCCATGGAAGTTGAACTCATCAACGACGGACCGGTCACGCTCATTCTCGATTCCCGGAGCGGCGCATGAGCATGCAATGCCCGTCCGGTCCGCCTTCCGCGGCGGGCGGCCGTCGTCCCGGGCCGTCACAACCGGGACCCCGGCTCATTCTGGCTTCGCGTTCGCCGCGTCGCGCGGAACTGCTCCGGCGCATGGGTTTTATATTCGACGTCATGGAACCGGACATCGAGGAAAACGTGCCGGAACGCGGCGATCCCCGGACCCTGGTGTCCGCCCTGTCCGCAGGAAAGGCGGAGGCGGTTCTCAACGCGGTCCGGGACGGATGGATCGTGGGCGCCGATACGGTTGTCGTTCTGGACGGAGCCATACTGGAAAAACCCGCATCCCCCGGCCATGCGGCGGAAATGCTGTCCCGGCTTTCCGGACGGACCCATGAGGTATTCACGGGTTTCACGCTGATTCAGGCCCTGTCCGGCAGGCGCTGTTCGGACACCGAACGCACCGCCGTGACGTTCCGGTCGCTGGACAAATGGGAAATCGACGATTACGTGTCCTCCGGCGCGCCCATGGACAAGGCCGGCGCGTACGGCATTCAGGACCGGAGCGGTTTGTTCGTCGACCGGATCGAAGGCTGCTTTTACAATGTGGTGGGTTTTCCGCTCACCCGTTTCTATGAGGCGCTGAAACGGGAGGCACCGCCGGACGTTCTGCGGAAGCTCATGTCCGGCCGCGACCGAGGTCGAAAGGATCCTGCGGCATGAAAGAGACGGATCTCATTCCATTCACGAAAATGTCGGGGACGGGAAACGATTTCATCGTTTTCGACAACCGGGACGGCCGTTTCACGGGGGAAGAATCATCGTTCTTTGCCGCTGTCTGCCGGAGGCGGCATTCGGTCGGTGCCGACGGTGTCATTCTCGCGGACCGGGGAGCCTCGGCGCCGGTGCGGATGCGGTATTACAACGCGGACGGCGGTGCGGCCGCCTTCTGCGCGAACGGCGCCCGCTGCGCGGCGCGTTTCGCCTTTGAAAAGGGCTTCACGGAAGAACACCGCTTCATTCTCGAGGCTTCAGACGGAAACCATGCAATGGAAGTCCTGCCGGATACCGTCCGCCTGCGCATGGCCGAACCCGTGGCCTATACGGAATCCCCCGAGATGGCGCGGGACTCCCGCTTCCGCGATGCCGGATTTATCAACACCGGTGTTCCCCATCTCGTCCTGTTTCTGGACGACGCCGCCGCTCTGGAAGCACTGGATGTTGAATCCGAAGCGCCTTTCTACCGGCGTCATCCGGCATTCCCGGGTGGAACCAACGTGAATTTCGCCGCACGGACCGCGGAGGGCGAAATCCGGGTCCGCACCTTTGAACGGGGCGTCGAGGGTGAAACCCTTTCCTGCGGCACAGGCTGCACGGCGGCCGCCCTGATCGCGTCCAGAGCCGGACGGGCCGCCGCCCCACCCGTTTCCGTGCGCACCCGGGGCGGCCTTCTGACCGTCGATTTCGACCCGCACTGGCGGACTGTTGTTCTGTCCGGACCCGCGGTGACCATATTTGAAGGCGTTCTGCGCCCAACCTCCTGGAGCACCGGGCCGTGAAACGCGTCTACCTGGTCGACGGCTACAATCTGCTCCACCAGTTCCCGGAACTGCGGCGGAAAATCGAGTATGATATGGAAAATGCGCGTGAGTCCCTGCTGGCGCGGCTCACGGGCTTCTCGCTCGCGAAAGGCGTGGACATATCCGTGGTGTTCGACGGATCCGGAGAGCCGGATCCCGCCCCTTTGCGGAAAAAAGCAGTCCGCGTCCGTTTTTCAAGGCCCCCGGAGAAAGCCGATCCGCTGATCAAAAGGATGATATCGGAACGGAAGAAGGGGGAGGAACTCATTCTGGTTTCATCGGACCGCGACATCGGCGATTATGCGCGTCTCTGCGGCGTGAAAGTCGAATCCTCTCAGACATTCGCGCAGGCCATGGAACGCCAGTCCGGGACGCAGGCCGGGGACATGCGGACCGACCGGTCCATGTCCGACCGGGAAATTCAGGAATGGATGGCGCTTTTCGGGGGAAAAAGAAGCGGGGGACCATCGGACCCCTGAATCTGTCAGCGTGCGCATTCCCCCGCTCTGCGGAACCATCAATACCCCCTAAAAAAATACGGGATCGGTCCCGCAAAGCGGGGTCTTCAATGACTCACAAATCAAATTGCCTGATCCCGCTCCGCTGGGCATTCAATCATTGACGGATGGAACCGTTTTGTCCCGAGTCGCCTTCGGAAAGAAGTTTCTTGCTGGTCCCGCGAAGCGCAAATGCGCGCTCGCTGACAGATCCCCGTCCTTCATGGTTACCGGTGGCGGGCGGCGGTCCGAGGTGTCCGGCGGTTTCGTCCGGTCCGGATTTCAGACGCGCCGGGCCGCTTCCGCGGGCCGGGATTGCCCACCCGCGCGTCGCAATGATGCGCCCGGGCCAGACGCGTCAGCGCCCGAGCCGCCGCGGTCAGGCTCTTTTTCCTGCACCGAACCCTGCCTGTGTTGTAGTCCCCCCCCGAACACGGGATGCCTAGAAAGAACACGCGCCTGGCGCGTCCCCGGTACACGTCCGTCTCATCCGAATCCGACACGGGATCGGGGCATCCGGAGAATATTGCAACCTTCCGCATGCCGGCGAGCGCCTTCCGGACAAAACGCCCGGTTTCCGGATCCGCGCATTTCTCGATCGTGATGTCCGCGCGGGTTTTCGCGCCGGTCACATCCACGACCACAACCGTGTCTTCCTTTGAAAGAGTCCGGCGGACCGCCTTGGCGCCCCCGAAATCCGTTTCCTCGCCGTAAGTCAGTTCAATCCGCACGCCTTCACGGTCCAGCCCTCCGCTGAAGTAAGCGTCCATGACGGCCTTGACGCCTGCAAAATTATCCAGGTGGCCGAAACAGACTGTCCCGCCTTTCTCCAGCCGGCACCGGTGGCTCCGGAATCCGGTGTCCGCGTGGCAGGAGATGACGAACTGGGCTTTGGACCGCATCCCGTTCTCCCCCATTTCCGAAAACCAGTCGCTTCCCCGGTTCGCGACGGCCCGCCGACGGCCGCCGGCGTCTCCATACAGATTCGCCCCCTCGGGAGGGGGCGATCGTGACAGAGACCGTGTACCGCCGGTTCAAAGCAGAAGCTTGACTCCGAATCCGGCATCCATGCCGAAAAGTCCACTCCGGTTCCCGTTCGATTCGAGGTTGCCTCCGAGAAATTTGATACGCATGTCGCCGAGCGCGTTCTCCCACAGGGTAAACTGCACGCCGAACCCTGCGCCGGCCGCAAAACCGTCGAGATCGGAACGGGTAACGTAAAGCACTTTCACCGTCTGACGCGAATAGTAACGGGCGTCCGCCAGCAGAAAGAGACCGCCCTCCCGGAAGGCGATGACCTTGTAGACGGCGTTCATTTCCAGCTGGCTCCCCTGCGGTTTTCCCGGCGCCTCTTCGAGTTTGAGCCCCTGCAGGGTTTGAATCTTGTCATTGAATCGGGCCGTGAACAGGGCCATCCAGTACTGCCGGTCGAATTCGCGGTACAGCCCGATGCCGATCGTGGTTTTCGCGCCTGCCTGGAATATTTCCTTGTCGCCGAGCATATCCTTCTGATAGAACGTGTATTCCGCGTCCGCCATCAGCTTGAAATGATCGTCCAGACGGACGTCCAGGCCGATCTGTGCCGTCGCCTCGTCCCCAGGCTCGTACGCCTCGTCCGCGGTTTTGACGATGCCGTCGAATTCATACCGGTATTCAACCGGATTGTACCGGCCGCGCATCAGGTACTGGCCGCCGACACCGAGAACCGCCTTTTCGCCGAGGGGGAACGCCCCGGCCGCTCCGGCCCGGCCGCACAGGCCCTGTCCGTACACCGGGAGCGAGAAGCGGAAAAAATTCTGGCTGATGATCTGGCCGAGCTCGAATTCCTCGTTGTTCAGCCGGGTTTTGCCGGTGGGGACGCCCAGTCCGAAGTTCAGGAGAAGCGTCTTGTTCGGATGCAGGTAGGATCCCTGAATCCAGGTGTCCGATGTTCCGTTGATCTTGTAGCCGCCGTACCACCGGCTCATGGCGGGCGTATGCTGGATCGCGAGCCGGATATCCCGGCCCACGGGCGCGGTCAGCAGGACTGGAAAGGAGACCTGATTCACGACCCGGTGATCCCCGGCTTCCATCCGCCACATCTGGACGGAGCAGGAAGTCGTCAGCGATGCCACGGGTTCCCGTGATGAAACGTCGGGTTGGGCGGACAGGATGCACGGCAGCAGGGCCGCGAATCCGATCCAGGCTTTTCCTCTCATGCATGCACCTCGCGCTCGTGAAATGCGGTTCGAAAGCCGGCTCATCGGACCAACAGCATTTTTCTGGAGGATGTCGATTCCCGGGTTTTGACCCGCGAAACGTAAAGACCGCTGGGAACGGGCCGGCCGGCGTCATCGCAGCCGTCCCAGACAGCCGTGTGATCCCCCGTTTTCTGGACCGCGTCGACCAGAATGCGTATTCTCTGACCGAGCGCGTTGAAAACCGACACTTCGACGGCTCCGTTCTTCGGCAGACGGTAGCGAATCGTGGTCTCCGGATTGAACGGATTCGGATAATTCTGGAAGACATGGAAAACGACCGGTTCCAGGGGGATGCCCTCGCTCTCGGCCCGGATAAACGCATCGGAACCCGCCACCAGCTTGAACAGCCGGACATCCGGAGCCTTGCCGCTCGTGTACGTTTTCACCCCGAGTTCGGTCATGTTGACGGAGGTGCCTTCGGCGAGGTCGAACAGGAAAGCTTTCCATCCCTCCGGCATGGACGAAAGCCATTTCCAGGTCAGCGTCACCGGCTCTTCCGGATTCCGGGTTTCGACGAACAGGCTCCAGACATGGCCCTCCGCACCGCTGTTCCGGATATCGGCCGCATAGGAGCCGGCATGGCGTCCCCAATCGCCGTGATCGAATCCGGCCGATATCCTCGGCTCAACCGGAGGCGGATCGGGCCGGTCCCATAGGTCCCACCCGTCGCGGGCGTTTTTCCTGACGCCGGCATACTGGAAGCCGTCCTTCTGCCGCTTCCCGGCCGCAGAGAGCTGCAGCAACCATTCCCCGCTGCCGAGCGATTCCGCAAGCCCGGACCGTTTCGTGCCCGTCTTGCCGAAGCCGCGCGATTTCGGGGGAATGAACAGGGCGTGCGACACGGTGTCCGCATTGTAGATCCAGTAGCCCTTCCAGGGATCCAGGGTCTGCCAGTCCGATCCGTATCCCTCCTCCGGATTGTAGTAATAGAGTGTTCCGATGGAATCCGAAGAGAGCGAGCAATCCTGCCATCGGACGGTGAAATTGAAGGGATTGCCGATCATGTTCCACCCCGGTTCCACGGCCACCCGGAAAACGGTGTCGAGGGAGACGGTGCGCGCACTCCCGAGATCGAAGGCCTTCTCGGTCGAGGAGACGAGCCAGTATGCGCGGGACGGTGCAAAATCGAAATACAACCGCGTCGTATCCGTGGCGTTGTAGGTGATGTACCGCTGGCGGAGCCGGTGCCACCAGAAAAGCCGCCACTGGAAGGGATCATAGGATCCGAAATCGTCCCTGTCCTCAAGCACGCTCCTCACCGTGGCGGTGTCGAGCTTCATGGGAACCGAGAACATCTGGAATTCCCGGGCGCGGAAGGTGATGCCGGATTTGAGGCCCACGGTGCGTACGCTCCGGGACATCGGGTTCTGCTCCGGGTCGATTCCGGGCACGGTGAGGTCGCCCTTGTCGGTCCGGACTTCGAGCCAGTACTCGAACCCGCGTTCGGTCACCTGTTCTGCGGGGATGACGGTCTTGTACACCGAATTCGTCTGGCGTTCCGTCTGAACCGACCGGTAGCCGGTCTGTCCGCCCTGCCGGTAGTACAGAATCACCTGCTGGGCCTGAAGCACGGACGGAACGGCGAAAACCATGGTCATCATCGATCCGGCGGCCGGCGGGTCCGGGGTGACGGACTGAACGCGTATGCCGTAGTCGATGACCTGGAATTCCCAGGACTCCCGGACGATGTCGGAAATCCGGACTTCGTCGATGGCGCCCTTGAAGTGTCCCGTGAACGACACGGAGTCATTCTGGGCCGCGCCGATGACCAGCGGAAGGAATTCCTGCCGCGGTGTGTAGGGAATCATGGGCCTTTCCCATACCTGCAGGGTGTCGACGAACAGACGGCCCCGCTTGAGCAGATGATTGTAGGAGAAGGCCGCAAAATGCCAGGCCGCGTCGTTGACACGGGGGCCGCCCGGTCCGAAGTGTTCGATGGAAAGACGCCCCTCCGAATCGATGTCCATGCCGAAATTCCGTGAGCGGCGGCCGTCCGTGACCCCGAGGGAGAGCAGGGTCTGCGACAGCGTGTCCGTCTTGAAGTAGCATTCCAGCGTGAAACTCCGCCTGTCGTAGTCCATGATCAGGGCGGAATCGGCCGGGACGAGAATGCGGTCCCCGTCTCCGTCGAGCCAGATGGCGCGGCCGAAAAATCCGTCCGAGGCCCAGATCGCGTCGTTCTGCAGAATCCCGTGGCGGCCGTTTCCGGAGGCGTCCTCCGCGGTGTCGCTCTGCGCGGAATTCAGGTGATACAAAGCGATCGTATGCGCGTCCGCGGCGTATTCCTTCCGTCCGGTGAATTCAGCGCCCCGGCCCTCGAGCGCGATGTTCACGGCGGGTGTTTCCGGATCGTTGCTTGCGACCGTAAGCATGGCCGTCTGCGTCACGTTGATCGTGTCCGGGCTGTACGTGACCGTCACCATCCGGGTCTGCAGGCGCCTCAGCGTGAAAGTGCGGACCGAATCGGGAATCGAGAACTGGGCGGTCATCCCCGAGATCGAGGTGACGACCAGATCCTGGTCGCCCGCGTTCCTCACCCAGAACGGAAAGGCGCGTTTTTCCGTTTTCAGCACGGAAGCGAAATTCAACGATACGGGAGCGGCCTCGATGGTCGGAGGCACCACATGGAATTCCCAGGCGGCCCGCGCGATCCTTGATATACGCACCTCGTCCAGCATGCCGGTGAAGGGATTCTCCCTGTTCAGGCCGGATCCGAGCCGCAGAACCGACGCCCGGGCCTGACGCAGCGGCCCGGCGAACGCCTTGCGGTCCCGGAGACCGTTGTTCAGATACAGTTTCAGCGTGTCGGATTCGAAGGTCACCGCCGCATGCATCCACTGGTTGCGCGGCGTGGCTGCGAGGCTCCCCGTTTTCAGGAGGGCGGCACCGCCCTGTCCGTTCCAGAACCGGGCGGTCAGACCTTCGGACGCGGCGTTGACGAGCGAAATTTCGACCGTCGCCGTGTCGCCGTTCCCCTGCTTGAGCAGAATGGAGGAGGTCCCCGGGAGCGTCTGGATGTTGAACCAGAATTCCAGGGTGAACGCATCGTCCGGAACCGCCAGCCGGCCCGCGGTTGGAATGCGGACGGATCCGTTCGCGAAGCGCAGAGCCCGGCCGAAGCGGCCCGAATCCGTTCGCGTCACGCCCGTCTCGAGTGTGCCCTGAAGGCCCACTGCGGAGGAATCCCAGAGAGTCCTGGCGGTGTCGGCCGCCTCATCCATGTGGAAAAGGCCGAGGGTGAATGCATCCGCTGTGTACGGCGCAAACGACCGCTCCGCCAGGCCCGTTCCCGTCAGGGGAACCGCCCGGTTGGGCCAGAACGGGTCGTTGCTCCGGAAGGTGAGCTGTGCGGTCACCGCGCCCGTGGCCTGCGGATCGTATGTGACGTGAATCCTCCGGCTGGCGCCGGACGGAACCGTGAAATGCGTGGTATCCACCGAGAAGACCGAGGGAAGCGAGGAAACGATGTCCGTCACGACCAGATTGTCGATGCCCGTGTTCCCCACGGTCATCGCCAGGGTCCTTTCCCTGCCCAGCAGAACGCTCTCGAAGGCCAGCGCCTCCGGGGAAAGGCCGATCCTCGCCAGGTTCACGTTATACTCCCACGGCTGACGCGCCGTCGAGGACAGCCGGATCTCGTCCAGCACGCCGTAGAAGGGCGTGCTCCGGTTCCAGCTCGATCCGATCAGCACGGACATCGTATCGGTTCCGGCGGGGCTGCCGCCGGCCGCGAGTGTTCCCGTAAAGGCGCGGACCGCGACGGCATTGCCGTTGACGTAGAGCCGGACGCTGTCGCCTTCAAATACTGCAGCCGCATGATACCACTGCCGTATCTTGAGCGCGCCCATGGAGGCGCTGGTCACGGAGAATGCCTGCTGCTGGGAGTTGAAAAACTGCCCCACCAGCGCGGCCGTGCTGTCGACGTAGAGATGGAACTGGGACGAGGCGCCGGAGGCGCGCCGCATCAGAGTGCCCCTGCCGAGCGGGAGGCCCTGCAGATAGAACCACGCTTCGGCGGTGAGCCCACCCCAGGTCGGTTCGATTTTCACGCCGCCGGGCGGCCGTGCGGAAACCAGTCCGCTCTGTCCGTCGAAACGGAGCGCCGAACCCGGATCGAATTTACGCGTCTCCGTTTCGCGGGTCACGGATCCGGACAGAGTGCCGTTCATGCCGTTGCCGGAGGAATCGCGCGCGGTCAGGCCGGAGGATTCGTCGAGATGCCAGAGCCCCAGCGTCAGCGGATCAGCCGCATAGGGCCCGGCGGGAAGCGAGTTGATGCCGTTTCCCCGGAGCGGCACGGCCAGGACCGGATAGGTGGGGTCATTGCTCCGGATCTGAAGCAGACTCCCCTGCGTCAGCACCTCCACTCCGACCGGCGAGAAGGAGACATCGAGCGTGTCCGTCTGTCCGACGAACAGGGTGAACGGGCCGGACGGATCCACCGTGATATGCGCATTGCCGGTCGTCACGGACTGAACCACCAGCGGCTGGCTGCCGAGATTGGAGAGGGCCAGGGGTACGGTGCGGGTCTGATTTGCCAGGACGTTTCCGAATTGGACGATGGACTGGGAGACCGCGATGCGCGAGCGCGTGACATGGTATTCCCAGGATTCGCGGGCAATGTTGGAAAGCCGGACTTCGTCCATGCGCCCCCGGAACACGGCGGTTCCGTACTGGTTGGCGCCGATGGCCAGCGGTTCGGTGGCCACGAATTTCAGCTTGTTCCGGACCTGCAGTCCGGCCTTCAGAACGCCGTTCAGGTACAGTTTCAGGGAATCTCCGTCCCAGGTCAGGGCCGCGTGATACCACTG
The DNA here is from genome assembly GCA_016933415.1 of bacterium. Taxonomy (GTDB): domain Bacteria; phylum Zhuqueibacterota; class QNDG01; order QNDG01; family DTFT01; genus JAFGAX01. The sequence continues at coordinate 40,372 of JAFGAX010000140.1, forward strand.
GTTGACATTGAACAGGTCGATGGATCCGGAGGTCAGGGTGCGCGCGCCGGAGGCGTCCCAGACGCGTCCGATCAGCCCCACATCACCCGATCCCAGGGCCAGTTCAAACTGGGCATGGGAGTCGCTGCCGTGCCGGATCAGGACATAGTGATCCGCTGGAAGCGCATCCATATTGAACCAGCATTCGGCCGTGAAGGATTTCTCGCTGAAATTGAACAACGGATTCTGCGGAACGAGGATCCGGTCGGTTTCGGAGTCGAAACCGATCTGGCGGCCGTAACCGGAACGCTCGGAGTTTTCGCGGAACGGCGTGCCTGCCAGCTGGCCGTGCAGGCTGTTGCCCGAGGCGTCCGCGGCCGTGAGAACGCCGTCGCCCTCGTCGAAATGCCAGAGTCCCACCGTGAAATCGTCCGGTGTATAGGGGCCTTCGGTCACCAGGGCGGTGACCTCGGCCTGCAGGTTGATGTAGGCCGTCGGATTGGACGGATCGTTGGTGCTGATCTCGATGCGGTCGTCCTGACGGAACGGCCAGGTGTCATAGGACGGTGCAAAACGGATGACGAGCCGGAAGGTATCACCCGCCGCGATATCAAAACGCGTGGCGGAAAACGAATAGGTCGTGCGTTTGCTCTGGATGTTCGTCACCTTCAGGATGGATGTGCCGGTGTTCCGGATCAGGGCGGTGAGCGAACGGGAATAGTCCGGCGGGACGAGCCCGAAATTCAAAGTCGGGGGCGTGATGGTGATGGCCGGGCTGATGCGGCTTCGGAACAGCCAGAAACCGTAACGGCCGTCGGCCATGACGGCCTTTCCGTCCGAGTCGGAGACGCCGAGTCCCAGCGCCTCCCCCGTTGTCCGGTAATAGCCGACTTCCTTGATTTCCCCCGCGGTGGATGCGTCATAGATGCGGAATCCGTTGACCGCGTCGCTGACGTACAGCGTCTTCTCCCGGACCGTGATGCCGGTGGCCGTGCCGGCGATATCCTGCAGGAGGACGGCGTCGTTCGAAGTTTTCCAGAGAAGGAGGCCGTGCCTGCCGTTCGCGACGAATACCGTGTCGCCGATGACGTCCAATGCGCGGGCGTCCATGGGCATCGTGGCGCCCGCCGTCAGGGAGTCGGTCAGGGAAACGCCGGTCAGGCTTCCGCCCGACTGGGTCAGCGCGTAGACATACACGGCGCCTGGAGTCGCGACGTAGGCCTTTGAACCGTGAACCTTCACGTCCAGCGCCGGACCGGCCGTACGGAGAGGACTCTGGGCCGTTTCGAAAATACTTCCGCTGATGTCCACGATCCGGACGCCGTCCCGGCCCGCGGCCATAAACGCGTAGGACCCGGAAAGCAGATCGACCCGGTGCACGGTGTCCGTGACGGCCGTGAAACGGCCGGACAGGACCGGGTTCACCGGATCGCTGATGCTGTAGATTCCCAGCCCCTGCACGCCGTTGGCCACATAGAGCCTGGAACCGAACACCCGGAGTCCCCGGGCCTGGCCGCCGGTGTCGAGCGTGCCCCTCAGGGGCAGACGGTCTATGTCCGGGTCGGCCGCGGTTCCGGTCGTGTCCACGATCTTGACGCCGGCCCATCCCGCCGCGACATAGGCGTACCGGCCGGACCAGTCCGCGTCCCGGCAGACGTCTCCGCCGGTCCGGATCGAATCGATCACCGACGGCTGGTAGCTTTCACGGGCATCGACGAACAGGAGACCGTTTTCCCGGTCGGACACGAATAGCAGTTCCCCCGCCTTGAAACGCATCAGCGCGCTTCCAATGAACAGTGAATCCGCTTCGGCGGAGACGACGATACGCGTCGTTGTGCCGCGCGTGTCCACATTCTGATAGGGCGGGCCCTTGAGATCCCTGGGATTCTGGATGTTGATCGGACAGAAAACGCCCTTGGAACCGCAGGCGAGATAGGCGTACTGGGGGGCGGGTTTGCCGCCGATGGTTTCCCAGGTGACGTCCAGTCCGAGCACTTCGGTGTAGGGGCTGTTCATCCACACGCCCATCTGGGTCATCAGGCGCGGATTCCGGATGTCCACCGTACGCAGGCTCCCGTACCCGGTCGCGACGTAGGCGACGGTGTCGATGACGGTGACCTGCACCGCGCGGGGAACCGGGACCTGGAATCCCGGATAAACCGTATTGAAAGCCAGACGGTCATAGACCGCCGGAGCCGTGGGATCAGTGACGTTCACGGAATAGAGCCCGGCCGAATCGGCGGCCACCAGCACCATGGTGTTGTCGACCGCCGGCGTATTCGCGACCACCCACACGCCCCGGGCGGCGCCGGCGGTGGCCAGCGTGCTCCGAAGCGCGGGCTGAGCGGGATCGGACACGTCGACTACGGCCAGGCCGCCGGGCCCGTCCGCGATATAGGCCGTGTTCCCGTACTGCATCACGCCGTCAGCGGAGCCCGGCGTGTCGAGGATTCCCACGACATCCCCGAAACGGCCGTCCACGGGGTCAAACGAGACCACCCGGAGCCCGGTGCCGCCGCATGCGATGTACACATGGCTGAGCGTATTCTTCGCCCACACGCCCTTGACGAGCCCGGGCATCAGAATGCTGTCGGACTTCGTGTATTCGCCGTGCTTGTTCTGATACACCTCAAGCATCGGGCCGCTGCTGACGAACAGGAATCCCGCCCGTCGGTGGATGACTTCACACTGTCCGAGCGCCCATCGCCCGAGACGGCTGACGTTGGCCGCGGGCTGAGCGGCCGCCCATCCGATCGATCCGAACAGACATCCGAGAACGATCCATTTTCGCATCGTGCAGTTTCTCCTCGAGTCCCGTTGCGTGGATCCGCCCCTCCGGTCGCTGAATGGATCCGGGACGGATCGGGTGAATCCCAAATGCTTCCAGGGCCGATGCAGCCGGCCGTTTTCAGGCGCGGCCGTCTAGCCCGCAGCCGTGCCCCCCTACCGGCCGGGAGGCGGAACCGGGGGCTCCCCCAGCCGCAGCGGGAGGACGGACGCCCCGGACAAACCCGCTTCCTGGAAGGATTTTCTTGAATCGGCGCCCGGCAGGAAACCGGCGTTCTGCCTCAGGCTCATCCATTGAAGACGGCCGGTCGTGGAAAAAAGTTCGGGTTGATTGTCCGCCGACAGACGCGCACGCGCGCCCCGCCGTGTCAGAAAAGCGACGTCCCGGTCCACCCGGCGCAGGTTCTGGGCGTGCGTCGCATCCCAGAGCTCCCGGACGATGAGCCAGTCCCGGGCCATGCGGAAATCGGGATCCTCCCGAACCGCCTGACGAAAATGCGCATAAGCGGTCCGGTAGTCGTCCGAGTCCTGGGCGTCCAGACCGCGGCAGTAATGCAGGAAGGCGGACACGTTCTCCGTGGGAATCTCCAGCACGGCTTCCTTCTGCCGGGTGGTCAGCGTGATGCCGAAATAATCCACGATCCTCAGGACCATCTGCTTCTCCATCTGAAACATGGTGGAAAGGTTTCCGTCTTCGCTGAAAGTCGTGGGCTGGTCCGCCTTCTGAAAGGGATGGATCCCCGCGTCCAGTGTCATCTTCAAGTCCGGCATGACCAGAAAGGATCCCTTGACCAGATACCGGGCGCCGGCGAGCATGCCCGCCCGCCTGGCGGCCGCCGAATCTCCGAGACTCGACGCGTTGAGGCCGAGCTCGTAGAGAATCTGATCGAGCTTCGTCCGTTCCACGACCGTCAGCCCCTCCACGCCTGACAGATCGCGTGTCACCATGTCCGCGAGCCCCTTCTGAAGAGGCTCCCACTCCCGGTTGTCCCCGAGGTTGAGAAAGGTGAGAACCGCCACGCTGCGTTCCGGAGTCGAGGAAGCGTCCAGCCGTCCTTCGTCTTTCAGCGCCGTCTCGATATCGTGCATGATCTTGCGCTTGGCCAGAAAGTCAAACCGGCCGGCCAGCGCCTGACGAAACGGATCGCCCGGGTCGACTTTCGTGTACTCGCGGTACATGGCGATGGCGTTGGCCTCGTCTCCGAGACTCTCGTAGGTCAGGCCCATGTAGAAATAGGCCTTTCCGTAATCCGGATCCTTCTCCGTGACCAGCCGGAGAATCTTCAGCGCCGTTTCGTACCGTTCCATGTGCCAGTACGTCACGCCCAGACCCGTGACCGCCTCGCGCTCGTAGTAGATGAACCGCTTTCCGTCCCGCGCGTGCGGTTCCAGTCCCCTCAGATAGGACCGCAGCGCCTGGACATATTCCCCGCGCTTCAACTGGCCTTCGGCCAGCCCGTGCCGGGAAGCGGCGCAGCCGCTGAACAGAATGAGCGCGCCGAGCGCGGCCAGCATTCTCGCTTTCATCAACGGATCCTCCTAAAGCCCGATTACCATCCGTATGTCATTCCGGCCAGGAGGTCGAAACTGGCCAGTCCGGTGCGGACCGTTTTTTCCGCTGTCTCGTTCCAGTCCTTCGTCTTGCCCGTGAGCCCGATCAGGTTCAGGGAAACCGAAAGCCGGGGCGACACCCGCGCGTCCACACCCGCGCCGCCGCCGTACACATCGGCCCCTCCGGTACGGTAATCATTCTGGCCGTAGAAACGCCCGGTCGCGAGAAGCGAAAACGCCGCCTGCGGGCCCCACGGGATGCGCCAGGCCGCGTCCAGTTCGGTCTGCGGTCCGTTGGAGTTCTTCTTCTCCGTCTGCTTCTCGGTCTGCGTTCCGGTGTGGATCCAGTATTCGTTTTTGCCCCGCTGACGCCAGTTGAGCAAGGCGGTCAGAGTGCCGGGCCCCAGTTTTCCGGTGAAGGAGCTGTTGATCAGCAGTTTTTCACCTGAGGCGTACACGGTTTCATCGTTCAGCTTGTCACTGCCGTAGAAGGTATAGCTGAGGTTCACGGACCATTTCGCGGTCGGCGAAACCTGTACGTCCACGCCGCCGAACAGGGCCGCTTCCCCGCCCGCCTGGTAGTCGAAAGAGTCCGCGTCCACCGGCTCGAAGGAGCCATGGTGGATGTAATGCGCGCCCGCGCCGATCACCACGTTCTCGCCCGCCGGAAACGCGGCTCCTGCGCCGATCTTCGCGGCCAGACCCTGTCCGAAAACCGGGAGACGGAAACGGAAGATGTTCTGGCCGATGATGCGGGACAGATCGAACTCCTCCATTCCCAGCGAATCGGCCGCGATCTTGAGCTTCGTTTTACCGGTCGGAAGGCCCAGGCCCGCGTGCAGCATGGTTCGACCGCCCGGGACGCGGTAGGTCCCCCGGATCCAGGTGTCGGACATGCCGCTCAGTTTCAACTCATCCCAGGACACCGAACCCGGCGTCCCGGAAATGGTGAGCGACAGGTCCGGCCGGACCGGAAAATAGACCGTGGTCGGCGCGCAGACTTCCTGCAGGCCCTTGTCCACATCCTCGAACGACCACTGCTGGTACGACAGGCCCGTGGTCACGAATCCGCCCCGCGGGCCGGCCGGCGGCGGGGCCCACTGGGCCGCCGCCAGCGCCGGCAGAATCAGCAATCCGAAAATCCGCATGGTTCTGTGTCTGATCATGGGAATCCCCTTCGAGACAGGGTGACGGCCGTTGGTCATTTCACGAAGACCAGTTTCCGGACCGCGACCTTGTCCAGGAATTCTAGCCGGTAGAGATAGATGCCGCTGGCGGCGCGGAGTCCGCGGTCATCGGTTCCGTCCCACATCTCTTCGTGGCTGCCCGTCTTCTCATCCCGGTCGACCAGCACCTTCACCCGCTGGCCCATCAAGTTGTACACGGTGAGCCGGACGCGGCCGTTTTTCGGGAGCGCATAACGGATCGACGTCACGGGATTGAAGGGATTCGGGTAGTTCTGGGAGAGTCCGAACGCCACCGGCCGCAGCGGAACCTCGCTCCTCGATTCGACGAATTCCCGGCTTCCCGCGAGGAGCTGGAAACGCCTCACGTTCGGCACGGATCTGCCGGTTTCCAGGCGGATTCCGTCCTTCTCGGACAGACACACCGACGTGCCTTCGTCCACGTCCACCAGATAGGCCACCCATCCCTCCGGAAGGGTCCGGCTCACGGACCAGGAGAGGTCCACGGTCCGTCCGGCCAGACGCGTTTCCAGGGTCAGGTCCCAGACATACCCGGGCGCACCGGGCTGACGGATGTCGGCTGCGTACGCTCCCGGATTTTCCGACCAGTCGGCGTGCGTGGTGTACAGGGAGACGTAATCGCCGATCGGGGGCGGCTCGACACGGTCCATGCCGTCCCAGGTTTCCAGCGCGGAAGCGCGGACGCCGAAGAAATTATCCAGGTCCTTGGCATCCGGCGTCTGTGCGGAAAGCTTCAGGACCCACTCGCCTTCCGCCAGTTCGTGCAGAACGCCGCGCTTGGTCAGCGCCTGGCCGCTTTTGGCCTTCCGGGGCGGCATATAAATCGTCGAGGGCGCGGTCCGGTTGTTGTAGACGAAATACCCCTTCCAGGGTTCCAGTGTCGGCCAGTCCAGCCGGTATCCGGTGCCGTCGTAGGCGTACAGCGTGCCGATCGCATCGGAAGACAGGGCGCAGTCGTCCCAGGACACCGGGAACGGGAACGGAGACCCGACCATGTTCCACTGGGCCTGAAGCGTCCGCCTCGCGGGCGACACCGGCACGCTCATGCCGCTGTCCACGTCAAAGGTCTTCGCAGCGGACGTGATGACCCAGTAGGCGCGGCCGGGCGTGAAGTTGAAGGACGCACTGTCCGCCTCGGACAGGGTGTCCGAATACTCGATGTACGCCGTGTCCTTCCACGCGAACATGCGCCATTCATAGGGATCGTAGGCGCCGAGGTCGTCGCGCAGCACGTCGCGCACCGACGGCCGGGTCAGATTGCCGGGCACGGAGACCATCGAATACTTCTTCGCCGGAAGCGTGATTTCCGGGATGAGGGACCGGAACCGCACGGCGACGGAAACGGGCCGGTTCACCGGATCGAAGACCGGCTGCGTGACCGACACGGTTCCCTTGGTCTTGCGGGCGTACAGTTCCAGGCCGGACGCAGTGACCGCAGCCGCCGGAACCGTGGCCCGGTACCGCATGCGGTCGCCCGTCGTGGTCTGAACCGAACTCCAGGCGGAATCGCCGGTGGTCCGGTAGAAGAGCGTGATGGTTTTCTCGTCCGTGTCCGCGGCGACGTTCACGTCCACGATCTGGCTGGATCCCGCGACCGGCGTGCCCTGCACGCTCAATTCCATGCCGCTTCCGGCGAACAGGAATTCCCAGGGCCTGCGCGCGACGTCCGAGATGCGGAGTTCGTCGATGGAGCCCTCGAAATAATCCGTGAACTGATTGACGCCTGTCGGCCGGGCGCCGATGACCAGAGCGCGGAGCGTGCGGGCGTCGGACGTACTGCCGAGCCAGGGCCCCTGGAATTGGATGGACCCGTCTACGTAGAGCGTCCCGCGAAGGACCGACGGGTCGTACACGAACGCGGCATGGTGCCAGGCGTTGTCGGCCACCCATCCGTTGCCCCGGCCGAATCCCGTGACGGACAGAAGCCCGTCATCGTCGATGGACAGGCCCCACGGGGCCGCCCCGCTCTGCACGTCCATGTAGAAGATCGACTGGCCGATCGTGTCTGTTTTAAAGAAGCACTCGACGCTGTAGCTGTCGGACGCCGGATGAAAGATCGAGTCTTCATCTTCCTGGGAAGTCATGGGAACGGACACGAGCTGATTCGTCCCGTTAAAACGGAGCGCCAGGTCGGCGGCGGAGGAAGGCTTGAAGTAGCCGTCGACCCGGACCGGTTCGTTCACGGCGGTTCCGTTTAATTCGTTCCCGCTGGCATCGCTGACCGTCACGCCCGTTGTTTCATTGAAATGATACAGGGCCAGCGTGTGTTCGTCCGTTGTATACGGCACCTTGGCGCGGTAATCGACCGCGGTGGCGGCGATTGGAAGGGTTTTCGTGCGCTGGGTCGGATCGTTGCATGAGACGACCAGCGTATCCGGCTGGGATCCGGCCGCATTGGGCGTGAAGGTGACGGACACGTTGCGGCTTGCCCCCATCGGGATTTCGAACACCAGGGGTTCCACGCTGAAAACGTTCCGTTTCCACTGAATTCCCGTGATCTTCAAGGGCTGATCACCGGTGTTGAGTATCTGGAACGACGCCGTCTCGGACAAGCCGAGCAGGACCTGGGTGAACGACAGACCCGTCGTGGTCGAGTAATATTTCGGGCCGGTCACGTTGAACTCCCAGTACTGACGGGCCACCGAGGAAACCCGGAATTCATCGATGTAACCGTTGAAACCGTGATTGAGGCCGTAATTGCCGCCCACGGCCACGGATTCGGAGGACGGCCTCAGGCCGCCGGTCAGGGCCGTGGAATCCACGCACACCCCGTTCATATACAGCCGCAGTTTGTTGAGATCCCACGAAAGGGCGACGTTGTAATAGGTGGCGTTCATCGTGGAGTCCGGCGGTCCGTACAGGACGACCGGCTGACCCTGGGCATTGTAGACCCGGGCCACCAGTCCCCGGCCTGGATTCAGGCTGTCGCCGTAGAGAATTTCGTACTGGCAGGAGGCGTTCCGGCCGCGCCGGACGAGCACGTCATAATCGCCCTCCGCCGGACGCGAAGTTGCGCGGAACCAGGTCTCGATCGTGAACGCCGAGGACGCAAAGTCCAACGCCGCATGATAGGGCAGTTCCATCCAGCCCGTGGTGCCGTCGAAATACAGCGCGGAAGCGCCGTACCGCGGGAACAGGATGTTCCGGGACACGCCGGGCCTGCGCAGAAAACCGGTGAGGCCGCTGGCCGAGGTGTCCGTCACGGCGGTGTCGCCCCGAACCCAGTCCATGTGCCAGAGGCCGGTGGTGTATCCGTCGACCTCATAGTGTGTGACCGCGGTCTGCTCGTATCCCGTACCGGTCAGCAATACGGAACGCAGTCCGCCGTTGACCGGGTCCGTGGACTGGATGTTCATCAGGGCGTTGAAGACGCCTGTGGACTGGGGCGAGAAGCGCACCTGCACCGTCACCCGGCCGCCGGGTCCGATGGCGAAAACGGAGGGCGACACTGTAAACTGCGGATTCGTGGTGCTGATGCCCGACACCCAGAGTTTTCCCGCGCCGCGGTTGCGGATTTCATAATACTGGACCCGGGAGTAACGGACCAGCACCTTCCCGAAGTTGACGCTTTCCGCGGCCAGCTGAATGCGGCCCGTGCTGACGTTGAATTCCCACGCGTCCCGAGCGACTCCGGAAATGCGGAACTCGTCGATGTAACCGTCGAATCCGTTCTCGCCGTCCGCCGCGCCGAGCGTGCCGGTCAATCCGGTGTTCGGAATCGAGACGGCCACTTCCAGTGTGTCCACGGGATCGCCGTTGACGTAGAGAATCAGCCGGTTGTTCGTTTTGAACACCAGGGCCGCATGGTTCCAGTCGGAAGTCTGGAGCGCATGCACGGTGTCTGAAACGACCTCGACCGGCTCGCCCGCGACCGGCATGGTCAGGCCGTACACACCGCGCTTGGTGGCGGTCAGGTCCTTGACTCCCAGTTCGAAGATCGTGCGTTCACCCTGGGCCAGCCGGAAAATGGTTTTGCTGCCGGTCTGGGGCCGGACCGGGCGGAACCAGGTGTCGATCGTGAATCCCGTCGCTTCCGGAAGCCGGGCCGCGGAATCGAGTTTCACCTGCACCCGGTCGGAAGCCTCCAGTATCAGCGCTCCGCCGAAACCGGCTTTCGCCGAGTCCGCGGAAAGGAGCCGGCCGCCGTAATTCCTTCCGTCCAGGTAGCCGTACATGGAGGAATCGGGCACAAGCGTGTCGCCCGGCAGGGTTTCCATCCGGTACAGCAGGTACGTGTAATAATCCGGCGTGTACGGCGCCAGGGGCGTGTCGCTGACGCCCAGACCCGTTACGCGCACGGTCACTTCAGAATTGTCCGCATCGCTGACAAGGGTCAGGATGTCATCGTAGAACTGGGCGGCCGTGGGATAAAAATAGACGCCCAGCGTATAGGACCGGTTCGGATAAATCGTGATCGGCATGGCCGTGCCCGTTTTGAAATTGCCCGTCGCGGAACTCACGGACTGGATGTGCACGACCCGGGTGCCGGTGTTCTCGAGGTTGAGATAGAGGGTGCGGGTCCGGTACTGAACCACGGTCCCGAATTCAAGAACGGACGACCGGGTCGCCAGATGGCCGGTGAAATTCGCCTTGAACAGATAGAGACCGGCTTCGCCGTCAGCCACGGCAATGGTATCGCCGGACAGATCAACGGCCGCGCTGAATCCCGCGGTATGGGCATATCCCACCTCGACCGGGGACTGGGACACGGAGAGAATCCGCACCGTGCCGTCTCCGTCGGCCAGGATCGCCGCGTCCCCGCTCATCCGGATATCGGCGGCCATGCCGGGCGTGTTGTAGGACATGCCGGTGACGGCGCGCGGCGCGCCGGCGTTCGTCACGTCATAGACGCGCATGCCGTTCACGCCGTCCGCGATGTACAGCGTCCGTGCGTCCGCGCCGAGGTCCGAGGCCTGGGAGTTGTTGGTGCCCTCGCAGGACGTCATCAGCGAGCGATCGTCCAGGTTGACCACCTGGACCGCCGCATCCGTTGAAACAAAGGCCACATGCCGCGTTTCGTCCACTTCGATGGAACGGGCCGGAAGCGTGCCGAGGGAAACGGTCCCCAGGAAAGTCGGATGACGGGGATCGAGGATGTTGTAGATGTGCACGCCCCCGGATCCGCCGGCGATGACCGCGCGGTTCCCGTCAAAGGCCACGTCGTGCGCCTCGTCCGCGACGGGGATGTTGGCGAGCATGCGCGGGCTCTGCGGATTCCGGACGCTCATCACCTTGACCCCGTGGGGGCCGTTCGAGACAAGCAGCAGGGTGTCGCGGACCGCGACACCCTGGCAGTATTCAAGCGTGTCGACATGCGCCAGAACCGGAATATCCGTGAGGGTCGCGGCCGGCCGGTTCAGAATCCAGAGACCGGATTGGCGGCCCGCGGCGAACAGCACGTTCCCGCGGAAAGCCGCGTCGACAAAGGCATCGCCTGTCTGGACCGAACGGATCAGGGAGGGCTGCGGGTTGAAGACGTTCAGCATGAGCAGTCCGCCTCCGCAGTCGGACACGAAAGCGGTGTTGGGCGCCGTGCTCGGCATGCTGTGCGTGATCCGGAGAGCCGATCCGTCCGTCGCCAGGCCTGCGATCTCGTTCGGGACGTCGCTGACATCCAGCACGCGGACGCCGTACAGCGAATCGGCCAGATAAGCCCGGGAAGACTGGACGAACACGTCGGTGATCGCGACACGCTCCTCTTCCCCGGGAACCCAGGTGCGGTACACCGCCATGGCCGTGGGATTGGTGATGCTCACTTCGCTGAGCCCGCCGGCTCCGGCGGCCACATAGGCGATGGTCGGAGACAGAAAGAGCCGGGACGCGGCGCCCGAGAGACGGAGCGCGCCCAGGCGGATGATTTCACTGTCCTGGGTCACGTCGAGCGCCCAGATGCCCGCGGTGTCCGCGGCCACATAGGCGACGGTCCGAATGCCCCCGCCGCCAGCCCAGAGGTCGACCTTGACATCGCGGACGATGCGGTTGTTCAGGGTGAACACACCGACCGAATACGGGGAGACAGGGGACGCGACGTTGACGACGCGCAGACCGCCCGGTCCATCCGCGACATAGGCCCGGTTTTCCCACACGAACACGCCCATCGCCGTTCCGGGCGTGTCGTACGAACCCCTCAGAAAGGGGGCCGTCGGGCTGGAGATATCGACGATCTGCAGGCCGGCGCCGTTGCAGGCGACATACGCCTTCTGATCGACGGCGTAGATGTCCTCAACGACATCCGGAAGCAGCAGGCTTCCCTTCTTCTCCAGGTACGGCAGGGTGCCCTTGACTTCGTAGATTTCGAGGTAGGCGCCGTTGCCCGCCAGCACGTAATTATCGGCCACATAAGCGGCGCGGTTCGGCCCGGAGGCATTCCGTCCGATTTCGGTCATGTTGAGCGTCTCCAACGTCTGCTGGGCGTTGGCCGGAAGCGCGAGTGCGGCCGCCGCCAAAACGGCCCACATCGCGAAAACGGTCGCTCTTTTCATCTTCGTCTCCTTTTGCATTCGGTGTCTGAAATCCGTTCGGAAAATGCCTAGCGCCGGCTCGGCGGGCTCGGGGGCCCGGGCAGAACCCAGCGGGTCGGCGTGTAGGGCGGCGCCGGCGCCGCGGGCAGTGCGCCCGGAAGGATGTTCGGCCCGCCCGCCGCCGCGAAATCGGTATCCGCCATGTCGCGCGCATCATTGCCCGGGAGAAAACCCGCATCCATCAGAAAGCCGAGCTCCTCGAGCCGGCCCGCGGTCGACACGCTGTAGAGACCGGCGGCCGCGCCGGTCACGGGGCCGCGGCCGGTTCCGGAAATCATGCGTTCGACCACCGAGTTCATCGCGGCGAACTGCGAAGCGTGCGCGGCGCGATACACCGCCGGATCCGCCACCCAGTCCTGGGCCAGGAAGAAATCGGGATCCAGGGCCAGCGCTTTCCTGAAACTGCCCTGCGCCGACTCGAATTTGCCGGCATCCATGTCGTTCAACCCGTTACAGTAATGGATAAAAGCCTTGATATCCCGGGTGCCGGAGGCCGATATCAGCCTCTCCTGTTCCGCATTCAACCGGATGCCCATGTCCGCGATCAGGCGCCGGACCATCCGCTTTTCAAGAGCGATCAGATCCTGAAGCGCTCCCGTCATCTTGACATATTCCGGGGTTCTGGATTCGGAGACATACACCGAACCGACGCTCAACTCGATGCGCTGATTCGGGAGAATCTTGAATGATCCTTTCACCAGCGTCCGGGAACCGAGCAGTCTGGCGACCTGGACCGACCGGCTGTCCTGGGCCATGGCCTGAACCGTCCAACCCATGGATTCCATGGTGCGCTGAACCTTATCGCGGTCCGCGACGAGAAGCGGCTCCACGCTGGACAGATCGTTGATGATCAGCTGGGCCAGTCCCTTCTGGAGGGGCGCCCAGGCGCTTTTCGAGAGATTCTGGAAGTAGAGGACGGCCACGGATTCCTTCGGAAGCGAGGCGAGATTGACCGACGCCTCATCGGCCGCGGCCTTCCGCGCGTTCTGGCCGGCCAGACGCCGGTCGCACCAGTGCGACCGCCAGCGGAGAAATTCCCGGTATGGATCGGACTGGTCGAGCAGGGCGTACCGGCGGTAGATTTCGCCCGCTTTGTCGAGCTTGTTCTGCGATTCATAACTGCCGCCGAGATAGTACAGCGCCTTGCCGTACTGGGGCGTCCTGCGGACCACCTGTCCGAGAACGCGCGCCGCCGTGTTGTAGCGCTTCATATGCCAGAGCACCACGCCGACCCCGGTCATGGCCTCGGGCTCATACGCGATCACCCGTTTGCCGTTCTGCATGCGGGGATTGAGCGCTTTGAGGTAGATCTGCAGCGCCTGCCTATATTCTTTTTGAGAAATATAAGTCTCGGCCTGCCGGTAAGGAGCGACCGCGCATCCCAGAAACACGGACGCGACGACCACTCCCACCACTCTCCAGCATTTCATAGGGCCTCCTAAGCTCCTGTGATTCCCCCTGAGGCGCGCGGCGAAACCCGAGAGGGAGATGTGTGAGGTTTGGCTGAAACGAATGCGTTATCTTGTTTTCGAAAGACGGCTCAGCCGGTCCTTCGCAGGCCCGAAATCGGGCTCCATGGCCAGGGCTTTCCGATAGCATTCCGCGGCGCGGACTGCATCGCCCCGATCTTCGAATTCGACCCCCTTGGAAAACTGGGTGAGCGCGTCAAGGCTGACGTTTCCCGGCGGCCGGTCATCAGGCGCCGTCAGCCTGAGTTCAAGATCCTTGAGCACCTTGCGGCTCAGCTTGCGCACGAGGGAAAGCACGTCGCGGGTTTTTCCGGTCGCCTCTCCCGCCTGCAGGGTGAGCCCGGTCTCCACTTCCACGATGCGCACATCCATCCGCATCTTGCCGTCCGGCATGACCAGGTAACCGCCGAATACCAGGTTCTGCGCGCCGGCCATCCGCCCCACCTGGACGACGTTTTCTTCGTCCGTGACGCCCGCCTGGGCCAGTTTCAACTCGTCCACCAGGCGCTGGAGTTTTCGCCGCTCGACAATGCGGACGGAAGGACAGCGGCCGAGCTCCGTGGCCATCATCTGGCCGAGGCCTTTGGACAGGGGCTGAACTGCCTCCGAATTGAAAAAGCTGTTGTTTTCGAAATCCAGAACGGCCAGCGTCCGGACTGGTTCCGAAGCCTGGACGCGAAACGTCAGGAAAGTCGCAAGAAGAAGGAAAAAAGGAACAACTCGCATTGGATTCCGGCTCCAAAAATAGTCAACCATCTGAAACCAATTGAGTTAGCTATACTTTAATAAAAATTTACATCTTTGTCAAGAAATATTTTAATTCCATCAAATCCGAATGATTCGATCCGTTTTCTGCAATTGTCGTGCCCTGAGCCGTACATTTATTTAATCGTCTTAATTTCAAATGATTATACCTGTTCCACAGATAGCCAATCCGGCCGACGGTCTTTCGAATGGCTGATTCTGAACCACTTTCATTATTGCATTGCAGACTCATTTCTGAAACGGGATGTCGAATAAAAAAAGCCCGTCCCTGCATCATGCGGAGACGGGCTGACCAATTCATGAAATTCCGATTTACAGGATATCCCTGAACGATTTCATGATGCGGATGAATTTGGGATCCACCAGCTTATAATAGATCTGAGTTCCTTCGCGCCGATTCGTCAGATAGCCGTTGGATTTGAGGAATTTCAGCTGCTGGGAGATGTAGGACTGTTTGGCGCCGAGCATTTCCTGGATTTCCCCCACCCGGCGCTCCCCTTCCGTCAGGATGCAAAGGATTTTCAGACGCGTTGTGTTGGAGACCATCCGCAGGAAAGGAATGACCTTTTCACATTCCTTTATCTTATTTTTAACCTGAGGGTCGACCATGTTTCCTCCTTGCTTGTTTCAGGCGTCGCCCGATTTATTTGTTAGCCGTCGACAATATAAGGGTTCCCGATTGTTTAGTCAAGCAAAAAAATTAGTATTTAAAAATTTTCATGAATCAGTCGGACGATGGTTTCCGACGCCCGTCCGTCTCCGAAAGAAAAGGCCGCTTCCGCCGGCACAGCGGAATTATCCAGGGCCTGCAGAATCGCATCCGGATCCGTGCCCGCGAGGCGGTTCCATCCGTCCCGCACCGTCTCCACCCATTCCGTTTCGTTCCGCAGTGTGACGCACGGCACCCGGTAAAAATAGGCCTCCTTCTGGACGCCTCCGGAATCCGTGAGAATCGCCGATGCGTTCCGTTCCAGACGGATCATGTCGAGATAGCCGACGGGATCGATCAGCCGGATCGAGGAAGCCGCGGACAGATCCTCTGCCAGTCCCCAGCCCTCGAGCATTTTGCGGGTTCTGGGATGCAGGGGAAAAACCACGGTCCGGCCGCTGCGCCGGAGGGCCTGCACGATGCCGCCGAGACGGCTTCGGTCGTCCGTGTTCTCCGCCCGGTGAACCGTGCACAGCACATAGCCGTCCTTCCGGAGCGAAAGTGTTTCCAGTACGCGGGACCGCGTTTCTGCGAGACCGGCGAATCGCAGGGCGGCGTCGAACATGACGTCTCCGGTCAGGTGAACGCCCCGATCCACGCCCTCGCGTCTCAGATTCTCCACCGCGGTCTGTGTGGGGCAGAGGAGCCAATCGGCGCAGTGATCCGCCACGACCCGGTTGATTTCCTCCGGCATGGCGCGGTTGAAGCTCCGGAGGCCGGCTTCCACATGCGCGAGCGGGATGAGGAGTTTGGCCGCGGCCATGGCTCCGGCCAGCGTGGAATTGGTGTCCCCGTAGACCAGCACCGCATCGGGTTTCTCATCCAGCAGAATCTTCTCGATACGCTCGAGCATCAGCCCGGTCTGCAGGCCGTGGGAACCGGAGCCGACGCCGAGATGATGGTCCGGCCGGGGGATTTCCAGCTCGTCAAAAAAAGTCCGGGACATGTTGTCGTCATAATGCTGTCCCGTATGAATCAGAATTTCATCCGCCCCGGCGCGCAGGACGCGGCTGAGCGGGGCCGCCTTGATGAACTGCGGCCGCGCGCCGACGATGGACACCACTTTGATTCTTTTTCCGCCGCAACGCGCAGAAGTCATCTCGTCTGATCTCCGGATCGTCCGGTCGGACCGTTCTCTATATATAATGAGGGAGGTTCATGCCGACCGCATCGACCGGTCAATATAAAAAAAAATTCCGGTATTTCAATGAGAAATATCAGGATAATCCGTAACGGGCCGGCCTGATAACACTTGACATTCATGGGCAAACGTCCTAAATTGAGCAACTCATGGCCCGCTACGCAGGATCCAGCAATTCTATTTTTTTCATGAATGTCCGGTAAAAGCTTTTTAATTACGGAGCATAACGTTTTTAATTTTCGTATTTCTCTCAGCATTAAACTCTGTCGACTTGAAAATCGAATAGCGGTTTGTCATTTTTTATGGCAACCCCCTGGACACGTCCCGCTACGCGGGACCTATCGACAGATCCTGCGGGATTGAAGGCTAAACGCGTCCGTCCCCATTGTCAGGGGGACGGTTATCCACTCGGCCCCCCTGACAAGCCTTCAATCACGATCCATCGGGTTGATCGGCCCCGTGTAGCGGGAGCGGCGACGGGAGATTGCTTAAAGGGTTAACCGGGCAATTATGATATTTTTGAATCATTGAAGACCCCGCTTTGCTGGTCCGATTTATTGTATTTTCAGAGTATTGAAGGCCCCGCAGTGCGGGATCCCGCATCGCGGAACCGGGCAATGCGCCCGCTGACAGATTTAGAAAAACAAAGCCGTCACCCGAAGGGTCCCTGCATGGGCTTCAAATGCGGCCTGGTCGGCCTTCCGAACGCCGGTAAATCGACCGTTTTCAACGCCCTGACCCGCCTCGGAGTCGAAGCCTCCGCCTACCCGTTCTGCACCATCAATCCTCATTTCGGAATCGTTCCGCTGGAGGACGGCCGCCTGGACATCATCCGCGAGGCGGCCGGATCCGCGAAGATCACTCCGACCGTGCTGGAATTCGTGGATATCGCGGGCCTTGTCAAAGGCGCCAGCAAAGGCGAAGGCCTGGGCAACCAGTTTCTCTCCCATATCCAGGCTGTGGATGCGATCGCCCACGTGGTGCGGTGTTTCGACGACGCCAATGTGTCCCACCCGTACGGATCGCCGGATCCGGAACGGGACGCGGAAATCGTTGAAACCGAACTGGCGCTCAAGGACCTGGACGTGCTCGAGCGCCATTCGGCCAAAGTGCGGACCGCGGCGAGAAGCGGAAATGCCGATTTGGCGCGCAGACTCGAGGCCTGCGAATCGCTGATGAAACGGATCAACCGGCGTCCCCCGGGCCTCGACGGTCTGGGAGACGCGGAACAGGAGGCGGTTCGCGAGCTGAACCTGCTTTCCTTCAAACCGGTCATCTTCCTGGCCAACACCGGAGAAGCCGGATCCGCCGGTTCGGCCTGGAAGGACCGCCTGGAAGCATTTGCGGCCTCGCGTCAAAGCCTTTGTCTCCCTTTTTCCGCGAAAATACAGGCGGAAATCGCTGAATTGCCGGAAGCCGAGCAGGCCGGATTTCTGAAAACCATGGGCATCCGGGAAAACGGCGTGCAGATGCTGATTCAAGCCGGAAACGCGGTGCTCCGGCTGATCACCTTCTTCACGGCCAATGCGAATGAAGCGCGCGCCTGGACCGTGCCCGCGGGCACACCGGCCGCCGAAGCGGCGGGACGGGTTCACACGGATTTCGATCGTCATTTCATCCGTGTGGAGGTGATCCCCTTCTCCGTTCTCGAGACACACCGGACCCTCAAGTCGCTCCACGATCTGGGATTGGTGCAGGTGCACGGCCGGGATTACGCCGTCCGGGACGGAGACTGGGTCACGTTCCGGATACGGAAATGATTGGAGAATCCCGCGGCCCCGTCCCGTCCTGTCCCGTCCCGTCCCGTCCCGCTTCGCGGGATCAATCAACAGATGCGGATTATTGAAGACTTCGCGGGATCAATCAACAGATGCGGATTATTGAAGACTTCGCGGGATCAATCAA
>JAFGAX010000016.1 GCA_016933415.1 bacterium
TCGCTCGCTTACCCCGGGGCCCCGCTACGCGGGATCAAGCGATTCAATCTCTTCTTGTTGAAGACAAGCCCCGGGGAATGCGCTCGCGGTCAGATTCATCCGATTTACATCACGAATTTCTACGGTCTCTCCACCAGCTTTTCGATCTCCACCCGCACCGCATCCCTCAATTCCTCTGCGGTCCAGTTTGCCGTTTTTTCGACCCGAAGAGGCGGTCCGAAGCGTATCTTGACCCGCGTCGGCCGTATGATCCATGAATGCTTCGCTTTCAGGCGGAACAGGCCGGAGAGTCCGATCGGAACGATGTCCGCGCCGGCCTGCTTGGCCAGGACGAACGGCATGCGCTTGAAAGGGAGCATCCGGCCGTCTTTGGTCCTGCCGCCCTCCGGCAGGATGACAAGCGACCGGCTGTCCGTCAGCAGGCTGCCGGCCCGGTCCATGCTCCGCGCAGAGGCCCTCACATTCTCCCTGTGAATGGGAACAGTGCCCAGCCTGCGGATCACCCAGCCATACAGCGGCCAGGAGAAATGCTCCGCCGCCTCCACTCCGCGGAAGGAAACGGGGATGTATCCCTCGAGCAGGGGCACGTCGAACGCGCTGACGTGGTTGGCCATGAATACGGCGGTCCGGCCCGGAACGACATGCCCCATCCCCTCCGCGTCGACCCGTATGAACAGGGCGGCCAGCAGAAAACGGCAGGCCTTTTTCAGAAAACGGTCCGTGGCCTCCGGCGGGGCAACCAGGCTGATCAACAGGGCGACGGACAGAATGATCCCGACCAGGATGAGGCCCGCGATCCAGACATAAACGGAAACCAGACAAGCCGCGATCGACGAAAACACCTTCACGGAACGAACACCCCCACGGCCCCGGGCAGGCATTCGATCGTGACGGGCGTGAATCCGGTCAATTCACCGTCCGGCGTGAGCACCTTTGGCGAATCCGTCTCAATCCGGATCCGCGACGCGGTGAAGGATTCCACCTGGGGCAGGCGGACGTGCTCGCCCGTGAAAATTTTCGGGAAAGCGGTGACCAATTGCCGGCGGGTCATCGGGCCGAGAATCGTGACGTCGAGGAGCCCGTCGTCCAGCCGTGCGGCCGGCGCCATGAAGAAATTGGACGTGTAGCGGGTGTTCGACACTTCCACGAACAGGCTCTCCCGCTCCAGTGTTCTGCCGTCCGCGGTCAGCGTCATCCGGAACGTCTTCAGCGCCGCCATGCGGTGGAACACGCCCAGCGTGTACGAAAGGTTGCCGATCCATTTCAGGCGGGATGCCGTCTGCACCACATCCGCGACGAATCCGAGGCCGACGATGTTGAGCCACCAGGTCTCGCCCTGCCCGCACCGGTACAGGCCGGCGTCGAGGGGCTTTGTCTTTCCGGCCGCGATCACGTCCACGGCTTTTTCCCAGCCCATGGTCTTCAGTTCCAGGTCCCGGGCATAGGCGTTTCCCGTGCCCACGGGTATGACGCCCAGCGGGATGTGCCGGCCCGATCCGTTCCGGAAGAAGCCGTTCACGGTCTCGAACAGGGTGCCGTCCCCGCCCGCCGCGGCCAATCCGTCATAACGGGTGAAATCGGCCTCGCGGACGATTTCCACCGCGTGACCCGGATGGCCCGTGACTCTCAGGTCGGTTTCGATCCCCCGTTCGGCGAAACGCTTCCGCATCGGCTCTATCCACTTCCCCGCCCTGCCGTGGCCTGCATGCGGATTGACAATCAGAAGCAGTTTCATGCGGTCTCCTCAATAGGTTCAGCCACAAGGTACAAAAGGCCGGCGACCGGGTCAAGCGGCAAAATCCCCTTGATTTTACGGAAATCCATCCGGATATTGAGAGAGTCGGATCCCGCTCCGGCGGAAACCCTTTCTCCCATCCCCTGTCGAAAAGGAGACGCGTCATGAAGAAGAATATGGGCCCCACGGACAAGATCCTGCGGCTGATCGGCGCCGCCCTGCTCGTGATCCTGATCGCGGCCAAGATCGCGACCGGCGGCCTGGCCTGGGTGTTCGCTGTCATCGCGGTGATGTTCGCGGTCACCTCCGCAATCGGGTTCTGCCCGCTGTACGTTCCCTTCGGCATCTCCACCTGCCCGGCCGGGAAAAAGAAATAAGCCGGCCGGCCCGGTCTTCCCGCGGGAAAGAGCGGCGACTTGAAAAGAGTCCTCCCCCCGACCCTGCCCGGCGCTCCCGGGCGGAAAGGCAGCCGCGCATCCGTCCGCACCCCAGCCGGACTGCGATCCATCGCGGGCCTGGCCGCCCTTCTATTATTGTCTTCCTCCGGCTTATCCGCGTTATCTTCTGATTCCTGCATGTCCGGCCTGTTCCGGCCGGACCGGCCGCATGCGCTCATTCCGGACGTGACGGACGGTTACGGCGTGGCGTTCCGCGACCTCACGGGCGACCGGAGGCCCGATCTCTTCATCGTCTGCTTCAGATCCCTGAACCGCCTGCTCGTGAACCAGGGGCCGGATTCCGGTTTCTCGGACGCGACCATCCAGTCCAGGCTCGGCGGGAACCTGTCGCCGCGGGGCATCCGCAACCTGGAACTCGGCGTCCTGGCCGCGGATCTGGGCAACACGGGCCGGCCGGACCTCGTGGTCACGGGGTGGACCGGCACGACGCGCCTGTACCGGAACGAGGGCCGCGGCGTGTTCCGGGACAGGACCGGGTACCTCCATCTCCCTCCGGACATGGACGCCAACGCATGCGCGGCAGCGGACGTGGACAATGACGGCCGGCTCGATCTGTTCTTCACGGACGAGCACGCTACGAACCGGCTGATGAAGAACCGGGGAAACGGTTCTTTCCTAGAAGCCGGTCCGGAATGCGGCCTGGCGTCCGGAGGCGGAAGCCAGGGCGCGGCTTTCTGCGACGCGGACCGCGACGGCGACATGGATCTCGCGGTTGCGAACTGGTTCAGGCCCGCGGACCTCTACCGGAACAACGGCAAGGGCCGCTTCAGCCGCGTGGACCCGGGCCCGGACGTGTTCCGGACGCCCTCGATGACGAACGGCGCCCTGTTCGCGGACATGGACAATGACGGAAGGCCGGACCTGCTCTTCTCGGACCGCGACGGCGGCGTCCGCCTGCTGAAAAACGGCATCCGTCCCGGCGATCCGGTCTGGTCCTTCGTGGATGTCACGGCCCGTTCCGGCCTGACCCTCGACCGGCCCGCATACGGGCTCGCGGCCGCGGACCTGGACCAGGACGGCTGGCTCGACCTGCTGGTGACGTGCATCGGGCCGGACGTCTGTTTTCTGAACAACGGGGACGGCACGTTCAGGCCCGCCGCGGAGGAGCGCCTGCCTTCCGGCGGATCGAGGGGATACAGCACGGGTGCCGCAACCGCGGACTGGGACGGGGACGGCGACCTGGACCTCTGTGTGGCGAACAAGGACACTTTTGCCTGGCTTTTCACCAATCCGGTCGGCAACGGCAGATGGATGGCCGTGCGGGTACACGGCGTCCGTTCCAACCGGGATGCGGTCGGAACCCGCGTGGAACTGTTCCGCCGGCCTTCCGCAGGCGGAGGGCCGGCTTTTTCAGACTCCCTGTTCCTGGCGGTCCGGGATGTTTCCGCAGGGGGCGGGTATCTTTCAGCCTCCGATCCGACCGTGCATTTCGGCCTTCCGTTCGACGGCCCGGTGGACATCCGCGTCGTGTTCCCCTCGGGCCGGACCGTGACCCGCGCCGGGCTCAGTTCAGGCCGCGTCCATGACGTGAACGAATATCCCGGAACGGAGCGGTCCCTCATCCGCGCCGGCCGCTGGCTGGAGCGGACCGCCGGAGAACGTGAATCCCGCTTGCGGATCGGCATCCTTCTCGGTTTTCTCGTTTGCGCGGCCGGAACCCTGGCCGCGGGAAAACGCCGATGGGGCTGGGCCGCGTCCGATACGTACGGCGTCATCGCCGCATTCTCGCTGATCGCCCTGGCCGGCGCGCTGATCCGGAACCGCATCGGCCCGACATCCGCCCTGCTCGCCGCGGGCGGCGCGGCACTGGCATTCTCGGGCGCGGCCGCCCTGCATTCGGAGCGCATGGCCAAACTCCGGCGCATGCGGCGAACCGTCCGCTCCGTCCTGGTCCGGCTGAGCCGGAGCCTGTTCCGGATCCACGACGACGCCAGGCTGTATGAGACCGTGGTCGACACGCTCGCGGCGCATTCCGGTTCCGGTATCTGCTCCTTTTTTCTGCTGGACGGCCGAGGCGCGGCCGTCAAAAAAACCGTCAGCCGCGGAACAGCTGTCTCCCCTGCGGCGCTGAACCGGATCCGAAACCACGCCGCCTGGAGCGCGGCGCTCGGCAGGGAGGCGTTTCTCCGGCGGCGCGGCCGTCCGGACCTTGAGGCGCTCTTTGACGCCGCGTCCGCGGACTGGCTGGTGGCCGTACGCGGCGAAAGCCGGCTGTTCGGCGCCCTGGCCCTGGGATCCGGGGTCTCGGCCGACGACATGCCGCTGATCGTGACCGTTGCGAACCAGATGGCCGCTGCGCTCGAGAACAACACAGCGATACGCCGATCGAACGCCATGGTCCGCAGGCTGACCGAGGCCAAGGTCCGCGAAAAGGTCATGGCGGACCTGGAACGGACCAACCGTTCGCTTGCGGATAAAAACAGCCGTCTGCGGCGGCTGGTCGCGGAGGTCCGGAACGCGCAGGACCGGCTCATTCAGTCCGAAAAAATGGCCTCTCTCGGAAAGCTGGTGGCCGGCGTCTCGCATGAGCTGAACAATCCCGTGGGATTCATCTACGCGAACGTCCGGCAGCTCCGGTCCATGTCCGACGGACTCGGCCGTCTGCTCGCGGATCCCCGCCGGAACGCGGGGCGCATCCGCGGCCTGCTTCCGGAAATAGAAAGCCTCATCGCGGACACGGAGTCCGGCAGCCGCATGGTCAAGGACCTCGTGGACCAGCTCAGGCGCTTTTCGCACGTGGACCGGGCGGCCTGGTCGGTCGCGGACACGCACGAGGGACTCGATGGCGCCCTGCTCATCCTCAGGCACGAGATCGAGGACCGCGTCACCGTGCATCGCGTGTACGGGCCGGACGGCCGCATCGAATGCCAGCCCGGCAGCCTGAACCAGGTGTTTCTCAACCTGATCGCCAATGCCGTGCAGGCCGTCTCCCCGGGCGGCAACATCTGGGTCGCCACGCGGCGCTTGAAAAACCGGCTGGAAATCGAAGTCCGGGACGACGGCAGGGGCATTCCCGCGGAAGTGCTGGGCCGGATATTCGATCCATTTTTCACCACCCGTGAAATCGGCAAAGGCACGGGACTCGGGCTCAGCATCTCGTATGCCATTGTCCGCTCGCACGGGGGAAGCATCCGGGCCGAGAGCGGGGGCCCGGGTAAAGGCAGCCGGTTCATCGTGACTTTGCCCGTGCGCCGGCCCGGACGGAACGGCCGGACCGGCCGCCGATAAACGGCATCTTTTCGAAGGGATCGGAATGGGGAAGGAAACGATTCTCGTGGTCGACGATCAGCCCGAGGTGCTCCGTTCCATCGAGCGCCTGCTGAAGCCCGAATGGAACGTACGCACCGCGGCCGGCGGCGCCGAGGCGCTGGACTGGCTGAAAACCGGCGACCCGGCCGTGATTCTGTGCGACCAGCGCATGCCGGCCATGACCGGCGTTGAATTCCTGGAAAGATCCCTGGAAGCGAGGCCGGACGCGGTCCGCATCCTGATCACGGCCTATGCGGACCTCGAGGCCACGGTCGACGCCGTGAACCGGGGAAAGATATACGCCTATGTCGCGAAACCTTGGGAGCCGGACGATCTGGCCCTGCTGGTACGGCGCGCGGCGGACCGTCACCGCCTCGCGGCCGAGAACCGCAGGCTGGCCGCGGAACTGGCCGAAGCGAACGAACGCCTCCGGACGGAGAACCTGCATCTCCGCAGGACCGCCGTGGAATCCTCCCGGTTCGAGAACATCGTCGGCCACGGCCCGCGCATGCTTGAAGTCTTCAAACTCGTGTCCAAGGTGCTGGACGGCCCGACCACCGTGCTCCTGCTCGGCGAAACGGGCACGGGCAAGGAGCTTCTCGCCCGGGCCATCCATTTCAACGGCCCGAGAAAGGACAAACCCTTCGTCGCCCAGAACTGCGGCGCCCTGCCGGACACACTCCTGGAGAGCGAGCTGTTCGGCCACGTGCGGGGCGCGTTCACGGGCGCGGTCCGGGACAAGAAGGGATTGTTCGAGCTGGCCGACGGAGGCACGATATTTCTCGATGAGATCGCGGACACGTCGCCCGCGCTCCAGACGCGGCTTCTGCGCGTGCTCCAGGACGGCGAGGTGAGGCCCGTGGGCGGAACGAAGACGGTCCGCACGGACACGCGGGTCATCGCCGCGACGAACAAGGACCTGGACGCCGAACGGAAAGCCGGCCGCTTCCGCGAAGACCTCTTCTACCGCCTCAACGTTTTCCCCGTGCGCCTGCCCCCGCTCCGCGAGCGGCGGGAGGACATGCCCGATCTGATCGGCCATTTCGTGCGCAAATGCTCGGCAAAACTCGGCCGTCCTGTGAAACCCGTGTCCGCTCATGCGGAACGCCTGCTCCGCGCCGCGGACTGGCCGGGAAATGTGCGCGAACTGGAAAATGAAATCGAACGGGCGGTCACAATGGCCGGGGATGAAAAAGTCATTGAGCCCCGGCATCTTTCGCCCAGGTTTCTTTTATCCGCCGGGGAATCCGTGGAACCGGGCTCACTGAAGGAATCGGTGGAGGCTCTTGAGAAAAAAATGATCGCCGCCAGCCTCACCCGGTGCGGGAACAATGTATCCAGGGCCGCGGCCGAACTCGGGCTCAGCAGGCTGGGGCTTTACAAAAAGATCGAGAGGTATAAAATAAGTTCATAGTTCATAGTTCATGGTTCATGGTTCACGGTTCATAGTTCATGGTTCATGATTCACGGTTCACGGGACGATCCGTCGTTCCGGGTTCCATCAACAATAAAAACAGTTCGTTGTAGGTCCGAAATGGTCCCGCGTAGCGGGACCAAGATATTGAATATTAAAAAAAAATTTGAAGGCCCGCATGTTCTCGCGGGCCTTTCGGACGATCTGTCGTTCCGAGTTTCGGGTTCCGGGTTCCGAGTTTCGAGTTCCCTTGAATTGGAAAGGCCCGCAGGAAGAAGCGGGCCTTCAATATTTATAAAATACTATATCTTGGCCCCGCTACGCGGGACCATTTCGGACTTAAAATGAACTAACACGAAACCCGGAACTCGAAACCCGGAACCTTTTTCCCCTCTTCACCCCTCGTATTTCCGCACCACCAGGCAGGCGTTGCCCCCTCCGAAACCGAAGGAATTGCTGATCGCGATGCGGAAATCCATCGATTCAGCGCCCCGGGTGACGTAATCCAGCGGGCAGTCCGGGTCAGGCGTCTCGTAATTGATGGTCGGAGGCACGACCCCCGAGCGGACGCTCATCACCGTGGCTATGAATTCCACGGCCCCGGCCGCGGACAGCAGATGACCGATCATGGATTTGTTGGAGCTGACTTTCAGCGCTTCCGAATGGCCGCCGAAAACCTTCAGGATGGCGGCGCTTTCAATTTTATCATTCATGTCCGTCGATGTGCCGTGCGCATTGATGTATTGCACCTCTCCGGGATCCACGGAGGCATCCCGGAGCGCCGCGGCCATGACCCTCGTCATCCCGTCTCCACTGGGCTCCGGCGCGGTGACATGATACGCGTCCGCGGTATTGCCGTAACCGGCGAGTTCCGCGTAAATCTTCGCGCCGCGCCGGGCGGCATGCGCCAGGCTTTCGAGAACCACGATCCCCGCGCCCTCGCCCATCACAAAACCGTCCCGGTTCAGGTCAAAAGGCCTGCTCGCTTTTTCCGGCACGGGATTCACGGACATGGACCGTGTCGCGCAGAAACCGCCATAGGCCAGGGGACTCACCGCGGCCTCGGAACTCCCCGCGAGCATGATGTCCGCGTCCCCCCTCTGGATGATCCGGAACGCGTCGCCGATCGCGTTCGCGCCGGTGGAACACGCCATCGACGGGGCCGAGATGGGTCCTTTGAGCCCGTACCGGATGGACACGTTGCAGGCGGCCATGTTGATCAGGAACTTCGACACCAGAAATGGATTCACGCTCTTGGGCCCCTTCTCCAGCAATTTCCTGTGGCTTTCCTCCATTGTGGCGATGCCGCCGATTCCGGAACCGACGATGATTCCGGCCCGGGCCGGGTCAAATTGAAAGACGTCCAGGCCCGCATCCTTCATTGCCTGGGTCGATGCCGCGATCGCGAACTGGGTGAACCGGTCCATCCGGTCCACTGATTTTTTTTCGATCCAGTCTTCAGGCACGAAATCCTTCACTTCCGCGGCCATCTGCGACCGGAATCCGGTTGGATCAAAACGCGTGACCCGGGATATTCCGTTCTTACCGGCGATGAGGCCGTTCCAGAATGATTCAACTCCGATACCGATGGGTGTGACGGATCCTATTCCGGTCACGACAACCCGGTTGATGTCTGTTGCCATTGGATCACTCCGAATCGAGAGAAGCGGGATTTCGCGCCATTGTTCGAACAGCCGGCGCATGGGAATCCTCCGTGAATCCATCCCAAAGCAGGATCCGCGGAAAGATACCACCGGCCGTTTGTCACTTGCAGGCACGGGTAACAAAGGCGGCATCAGCCTGATGGAAAGGTATCTGAATGCGAAATGGAAATCAAGCAAAAAATCCAAAGGCCGGGCTCTTACCCCCGGGGCGCAGGTTGCAGGACCTTAAGCTTTGGGGTCAAATTTTGTTAAGTTGGTTTACATGGCCGATAACAAGATTTACTATTTTTCATCTCCGGAATGCCTCTGGCTACCCATCTAAATTAATTAATTACAAATTCTTGGATCGCCAATCCACATGTGGCACGTCCTTTGAATGATTACTTCCTGTCATCCCGAAAGGAGGCGTGTCATGAAAAAGTTCAAATCGTGGTTCAGACTTCTGCCCCTGCTCCCGGTTGTCTTTCTGTTCACCGGATGCTACACGTATTACGCGAGCCTGTACGGCCAGGATTGGCCCGTACGCAGCGCCATGGCGTACGATTACGACGGGGACGTGGTGGAAGTGCCACAGGTCGCTGTATTCCTCAATCCGTTCATGTTCACGCCGTGCGCGCCCCCGGTGATTTACCCGGTCTATGACTGGTATCACCGGTGCTGGATACCGGAATCGGAGTTCCATCTCTGGCTCCGCGGCCCTGATGTGAGCATCGCGTTCGGATGGGGTCTGGACTGGCGGTTCAGCGTCTACTCGCATGACTGGTACCCGGTTTCCCGGTGGCATGCGGCTCACCCCCATTATCGGGGTCCCCGTCACTATGCGGCTTACGACTTCGGAAGGCCATGGAGACCCTGGCCGAATTACTGGCGGGATCCGCACGACGGACGTCATCCGGACCGCGGTCGATGGGACGAACCCCGGAACGGCCATGGCGGATTCTCGGACCGGGACGACCGGCCGCATTCGAATCCGGGTCCCGGCTCGGACCGGGACCGTCCGGGGACCCTCCATCCTCAGGACAGGAACCGTTCTTTCGAAAGGCAGGATCCGGGCCGCGACAGGGAAACAGCCGGAACCGTCAGCAGAACACCGCCGCCCGCGAGCACCGGCACCCGGCATCAAACAGTAAACCGGATTGTGGCCGGTCCGGTAGAAACCGGAGGGAAGGAAACAACATGGAACGCGGAAGGCGACAAAAATGGAACCGGAAGCGTCCATTCCGGATCGCAGACGAGACGGGTGAAGCGTCCGGAGCGGAATCAGGAGCCTGCCGCGAACAGGAACGAACCCCCCAAAACCATGAACCGGGGCAACAACACCCACTCGTTCCAGATGCCCGCGTTTCCCGATAACCGGAACCGCACCAGCCGGGCCGTGAGACAGGCCGAGCGCCCGGCCGCGCCTGCCGTTCCGTCACCGCCCCGCATGAAAACCGGGTCGTCCGGAAGCGTGGAACCGGCGCGCACCCGGACAGAGATCCGGAAACGGGATTCCGGGGAACGGGCGGACCGCGGGGTCAAAACGGACAGCCGCGAAAGCCGTAACTCCGGGTCCCGGCACAGCAGACGATAGAACCCGATGGAGCGGGACGCCTCCAACCGGATCGCCGCCTCCTTCATCCGCTGAGGCGGCGGTCCGGTCCTGAAAGAAACGGGACCCATGCGCGAAACACGGCCGATCGGACGGAACACCGGAGCCAACCACTTGAAATCGGGAAGGGAGGCCTGTCATGCTGAAATTAAAATACTGGAAGACAATCGCGATCGTGGCCCCGATCGTGTTCATCTGCAGCGGATGCTTTACGGTTCTGCCAATCGCCTCCCCGGATACGACCGCTGGCGGGGGACCTCCGCCGACTCCGATTCCGCCGTCGCCGCCTCCGGTCATCATCATTCATAATCATTTTATTCCGCCGCTTCCTGATCAGGATCCGCCGCCGCCTGAACCGGAACGGCCGTTCGACCGGCATGAGCCCGCGTATTCGAAAGACGAAAGCGCCCGGCCGGACGCTGAAAGAAGAATCTCACGCGAAGGGAACAATGGGTCCGCCGATTCCGGAACCGGCTCTTCCGGGAGAAGACGAACCCGGCAATAGTCCGCCTGACAAGGCACAGTGCAATGATCATACGGCCCCGGGGCCGAAGGTCGTGCGACCTGCGGCCCCGGGGTCGGCTTTTTATGTCCCTCCGGCAAAAAAAACGTTTTCATTTCTCCGGTCACTTTATTAAATTCATAAGGAACAAGCATCGGAGGTCCCGCGAGACGGGACCGGGCGATTCGATTTTTTTCCGCATAGGAGGCCTCTCATGAAACTCAATTCAGTCCTGATAGCGCTTCTGGCAGGTTTTTTCCTGCTCCAGGCCGGTCTTCAGGCACAGACCCTTTCCGTCGCATTCACGAGTCCGGTCAATGGCCAGCATTTCGCCGAATGTTCCGACATCTCCGTCCAGGCCGACGTCCAGGTTTCCGGCGGGGAGGTTCAGAACGTCCAGTTCTTCCGCAACGGCATCACCTCGGCCACGGACACGCGGGCTCCGTATGAATTCAACTGGAACGACGTGCCGCCCGGCGTGTACGTGATGACCGCGGTCGTGAACGGCAAACAGGGCGGCACCGCGTTGGCCGAGCCCGTGGTGATTTCAGTGGGCGACGTTCCGGACGGCAATATTCTGGCCAACGGCGAGTTCAGCTGCAGCCTCTGGCCGTGGACGTTCAACATCTGGGAGGCCAGCGCGCGTGCCACGTTTGCGCTCGACACCACCACCGGACTCGCGATCGGCTCCGCGGCCGTCATCGACGTGACCGTGCCTGGCACGGCCAACTGGCAGATTCAGCTCCAGAATCCCGTGGCCCTGCAGAGCGGCCGCGCCTATGAACTGGGATTCATGGCCCGGGCCACGCCCGCCAGGACCATCGAAGTGACCCTGCAGGAGAACAAGGAACCCTATACCGTGTATTTCCAGCAGGACGTGACCGTGGACCAGGACAATTTCTTCGGCCCCTTCGAATTCGTCTGCGAAATCAATGATCCCGCGGCTTATCTGCGCTTCAATGTCGGGGCCCAGGCCGGGACTTTCGTCCTCGACCAGGTGGAGCTCATCGATCCGACCGTCACCTCCGTGCGGGAGAACGGGACCGGCGGCCCGGTGTCCGCTTTCATTCTCGGCCAGAACTTTCCGAATCCGTTCAATGCCGGCACCGTGATCGAGTACCGTCTGCCATCCCCCTCCGAGGTGCGCATCGACGTCTTTGACATGAAGGGACGCCGCGTACGGTCCCTGACGGACGGCTTTCATGCGGAAGGGACGCATCGGATCACGTGGGACGGACGGAACGACGCCGGAGAAGGGCTTCCCTCAGGCGTTTACGCCTACCGGATTCAGGCGTCTTCCGCGGGCGGGACCTCGTCGTGTTCCAAAAAACTGCTCCTGCTGAACTGACCGGCCGGGCCGCGGAAACCAGCGCATGAAAAACCCGATTCAAAGAAGCTTCGCTTTTTTACTTTTTGCATTGCCGCTTTTCGCGCAATCGCCGGCCGCTCCTGATTCCGCCGCGGCCGCGGCGGATAGTCTCGTGAACACGGCCTTCCGCACCCTGGAGGAATCACCCTCCCGGAGCCTGGCCGCGGGCCGCGAGGCGCTGGCCCTCTCCCTTGCCACGGCCGATTCGGTCCGCTCCGCCGCGGCCTGCGACGCGATATCGGCCGCCTTCCTGCGCCTTCGCGAAGCCGATTCGGCCCTGGCGTATGACCGCCGGGCGCTTGCCCTGGGGGGGCGGCGCGCGGGCCCTGCTCTGAGGATATCCATCCTGACGCATTTGGCTTCCTGCCACATGATGCGCATGGAATCGGACCGTGCGGCGGATTTCATGCGACAGGCCCTGTCCGAAGCCGAATTGTCGGCGGACCGGGCCCTGCTCACCGAAACCCTGAAATCCGCTGCCTCGATCGCCGCCGCACGGTCCGATTTCCGTTCCGCTTTCGGATATCAACTCCGCTACGAGGTCCTGTGGGACAGCCTGCGCACCAAAACGGAGAGAACCCGGTTGTCGGAAATCGAAAACCGGTCCCGGATCGAACGCGACGCACTGGAGTCCAGGCTGGCGGCCGCGGAAAACAGCGTCCGAATGCGTCCGGACTTCATCCGCTTCCTGATCGCCGGAATCACGGCGTTTCTGTTCGCATGCGCCTTCATCGCCGCTCTCCTGGTCGGCCGCTCACGCGAGCGCCGTCTCCTCCGCAAAATTGAAAGCACCGAAGCCAGACTGCTGTCCGCGACCCGCATGAACGAGTCCGTGCAGGAAGCGGTCATACGCGAACTGAAGCCCCTGCTTGAATCCGCGTCCGCGCCCTTACCCCGGGACGCATCCGCCGCCGTCCGGGACGCCCGCGCCGCAGCGGGCCGCTCCCTGGACCGCGTGAAGGACATCATTGACGTGCCCTCGCTTCGCGACAGGCGGCGCACTACGGCCGAGGAAACCGTCCGTCTCAATGAAACCGCGGAAAAGTCGCTTGATGGTCTGCGGACACTTTTCGCGGAACGAGGAATCCGGGCGCACAACGACGTGGTCAAAAACCTGGACGTGATCGGTGATCCGGACTGGATACGGCGCATCTTCTCGACCCTGCTGATCCGCATGACGGAGGTTTCGCCGTCCGGAGGCGAGGTGTGGGTCAAGGCCATTTCAGGCGAGGATGAATGGGTGCGGGCCTCGGTGAACGGGACAAGCGACGGCCTTCCCCCCGGCGACAGGGCCGGCATGTTCGGCGCGGAACGCACCGGCGAGGGCACCGCGCTGGACCTGGCTTTCTGCAGGCTGGCCGTCGAAGCGCATGGCGGAACCATACGGGTCGAAACGGACGGCGGCGGTCTGTCATTCGTATTCACTCTGCCCCGCGCAGACGCGGTGTCCGCATCCGCAACCGCGGAGACGGCCGCAGCGATTCTCAAGTCATCGATTCCCCAGCCGGTGGCCCTGTCCGACGCGGACCGGAGGCGCCTGCGGGCCACGCTGGAGGCGCTCAGATCCCTGTCCATCAAGAAAAAGGCGGACATCACCAATATCATCGAGTCCATGACGGACAAGAGCCCGCGCGTCCAGCGCTGGAAGGAAGCGGTTGAAAAAGCCGTGACTGAGGGGAACGCCGCCGAATATAAGAGGCTGTGCGGGTAATTTTAATTGACGCATAAAAAAGACGGCAGCCTTCTTCAAGAGGGCTGCCGTCTTTTTTATGTGAAGATCCGGATTCTCAGAACCGCATCGACAGTCCGATCACGCCCCCGCCGTCCGGCAGACCTGCGAAGGACACGCGCCAGTCCGCTGCCGTCGGGGACACGGCACCCTGAGCGGCCGCGGCTTCGGCCCTGCGCGCGATGCGCATGGCATTGATGCCGCTGACGATGTGGTTCAATGCGATGCCCCCCGCCGTGAACAGGGCGGCACGGTCCGCGCGGTCGCTGGAGATGCGCATGCGCTCGAATCTGCGGCGCGAGGCGTCTGAATCCCACTTCCATTCATAGGCGCCGCCTTCCGGGTACACGGCGTTCAGGTCGCGCTGCCTCAGCTTCGCCTCATTGTAATCCGCCAGAGTCATGAAATTTTCCATGGCCACCAGAAAGTCCCGTCCCTTGCCCCAGGGATCCGCTCCCGCGTGACCGGCCGAGTAGAGCCGCCCGTCCTGCAGGCGCGACCCGGCATATCCCCTGAATCCCGCGAAACCCGCCCACAAGGCGCATTCCGCTCCGAAGAAAACCGCGGCCGATTTGCGCGAGCCGGAATAGAACTCCCCCGCGCCCGGAAGGACAAGGGAAAGAGCGAGGGCTTTGGTCCGTGACGGAGCGGCCGGCTCCGCGGCCGCGGCGACGCGGGGCGACGCATGCAGGAGGAGCGAACAGGAGATCAGAACCGTCAATGATTTTTTCATGAAATCATGTTCCGTGTCATGGATGTGATGCGATTTCTCAATATCCTCCCGGAGGCTTGAAGCCTCCGGGAGGCACTGAAGCCCGAATCCTTACCACGCCGCCCGGAGGTTCAGCGCCGGAATCGCTTCCGCTGAAGCGTAAGACACCCGGAACCCTGGCGCGACCTGAAAGGACAGGCTCCGGTTTCCCCTGCGGACCGTCCACGCCGCGTCCAGGGCCGAAATCAGGTGATTGCCGAGCGCGGCCATGGTGCACTTGGAGGCATTTTTCAGCTGTTCATTGTGCTCGCGCCGCCTGGATTCATAATAATAGCGGTTCTCCGTCAGATTCGGTCCCCCCGACACCCAGTCGTCCCAGCCCTTCATGAACTGGTCGTATTTACCGATCATCTCGTAGTACTGCTGGGTGTTGTAATCCGGGAGCGCGTGCGTGCTCGGATCCTGCCCCTCGACGTAAGCGGCGTGCCAGCGCTCCCGGCTCCAGTGATCATCCGCGTACGCCCGGAACTCCTTCCGCATGGCGTCGCCCTCGTTCGTGTAATGGCTGTATCCGATCCAGGCCGCGGTTTCGATGGCCAGAAAAGCGGCGGCTTTGATCCATGACCCTCCATACGCCTGTCCCGCGCCCGGAACCGCGGCGGATAGAAAACCGGCCAGCCTGGCGCTGCGCCGGGATCGCTGCCCCGGCAGGGCGCCGCCAGCCGCATCCCCGGACGGAGCGGACGTGTCGGCCGTGGTCAGAAAGGCGGATATCCTGCCGCGCGTCCAGGCGGATTCCTGTCCGATTGTCTGCGGAACGGCCGAAAAGAACAGGCCGGCCAGGGCCGCTGTCATCATGATTTTACCAGTCATCGGAATTCTCCCGATTGGGGTGATCTATTCCATGAAATCAAACAGAACGCCGAAATACCACCGCCAGGCCCGGCCTTCCTCATGCCCGCCGGGCAGGCGGATCCGGTCGAACCCGTAGGCCGCGTCGCAGAAAAACGCGGTGGGCAGTCCGTAGAAGGAAAAAGCGCCGAGCCTCAGCTGGGCCCCGGCGTCCCTTTTCCATTCCGGCGAACCGCCGCTCCAGGCGTCGCCCGCGTCCGCGTACACGGCACCGTACAGCCCCCTGAAATGCAGCCAGGCCGCGGATGTGTTCAGCCGCGGCAGGATCGGGAAGCTTGCCCGGAGCCCGAGCCGGAGCAGCTTGCGTCCTTCGATGCTGTAGAAGGAATAGCCGCGCATGCCGTCGAGACCGCCGCCGAACAGGTTGTAGAAGCTGTCCACGGGCCGGTCGATCGCGCCGGCCTGCACCCGCAAACCGAGGCCGCAGTCCCGCGCCGGAAGCGGGACGGTTTCGCTCCAGTCCGCGAGGAATTGGATATAATCGTACTTGCGGTACGCTTCCGTCAGGAAACCGTAATTCGAATTCGCGTTAAAACCGGTCATGAACCGGTTGGAGGCCGCGGCGGCTTCGACCGTCAACCGGCGGCCGCGCACGGGCGCGATGTCCTGCACAGCACGGACCGGGGCCTCGTGCTCCAGACGGATCTGCAGAACGCCGCCCTTGTGGTA
The DNA here is from genome assembly GCA_016933415.1 of bacterium. Lineage (GTDB taxonomy): Bacteria > Zhuqueibacterota > QNDG01 > QNDG01 > DTFT01 > JAFGAX01. The sequence continues at coordinate 16,005 of JAFGAX010000016.1, forward strand.
GGTGTAGGGTATCTTGGCCTTGACGGACCCGGCCATGAACTCCATGGCCGCGTCGTAACGGCTGATTTGAACCGCCGTGCGCAGGCCCGTGTGACCGCCGAGCGGCCAGTCCGCGCCCACGTCCGCCTGGAGCAGGGCGAACCGGTAGTCGGCGTCATCCTTCGGCTCGTGCAATCCGACGCGGTAACCCTCGACAAAGAGCGTCGGAAAAAACCGCCTGTACTGAAACGTCAGGGACGCGTCCGTGTCAAAACGTCCGTTCGCCGCGAAAAATCCGGAAACCGAAACCCGGTCGAGAAAATCACTGCCGAAAGTGTAGGCCCCGATTTTAAGCAGTCCGGGGTAATCCATGCGCAACACGGGGTAGAAAGAAAGTTTCGAAAAAGCCAGATCGTACGGTTTCGGCGAGAACGCCGGAACCCCGGCCGTTTCCACCGGATCCGGAAAATCAAAAGGCCCGGCCATGAAGGTCCGGATGGAATCGTAGGGAGAAGTGTACCGCATCGCGCGATCCTCAACGGCGCGGACGGAATCAAGCACCGCAATCTTGAAACCGTCCGACCGGAACAGCGCATACGCGATGCGGCCGTCCGGAGCCGCGGCCGGCGAAAACGCGCCACCCGTTACATTGCTCACGGGTTCGGAAAGGCCGCTTTCCAGGTTCAGTCGGTACAGGTTGAATATGCCGGTACGGTCCGAAGCGTAATAGAGGAAGCGGCCGTCCGGCGAGGGGTTTGGATCGCGTTCATCCGCGGACGAATCGATCAGAGTGCGGAGTTTTCCATAAGCCGTATCCGCCGCCGCGATGTCCCGGCCGGATCGCGGCGAAGCCATGGAAAAAACGATTTCTCCCGCCAGCCAGCGGGGGTCGAATATCTGCTCCCCGTTCGAGAAAGAGGTGACCGAACGGGCATGCTTGCCGTCCGAGGACACGAGCAGCAGGTTGGATGTGCCGTCTTTCTCGACCACGCCCGCGATGCGCATGCCGTCCGGCGACCAGGCCGGCTGGCGGAAGCGCAGCCGCCTGGTGATGCGCTTTTCCTTTTTCGTGCGGATGTCCACGGTGTAACAATCAAAGTAATGCGAACCGGACCGGTCCGCGGTCTTGCGGGAAAAGGCGATGCGTTGTCCGTCCGGGGACCAGGAGATGCCGGCCGCCGCGCCGGCCGCGAGCGTTCTCGGTTTGGAGGCGTTTTTTTCGAGCATCACCAGCGACGTCTGGGAGAGATAATCCCTGCTCCGGCTGGAAATATAAGCCAGCCGGGATCCGTCCGGAGACCAGGCCGGCGTGAAATTACCGGATCCTTCGGCCTCCGCGAGCCGTCCTTCGACCCTGCCCGCGCGAACGGCTTCAAGTCCGGCCGTGTATCCGGCGGACAGCCAGGATTTCCACTCTCCGGCCAGATCCTCGGCGCCGCGTCCGATGACTTTCTTTGAAGCGGACGAGAAATCGAACGCCAGGGGCTTCCGCATGGCCCTGGCCAGTTCGCCGAGCCTGTCCTCCCCGTACCGGAACGCGATCCAGGAAGTCAGGGCCAGGCCCTGGTTGTACACCCGCTCGTTTCCGATGCTGTTCTTTCCGAACACGGACATCGCGGAAAGCGGCAGAAGGCTACCGTCCAGCGCTGCCGTGCGCAGGAGCATGTCGCGGTGCGTGTCCCAGGCGTCATAACCGAAACCGCGACGGTGGAACTGGGCCATGCCCTCGGCGAACCACATCGGCACCACGGTTCCGAGAACCGGGTAGGAGACGATCCGGTTGGGATACCCATGTATCACGTCCGGCCGTTTTTCCCGTTCATAGCCCAGGTACTGAAAGTACACGGCCGGAAGCTGGCGGGGCGCCTTGCGCGCGGCGCCGAGAGAAAACATGTGGGCCAGCTCGTGCGTGACCACGTTGTCGACCCAGGCATGCGTGCCGCGTAGGCTGAAATCCATGGCCGAGCACCAGATTTCGACCTTGTTGTCGTAGTAATAGGCCCCGCCGTTCGAATCGTCCTCGTGGTCGCGAATGATGAGGTGGAACCGGCCGTCCGGCTCGTAACCGTAGAGCGCGGTGAGCGGGCCGTACACGCGTTCCGCGGTCTCGAGCGCGGCCCGGGCCGTGCGCTCCGTTCCTTCGTGGAAATGGACGTAAAAATGCGCGGACTCGGCCGTGTGCCATTCAAGCTCAGGATGATTGTAAAGGACCGAAGGCTGGCCGGACAGGCCCTGATGAACCGACAGGATGCATGCGGCCGTGAATACGGCCAGCCGGCTGACGGGCATGCACGGACCGCGAAGAGGACGCATGCGGCAGGCGGACCGGTTCATTTCACCACCGCGATTTTAAAATAAGCGGAACTGGATTCGCCTGACGCGGACGCGTGTATCCGGCAGGTGTACACGCCGCTGTCCACGCCTTTCAGGTTCCAGACGGCTTCGTGGTCACCGGCGCCGTTGCCGGGTCCGTCGAAAACGGCGATTTCCGCGCCCGCCAGGGAATAGACGGAAATGCGGACGCGGCCGGACTCGCGGAGCCTGTAGCGGATCACGGTGAAATCGCCGTACGCGGGATTGGGATAGTTGTAGGCGTAACGGCCTGGCAGAAGGCCGCCGGACGGATTCGGGTCCGGAGTCCCGGGCGTGAAATCGCTCCGGCCTGAACCGGCCGCGTCGTGACGCGCCATGGGCCAGGCCTTGTTCAGGTTTTCGCTGGATCCGTCCATGTCCCAGACCGCCATTTGACCGCCGTCCGAGGCCGTGAGAATCTCGATGCGGCCGTCGCCGTCGATATCGGCCAGAGTCGGAGACACCGCCTGCCTCCCGTACAGAGGAAGCGGAAATCCTTCAACCCGGCCGCCGTCCGAGGACACGGCTGTAATAAGCCCTTCGGATGTGGAAACCAGAATATCCTGACTCCCGTCTCCGTCCACATCGCCGATCACGGGCGCTGCGCATTCCGCGTCCGCGGCCGCGATCCGGGCCGGAAATCCCTCAATCAAAGTGCCGTTGAGATTCATGCACCAGACTCGGCCCCCTGAAACGAACACGATGTCGAGCCTGCCGTCATCGTTGACGTCCGCCAGGGACGGGGATGACAATGATTCCTCCAAATCCGGACGGTACAGCACCCATGAGGATCCATCCGCATCGATGATCCGGATCATGTTCCTTTCAGACAGGAAGCCCTGCACTCCGGATCCTGAAACCGGCCGGCCCGTCGCGGGTTCGGACAGTCCGGTAATGCCCTGGATTCCGTTGAACACAATGTGTCCATCCGCGCCGAGCAGGGTATGCCCGCCTTCGGACGCAACCGCCAGAAGCGTGTCCGATTCGCCCCAGCATGCGATGCCTGAGACCGGACGGTCGAACGGATGCGCGACCGACACCAAAGTCCCTTCCCCGCCGGTTGTCCAAATCCGACCGGATTCAGTTCCAATGAAAGGCCGCAGGCCGGCTCCCCGGACCGGGACAAGAACGAGAGATGTTCCCTTTTCCCCTTCCAGCGGAAACGTTTCCCTGATCCGGGGGGCTTCGCGGCCGGATTCGGACACCGCGCTCCAGATCAGAAAACGGCCGTCGTCCGTCAAAATGGACAGATCGTCGAACCCGTCTCCGTCCAGATCGCCGCACACAGGCGGAACGGACACCGCCGAATTGAGAGACGCGAAAACCGGCATGGACCGCGTGATTTGATTGAAATCGGGGTCCATGCCGATGACTGCGCCCTGCGGAAAGGAACTGAAATATCTCTCACCGTCCCATCCGTACAGAGTGCCGTCGGTCGTCACGAGAAGGATATCCGGATTTCCGTAACCTTTGAACCGGGCGGCGAGCGGCGGAAAGGACCCGGACTTTCCCCGCAGGGTTTTCGGGAAATCCGCGGCCATTCGCCCGTACCGAACCGAAAAATCCATCACCGGCCCGGAAACCGAGAAACCGGAAATAGATATCTGGGAATCCGCTCCGTCATTGGACCGCGTGTTCGGATGAGAAGACGGGGTGAACGCCACTGAGTCGCTTCCGTTCACGCGGAGATGAATGTCATTGTCCGCGTACCACGCGTCCTGCAGAACCCCGGTCTCCGATCCGTAGCCCGCGTCGAACATGCCGTACGACTCGCCGATGTCCTGACTGCCGTCCGCTTCTTCGAGGTCCACACCTCTGCGTGACGGATTGACATTGACCGTATTATTCTCCAATCCCGCCAGGAGGACGGTTTCATCGACGTGCCAGATGAGGAGCCCTGATCCGGGGAGCCCGTAATCGTATTCATCCACGGAAACAATGACGGACGGGTCCCCGTTGAAATGCACCTGATAATCCGCGTCGAAAGTCACGACACCGCCGTTCGCGTCCAAACCCAGAGCGACCCCGTCCCCGTCCGGGTCGTGCTGGCGGTTTTCGATCAGATAATACTCGTTGTCATTGATCGGTATCCGGACCGGCCGCCTGAAGAGGGACCCGGCGGTGTCCGCCGCTGCCGGGCACGCGATCCTGAAATCCGCGACGTTGTTCCCCGGTTTCGGGAGGTACCACCCCAGCAGCACCCTCTCGATCGCGCTCGGCCTGGCCGGGATGAGCCCGTTATAATTGCCCGAGCCCTGGTCCATGAGCCCCCAGGCCCCGATGCCCGAACGGCCGGTTTCCGTGTTCCACAGCGCCGGGAGCCCAAGCTGGAAACCGAACATCAGGGCCGCGGTGCCGAGGAGCCCGATTTCGTATCCCTCCTGGCTCTGGGTTTCCGGAAGGACGATGCCCTCCATGACGCCGTGGGCGCCGTTCTGAACCGACAACCCCGTGCCATTAAACTCGGACGCGGGCAGGTGATCCTTCAGATCATCGAGATTCAGGAACATGGACGGCATGTCGCGGGGCGTGGGGTCGTAGTCGAATGCCAGGTCCCCGCCCACGCCCGCGTGGAACACGATCAGGCAGTCATAGTCGGAGAAACGCACGCCTGCCGCGTCCGCCTGCCGCACCGCGTCGCGGAAAAAGCGGACCACGCCCCCGGTGACAGCCTCGTCCGACCGGGACGATTCCGGCGGAACGTATCCCCCGATGCTGTCCGCAACGGTGAAAACAGCCGGCACGACCTCGCATTCAAGAGTGAGCCGGCCGTCCGAGACGACGCCCCAATAATTGGAAAGAGCCAGAAGCTGGTTTTGAAAATATGAATGATCATGCGGAGGCGGGTCAATGGTCTCGCCAGCGGCTGGTCCCAGCATGAAACGGCCGTCGCCTGTTGTCTCGAGATCCGCGTCCTGCCTGAACTGAACCATCAGCCCGAGCACTTTCAGCGTGTCGGGCTTGCGGGCCGTTTCAGGCGCGGAATTTTTCCGTAGGCCGAAATCGGCCGCCCTGGCTCCGGCATCCGGCTGAGCCGCAGCCGTCCGGGCCGCGGACAGCAGGGACCGCCGCGACGGCGGGCAGGGCCTCGGCCTGAAATCCGGCCGCTTCACGGCACCGGCCGCGGCCGGAAACGAGATAGCCGATATCAGAAACCACGCAAAGAAACGCCGCATCATGAGTCGTCTCCGCTTAAAAAAATACCCCACTGTTGTGCGTGGGGTATTTCATGGACTCGACGCCGGAAAAAATCGGGCGGACGATCAGAACCCCGCCGTGAGCGAGAACCGCATGGTGTCGGTCAGGGGGCTGTCGCTGTCCGCCGCGATGTACGAGAAGTCGAACCGGTACTTGTCGTACTGCAGGCCCGCGCCGAAGGTCGGGTACTGCACCTTGCCGTCATAGTCGTAGTAGTAGCCGGTCCGGAGCGAGATCATGCTGTTGTAGATGTATTCCAGTCCGACCGAGCTGATCAGCTGATTGGCCTGCTGGCTCAGGGATCCGTCGCCCCACGAGGTGAAGATCGCCTTGTAGAACGGGTCGGTTTCCGACTCGTAAGCCGCCTGCGCGTCGTCGTCCAGTTTCATCCACTCTTCGTGCTTGAGCGATTTGCCCGTCTGGATATGCTTCCAGTACTTGTAGATGAGCATCTTGTTGGTGTCCATGGCGATGCGGAGCTTGTTGAACTCGGAATCGAGGATCTTGTAGCTGACGCCGACTTTCAGGTTGGTCGGAAGCGGATCCGCCTGGTCCGCGTCGATGTAGGTGATTTTCGGGCCCATGTTCGACAGGTTTATGCCCATGCTGAGGCCCTTGAACCAGCCCGGCATGTACAGCAGTCCCAGGTCCGCGGCGAAGGAATTGCCCACGCCCTTGCCCTGTTCGGACCCCGCGCCCATCGGCGCCAGCGCGCTGTGGATGTACCGGGCGTTGATGCCGAGACCGAGATTCGGCTTCAGCAGGGTCGCGTAAGAGGCCGTGGCCGCGAGGTCCCAGCTCTTGAACGTGTCGATGACCTCGGGCCCCTGTTCGGTGGTATAGGCCTGCTCGCCCATGTTGAAATAGGTGAGGTTGAAACCGATCACGCCGCCCAGGGACTGCACGTCCTTGCGGTAGGCCACGAAATCGTAGAACATGTCCGACACGAGATTGGGCAGCCAGTTGGAATGCATCAGGGTGATCTCGTGGCCTTTCTGGAAGGCGAGACCGGCCGGGTTCCAGTACGTGGCCGTGGCGTCGTCGGCCACGGACACGAAGGCTTCGCCCATACCGGCGGCGCGGGCGCCGGGCGATATCATCAGCGAAAGCACGGCAGCCTTGCTGACCGCGAATGCGGAAGCCGCGAAAGACAGGACGAGAAGTCCGGCGGCCAGGATGACCAGCAGTTTTTTCATGGAATGATCCTCCACTCTGTGATGTGCAATAAAAAAACCGGTTTTTCAAGGCGGATGGTCAATAGCATCTCACCTTGAAAAACCGGCGTAAAAAAGTCCGTTCAAAGGAGATGGATCAGCCTGTGACCTTCCGCTTCATGAGCAACGCGAAAATGTCAACTCCATCAAACCTTTAACGAACAGACGATACGCAGACTCCTATAAAGTTCAGGTAAAAATATAGGGAAATGCGCAGTCAATGTCAAGTTTTATTTCATTTTTCCGGGATGGAACCGATCCGCCTGGAAACTGATTCTACAGAGGCCCTCTGAAAGCGATCCTGTTCATCCTCCCCGAGTATGGCAGATGTTGGGAGAAGGGGACAGAAAATTCCGTTTGCGCTTCTGCAGAAATTTTATTATAATTTCAGGATATTTGGAGCCAGAGATATTTGACTCCCGAATAACTGAATCTCGAGAAGGAGGATTGAATCATGCCTAAACGATTGTTATTCATTGTCTTAACATTGTCTATAACTGCCAGTGACGGCTTATCCCGGGAAAAAAGAGTCAATCAAATCCCCAATGGCTCGAAATTCTCCTGCGGCAACTGCCACAACGGCCAGGGCGGTCCCAGGAACCCGTTTGGCCTGACGATTCAATCCGGATACCTGACCGAGGTGAATACGAACGGCAACGTGATCTGGGGCGCCGGCCTCGCCGGTCTGGATTCGGACGGGGACGGGTTCTCGAACGGTGTTGAATTGCAGGATCCGTCCGGGATCTGGACCGCGGGGAGCCCGGCGCCTGGCGTATATGCATCAGTGACGAATCCGGGCACGTCCACCAGCAAACCCCCGAGCGCAGTGGAAAACCGGAATGGAGCGGCGCTTCCTCTGCGGCCGGTCATCCATCCCAATTTCCCGAATCCGTTCAATCCTTCCACATCAATTACATTCGAATTGCCGCAGGAAATGCCTGTTGTCCTGCAGGTTCTCGACATCAGGGGAAGGAATGTCACGATACTCCTGGATGAAAGGCGGTCCGCGGGTTCACACACCATGAATTTCGACGCTTCATTCCTGACCGGCGGTGTTTATCTGGCGGTACTGAATGCAGGGGGATTCAGGGTGATGGAACGGATGCTGCTGATAAAATAATCCCGTTTCATAGCGTTTCACTTTATTCAACCTCCCGGAGGCTATCAGCCTCCGGGAGGTTTTTTCTATAGAAATCAGTAGACAGGATTCCATCTCAAACGACAGCACTTTGTGCCACATAACAAGGTTGAACATATTATCCATCAGTGGAATTGGCATGGGAATTGAGAATAGAGGATTATTGTATGGAATTATGGACAAAATCATTCCAAATTGCATTAAAAATTAAATCCTGGAAAAAAAGAATTATATGTTTATATTGAATTTATGAGACCATTTAATCGATTAATAATAGGAATCATTCCAAAATAAAATCATCCGTTATATTGATAATAAACAATTGTATATGCTATAATTAAAATGAAAAAAGTATTCAATTCCTCATTCATTTATTCGCCCTGATGCTCTGCACAGGCAATTTTGCAATGACAGCCCCTATCCATTCCATTTACATGGATAATTTATCGCTGTCCAGCGAACCCGATTCCAGACCGCTCCAGACTAAACAGGCTCAATCCCTTGCCTGTAATTTCCGGAACCTTCATGTAAACCCGAGCAGTAATGACGTCCCGATTATCCCGATCACAAACAAGTACCGAAGCGACAAGAAAGAATACCGGTTTGCCCAGAAGGACAGACTCTATTATCGCATATGGGTTTCAACCCCCTTCAATGCAGGGATCGTATGCGTGAATGACGCTCTCGTCGGCAGTCGACTTATTTATATTCCGGCCGGCGAGGTTCTTCTGACTGTGGAAAAGAGGGAATGAGATGAATGACATGTCCAGCCAGAACCTCTCCGAGTTTTCCCGGCATGGGATTCCCTCGTCTTTCCGCTTTTCAGCCCGGAATATCAATAGCTTTCATGATACTTCTATTCTGCCGGTTCCGCATTCACATTCGGATGCCGCGCACCTGCAGTCGATCATTCATCTGGAAAATCAAAACACCTTCATCAAGACAGGGGAGACCCATGCGTAACCCGTTCCGTTTCAATCGGTTGGCTGCCATCCTTCTGGCGGTCGCGCTCTTCGGCGCTTCCGGATCCTTATTTGGACAGGAGTCCTGGCCGTCCTCATGGAAACCCATGCTGGATGTCAACTGGGAATACATGACCGACCCGTCGAACGACCAGAATCCGGCCGATGTGGACGTCATCAACAATCCCAATACGTGCAGTTATTATTACGCGACGCCGACCAGCATGTTCTACCGGATGGCGTTGCGAGGGAATCCCAGGAAAAACGCCACAAAACTGACTTCCTATTCCTGGATGGCATCGATAGACGCGAATGCGGATGGTGTCCTCGACTGGACAATTCAGGCGCTCGGCGTTTCCGATGTGCTGAACGTGATCTACAATGGAAGCACGGTTACCACGACGTATCCTACTCCCATTGTCACCGGATATATCGCGACATCTCAGGCCGGAACGGATCTGTACTACCTGGATTTTCAAGTGCCCTTCTCGGCGCTGCAGACGAACAGTCCGGTTGTCACCTACAATACGCCGATCCGTTTCTTCTTCCACACATCGACCTCCGAAGCCGTGGACATCAAGGACGCCACGGTTCCTTCCACTGATTTCACATCAGCCTTCAATCAGTCCGGAACTACGACGCCCGGCGGATCGGGCGGCGCATTCGGCAATATTTACGATACGCGGGATACCAGCCCGAATTCAGCCGCAGGCACGTGGTACAGCAATCAGACTGTGCTCCTGAACGGCAGCGGATGGCCCGGTTCCGGCTCTTCTTATTATAATGGCGGCGTCAGGAACGTACGGATCAAGAATGCCGGCGGCACGGTTCAATGGACCGGCACGGTTACAACCGACGCCACCGGCTCGTTTTCATCTGCTTCTTCATGGACGATTCCGCTCAGCGCATCGTCCGGCATCTATACAATCGAGGTCGAAGACCCCAAGTCCGCCGGAACCTGGTATTCTTACGACACGTTCACCGTGGTCCAGCTGACCTTACCTGAAATCGACGTTCAGGGCAATTCCGCATCCATCACGGACGGAGATTTATCTCCCTCCCTCACAGATCACACGGATTTCGGATCCGCAAACGTGTCAGGCGGCACCGTTGTCCGCACCTTCACCATACTGAACACCGGCAACGCGGCGCTGAGCCTGACCGGTTCTTCTCCGTACGTATCCATTTCGGGAGCGAACGCATCCGATTTCTCCGTGACTGCCATCCCGTCCAATTCCATCGCCGCCTCCGGATCCACGACTTTTGAAGTGACTTTCGACCCGTCCGCGGCCGGAACGCGTACTGCCACCATCTCCATCGCAAACAACGACAGTGATGAGAATCCGTACGATTTTGCGATACAGGGGACCGGCTCCGCCTATTATCTGATTTCCGGAACCGTGACTTCCGGAGGATCCCCGCTGTCGGGCGCCACGATTACCTTCAGTCATGACGGGCACACGGAAACAACGAATGCGTCCGGTGCCTACAGTTATTCCGTTCCCGGAGGGACGACAACGACCATCACGCCATCTTTGACGGGATACGGGTCCTGGTCTCCTTCGACCCGAACGGTCAATTCCATAGCCGCAGACACGCCTGATCAGGATTTTACCGCCAGCCTGAACACCTACACGATCACGTTCGAAGGCAACGGCAACACAGGCGGAACCGA
>JAFGAX010000141.1 GCA_016933415.1 bacterium
GATCTTTTTCAGACCGGCAGTTCCCTGCTCTTCCGGTACGCCATGCCCTGAAACGACGCCACGAGATCGCCGGCCTGGTCCCGCACGGCCACGTCGCACACCGCAATCTTGGGGTGGAGGGCGATTTCCCGGGCCTCGGCCGTGAGCACGTCTCCCTCAAGCGGAGCCTTCACAAAGGAAATACTGGTCTGGATGGCCACGGCCAGCCGGCCGTGCGAATTGACGGCAGCCGCGAACGCGAAATCCGCCAGTGAAAAGGTCGCGCCCCCGTGCCCGGAAGAGGCCGCGTTGAGATGCATTTGTCCGACCGTCATCCGTGCTTTGGCCGTGCCCTCGCCGACCTCGAGCAGTTCGAAACCCAGTGTCCGGGCCAGCAGGTCCTTGTCCTGGAAGAATTTCCTGATTTTTTCCATTCCGATTTTTCCGTTCTGTGCCGTCCGTGGCGGAATCGGGGTGCTTCCCCGGATGCCTCCGTCAGGACAGGGACCGTTTCACCCTTTCGAGTTCCTCTTCCGTCTCCCGCACCAGCTCGTCCATCAACTCGGACACGCTCTGGATTTTATCCACAAGCCCCACGGACTGGCCGGCCATGAGCGAACCCTCGTCCACGTCTCCGTCCACCACGGCGCGGCGGAGAGCGCCCACCCAGAATTCCTCGACTTTATACTGGGCGTCCTGCGGCGTCAGCAGGCCCTCGTCGATCTGGCGGATGAGGTCGAGCTGAAGGCGGCCGAATGCGTCGTGGGCCTTGTTTTTAATTGCGCGCACCGCCACCACGTGGAGCCGCGAATCGTACTGCGGCGTGGACACGGCCTCGCGCGCCTTGGCCTTCAGAAAACGCTGCTTGAACAGGGGATGCGCGGAGCTCTCCTCGGTCACGGCGAATCGCGTAGCCATCTGCACCCCGGTCGCGCCCATGAGCAGAAGGTGGGCGGCCATCCGACCCGAGGCAATGCCGCCTCCCGCGAAGACAGGGACTTGTGTGACGTGAAAGAGTACTTGCTGAAGGAGGACGACCAGGCTGACGTACCCGACGTGGCCGCCGGCTTCCGAACCTTCGAGAATCAGGCCGTCCGCTCCGTAATCGATCATGCGTTCCGCGATGGAAAGTTCCGACGCGAAGCACAGAACGCGGGCGCCTGTATCCTTCGCCTTCCGCACCTCCCTGCGGCGCGGAAAACTGCCGGCGAAAATCACGAAGGGCAGGCGGAGACGCTCCGCCAGTTCCAGATGTTTCGGGTATTCGGGCGCGATGGTGATCAGGTTCACGCCGAACGGTTTGTCGGTCAGAGAGCGCGTTTCCAGGATCTGCTTTTCGAGCACGGCCGCGGGTGAATTGCCGCCCGCGAGGCATCCGAATCCTCCCGAGTTGCACACAGCGGAAACGAGTTTCGGGTCGCTGACCCAGGTCATGGCGCCCGCGATAAACGGAGTGCGGACGCCCAGAAATTCGCGGCCTCTCTGGAAGAAACGGTCGGACAGGTTCTGTGGCATGGACATTCCTCTGATCATGCAGTGAGCACTGATGGACGGCGCGCGAATCGGCCTTCGCTGAGGGCCGAACCCGTGACAAGTCCAAAAAAGTTAAGAAATTAAACAGGGATTATCAATGGGTTTTTTCAAGATGAAAGGCAGAAGCCTTTTCTCCCCGCAGGGGCTCCGACCCCTGCGGCGCAGGCGCAGAGGAAAAAGTCAAAAAAAATTGTTTCGGGTTTCGAGTTTCGGGTTCCGAGTTAAAATAAAGAAAAAAATGTTTATCAACACGAAATCCGGAACACGGAACCCGGAACGATGTTGTCTCTCGTCCCCATCACCGGATAAACGTCCCGTTCCGGTACTCCTCGAAAGCGATCCGAAGTTCGTCCTGCGTGTTCATGACAATGGGTCCGTACCAGGCCACGGGTTCGCCGATGGGCCGGCCGGCCATGAGAAGGAACCGAGCCGGGCTTTCCCCGGCGGAAGCCCGGATTTCAGTTCCTTCGCCGAAAACAGCCAGGCTGCAGTCCCCGAGCAGGGCTTCCCGCTTCATGTCGAAGTAGCCGCTTCCTTCGGCTTCATACGCATACGGATCGTTCTGGCCGCAGAACGCGGCTGCGCCGCCGATGACATAGGCAAAGGCCGCATGCCCGGCCTGAAGCGGAAGGGAGAAGGATCCGCCGGCCGGCACGCTCACGTCCAAAACCACGGGATCGATAACCACGTCACGCACAGGTCCCCGCTCGCCTTCGACCGTGCCGCTGATGACCCGGACTGAGGCGTCCCCGGACCGCACGACCGGTATATCCCCAGCCCTGACTTCCCGGTAACGGGGCTCCATCATTTTGGACCGGGCCGGAAGGTTGGCCCAGAGCTGGAATCCGCCCATCCGGTCACCTTTGCCTGCTTTGGGCATTTCCTGGTGCACGATGCCGCTCCCGGCGGTCATCCACTGCACGTCCCCGGGGCCGATCACGCCGCTGTTGCCCAGGCTGTCCCTGTGTTCGACGGTTCCCTCCAGCATGTACGTGATGGTTTCGATGCCGCGGTGCGGGTGCCATGGAAAACCAGCGAGATAGCGGGCCGGATTCCCGGACCGGAAGTCATCCAGCAGAAGGAAGGGATCCATGCGGGGCGCTTCGCTGAAGCCGAACACCCGCTTTAAATGCACGCCCGCGCCTTCGAGAGTCGGCTTGGATTTGATGACTTTTAAAATTTTTCTTGTTTTCACGCTGAGACCACCTTTCTTCGGTTCCGGGTTCCGGGTCGAAAGACGTGTGATCGTATCATTTTCTTGACTCGGAACCCGAAACCCGGAACGCGGAACGCGGAACATCGGAATTTACCGATTTCCCAGACTCCGGTCAACCAGTAAAAATAACGATGACGATTTCGGCACATAGAAAAAGGGAACCCCGCTTCCGGAGTTCCCTCTTCCCCAGCCGTCATCTGTAGCTTGATCCCGCGACAGCGGGATCTTCTCTCTCTGCTCCCCGTTACTGGGGTTTCCTCAGGTCCTGAACCCGTTTGGCCTTTCCTTCGGAGCGCTCGATGGTTCTGGGTTCGACGAGCTTGACCCGGGCCGTGACGCCCAGCGCGCTCCGGATGCCGGCCCCGATCTTGTCCTCGATGGCCCGCATGACCCGCATCTCGTCCGAGAAGAATTTTTCGTTCACCTCGACCTGCACCTCGAGGTCGTCGAGCGCGCCCTCGCGCGTGACGATCAGGCGGTAATGCGGCTCGGTCTCCTCCATCTCCATGAGCACGGTCTCGATCTGGCTCGGGAACACGTTCACGCCCCGGATGATGAGCATGTCGTCGGTGCGGCCGGACGGCTTGGTCATGCGCACGAAGGTCCGGCCGCAGGCGCAGGGTTCCTCCATTAGAGAGGTGATGTCGCGCGTCCGGTACCGGACGACGGGAATGGCCTCCTTGGTGAGCGTGGTGAGCACGAGCTCGCCGGACCGGCCGGGGGGGAGGGCCTCGCCGGTGTCGGGGTCGATGATCTCGGCGATGAAGTGGTCCTCGCTGACGTGCATTCCCGATTTGCACGCGCATTCCATGGACACGCCCGGGCCCATGACCTCCGAGAGGCCGTAATTGTCCGTGGCGCTGATCCGCAGGCGCGATTCGATCTCGCGCCGCATGTTCTCGCTCCAGGGCTCGGCGCCGAACAGGCCGGTGCGCAGGGCGAGCTCCGAGCGGGCGATCCCCTTCTCCGCGATGGCCTCGGCGAGGTACAAGGCATAGCTGGGCGTACAGACCAGGGCCGTGGAGCCGAAGTCGCGCATCACCATGATCTGCCTCTGGGTGTTGCCTGAGGACACGGGGATCACCGCGGCGCCCACGCGCTCGGCTCCGTAATGCAGGCCGAAACCGCCGGTGAACAGGCCGTAGCCGAACGCGATCTGAACGACGTCCTCGGACGTGACGCCGCCCGCGGTGAGCAGGCGGGCGATGAGTTCCGCCCAGCGGTCGATATCCCCGCGCGTGTACCCCACGACGGTCGGACGGCCCGTGGTTCCTGAGGAGGAGTGGATGCGGACGACGTCCTTCATCGGGACCGCGAAAAAACCGTAGGGATAGCCCGACTGGAGGTCGGCTTTGGTCGTGAAGGGCAGTTTCCGGATGTCGTCGAGGCTGCGGATATCGGCGGGCGCGATGCCGCCCCGCTTGAACAGGTCACGATAGAACGGAACCTTTTCGTGTGCGGTGCGGACTACGGTCTGCAGGCGTTCCAGTTGGAGTGCCCGCAGGCGGTCCCGGGGCATGGTTTCGAATTCGGAATTCCATATCCGGTGGGGGGTCACAGTCGACTTCCTTCGAATCCGGCTCAGCGATTGCGGAACCGGTACATTCTGGAGCGTGTTGGGCTCCGTAGCGGCCTGCCGCCCGCGGTTTTTTAGGTAACTAAAGGGTATAGGTCTCAGCAGCGGTCAGCAGGTGCTTGCCGGCGTCCTGGAGAATTTTGACGGCCTTGGCGGCCGCCTCCACCCGGATGATCATCACGGCGCGGTCATCATGCTTGCGCTCGAGAAAGGCGTACATGTACTCGATGCTGATGCCGGCTTTGCTGAACAGGGTCAGAATGTCGTGCAGGCCGCCCGGCCGGTCCTCGATCTCCGTGGCAATGACCTCGTTTTCCCGCACCGTGAATTCGGCCTTTCGCAGTATGGCCGCGGCCCGGTCGGGCGAGTCCACGATCAGCCTGAGGATGCCGAAATCCGATGTGTCCGCCAGGGCCAGCGCCCGGATGTTGATCTGATTCTCCGCGAGGATGCCGGTGATCTCCTCGAGCCGGCCCGCGCGGTTTTCCATGAATACGGATATCTGCTTGACGAACATGCCGGACCTCCTTGTCCCGTCAAATCTTCCGGTTGTCGATGACCCGCCTGGCCTTTCCCTCGGACCGGGTGATGGTTTTCGGCTCCACGAGCTTCACCCGAACCGCGATGGAGAGCACGCTCTCGATTTCCCTGCGGATCCGTTTTTCCAGGGCTTCCAGGCCGCGGATCTCGTCGGAGAACACCTTCTCGTTCACCTCCACCTGAACCTCGATCTCATCCAGCGCGCCCTCGCGCGTGACGATGATCTGGTAATGGGGGAGTGTTTCCTCGATGCCCATGAGAACGGTCTCGATCTGCGACGGGAAGACGTTGATGCCGCGGATGATCAGCATGTCGTCGGTGCGGCCCTTGATGCGGCTGATGCGGGGCGATGTGCGGCCGCACGCCGGACAGGGCGCGTGCGTGAGACTGACGATGTCCTTCGTGGCGTACCGCAGAAAGGGCGTGGCCCGCTTGGTGAGTGTGGTGATGACCAGCATGCCGTCCGATCCGTCCGGAACGGGCTCGTGTGTGTCCGGATCGATCACTTCCGGCAGGAAATGGTCGGCCCAGACGTGCAGTCCGTCCTGACCGGGACATTCCACGGCCACGCCCGGACCGATGATCTCCGAAAGGCCGTAGATGTCATAGGCCTTGATGTCCCAGGCCGATTCGATTTCGCGCCGCATGCCCTCGCTCCAGGGCTCGGCGCCCAGAATGCCGATGCGCAGGGTGCTGTGCCTGGGGTCCATGCCCGCGGACCTGGCCTGCTCGGCCATGTAGACCGAATAGGAGGGGGTGCAGGTGAGAATGGTGGTGCCGAAGTCCTGCATGAGCTGGAGCTGGCGCTGGGTGCCGCCCGAGGACATGGGCACCACGGCCGCGCCCAGTTCGAGCGCGCCGTAATGGACGCCCAGGCCGCCGGTGAACAGCCCGTACCCGTAGGCGTTCTGAATGATGTCGTCGCGCGTTCCCCCGGTACAGGCGATGCTTCGCGCCATGACCTCGGACCAGACGCGCAGGTCGCTTTCGGTATACGCCACGACCGTCGGTTTGCCGGTCGTGCCCGAGGAGGCGTGGATCTCCTTGATCTCGGCCATCGGGACCGCGAACATGCCGAACGGGTAGTGGAGCCGCAGGGTTTCCTTGTCCGTGAGGGGGAGGGCGCGAAGGTCCTCGAGGGACTTCATGTCCTCCGGCGTCATGCCCAACTTGTCGAACACGCTGCCGTAGTACCGGACGTTTTCATAGACGTGCCGCGTCACCTTTTGGAGGCGTTCCGTCTGCAGGGCGCGCAGGGCGTCCGGACTCAGGTTGTCGTTCTTGTGCATCATCCGGCCTTTCGACTGGTCCTGTCATTCTCAAATGCCCGCGGGCGCGCGTCCGTCCCTCCTGAAAAACGCGGGAAAGGGGCGGACACGCGCCCGGCGGAAAGCCGCTACAGCTTCTTCTGAATCTTCTTCTCCTCACGGCCCCAGCGTTTCTCCTCCGCGAGTTCCTTGCGTCCCGGCCCGCCGTCCTTGTTCCAGCGGGCGATGCCGTACGCGATGCAGAGGGCCACACTGGCGATCATCAGCACGAATACCAGCGATATCCAGAAATCTCCAAGTCCCAACATGTCGGATCTCCTTCCTTGAACGGATACGGATTCGGGCGCCGGCGGATCAGCGGATGCCGTCGAAACAGTTCTCAACGTGCTTCGGCGGCAGGCGTTTCCCGAAGTTGTTGGCCAGCAGGGTCGTCAGGGCCGACACGGGCAGGGCCACGACCAGTGGATCGACGAACTCCCACTTGGACCCGAGGGCCAGCGATGCCTTGCCGAACAGCGCGTTGCACAGCAGCAGCGGCGCCGACTCCTTGGTGTGGATGAAAAGCGTCATGAACAGGGCCACGAGGAAGCCGGCCAGAAATCCGGAGATTGCGGCGGTCCTGTTGATGGACCGTGAGTACAGGGAGCCGATGAACATGGGGAGGAAGGCCGTGGCGCAGAGCCCGAAGAAAATGGCGGTGCCGCGCGCGATGATGGCGGTTCCCTCCTCAAAGAAGGCGGGAAGCACCCAGGCGAGCAGAAAGGCCGCCACGATGGAGACGAGAATGCCCACCTTGGTGATGAGAATGGTTCCGCCCTTGCCCTTGATGCACTTCTCCCACACGTCGCGGCCCGCCGCGGTTCCGGCGACGTGGAACTGGGAGCTCAGGGTCGACATGGCCGCGGCCAGGAGGGTGATCATGAACACGGCCGTGAACCAGTGGGGCAGGGCGCTGGTGATGTACAGGGGAATGATGTTGTCCACGTTCTTGCCGGCGGCGAGCAGTGCGATCTTGCCGAAGGCCGGATTGTTGACGAAGTACACGTTCGAGAGCGCGCCCACGATGAACGCCACGCCCGTCATCATGAAAATGAAAAAGCCTCCTGCCAGGACGGCCCGGTTCAGGTCGCGGTCGCTCTTCACGGTCATGAATCGGACCACGAGCTGGGGCTGGGCCAGGACGCCGATGCCGACGCCGAGAATGATGCTGGTGACCAGCACCCACCAGTTTTCCGTTCCGAACGGCGGGAAGGAGGTCCATCCGTTGTGCCCTTTGGCGGCCAGGGGCGGCGGCACCAGATCCTTCATGGCCGTGAGGGTTCGGTGCGCCTCGATCACCCCGCCGAGCTTGACGTAGGTGAACACGAGCAGAAAGGTCATGCCGAGGAGCATCAGGAAGCCCTGAAAGGCGTCGGTGTACATGACGCCCTTGAGACCGCCCATGATCACATAGACCCCGATGATGGCCGTGAAGAAAAAGAGCGCGGTGTTGTACGGAATGGCGAAAGCCTGGGCCACGAACTGGGCACCGCCCATGAGCACGACCGCGGCGTAGAGCGGCATGAAAATGAAGATCAGCAGGCCCGACGCGCCCTGCAGAAAGCGTGAATCGAACCGGTTCCCCAGAAACTCGGGGAACGTGTGGGCGTTCATGTTCAGGCCCATGCGGCGCGTCCGTTTGCCGAAAAATACGAAGGCGATGAAGATGCCGAAGAATATATTCAGAAAGGTGAGGTACAAAAGCCCCATGCCGAACACCGCGGCGGCGCCGCCGAACCCCACGATGGCCGAGGTGCTGATGAAGGTGGAGCCGTACGAGAGCGACATCACGAGCGGATGGATGTCGCGGCCCGCGACCAGGTAGTCGGCCGCGGTCTTGGTCTCCCGGTAGCCCCGGTAGCCGAGATAAACCACGACGAGCAGGTAGAGGAGAACCACGGTCGTAAAGACGATCATGTTCATGGGCACGCTCCCTCTGGTGCGTGACGGAAGCCCGTCACAGGTTGATGAACAGTTCGGCGCGGCAGAACGGCCCCGCGGTGCGCGGGAACGCGTAGAAATCGCCCGGAACGAGCTGGTCGAGCAGAATGTGGCCGCTGACGTTTTTATTGAACGCGTAGCGGAGCCAGAACTGAACTTCCTTGCCGCGGTTCAGGCCGGACCCGGTTCCGCCCCCGGGGATCACCCGGTTTTCAAAGGCTTTCAGCAGGTAGAAATTCCCGTTCAGCGAGGCCTTTTTCGTGAACTGCATGGTGTAGGCCACATAGGGGGCCCAGATGTTGGTCCAGTAAGCCACCCGGGTGGAGCCCCGGATCACCTCGTTCAGGTGCGCGTAGATGTACAGCTCGCTCCATTTCGGCCATCGCGAGAACAGGGGATTCCAGCCCTCGTTGTCGGGCGTGGAGGGGTCATCGCCAGACAGGCAGATCGCACCCGCGGAAATGGACGACCTGGACGCGGCATCGACGCAGTAGGTGGCGTAGGTGTAGCCGCCGAAGGCCTTGTGGTCGATCGCGCCCTGGGTGCCGGTCTGGCCGGCCCATTCGCCCGTGACCGAAAACTTTTCGCTGACGGTGTATTGGACGCGGGCGCCCAGCGTGTTCAGGTCCAGCCGGTCGGCCGGGCCGCCGCGGTTGATCCAGGGCTCCGGATCCTCGGTCTTGCGTATGAAGTACGCCTCGGTTTTCATCCGGGGCAGGGCGGTCGTCGTGACGTACGCGCCGAACGCCTTCTCCTGTCCGTCGTTCATCCACTGATCCGGCGTCTGGGCCTTGAGCTTGCCGTCGCTCAGATCGGCACCGCGCATCAGGGGCAGGCGGTCGTCGATTCTGGAGTTGTCGATGGCGAGCAGGTCAACGGCTGTTTTCCCCCGCTTCACCGAAAGCTTCACCGCGTCGTGGTAAATGGTCCGCGATCCGTCCCAAGGCGCGCCCTCGAGCAGGATAAAGCCCTCCCCGTAATTCAGGTTCTGGCGTCCCACCGTGAGGGAAGCCGCCTTGCAGGGCGACTCCAGTTTCAGATACAGGTTGTCGCACACGATTTCATCCCAGGTGAAATCGCGGTCCTTGGGGTCGAGCATGAATTTCCTGAATTCGTTCGTCAGCTTCAGGTAGACGGTGGCGACCGGCGCGTACCGCACCTGTCCCCAGATGCTGGTGCGGATACGGAAATAGTCGGTTCGGTCGTCCTTTGCCTTGTTCATGTCGGTGATGTTGTTGTAATACTCGTTGCGGATGCGTTCCGACAGGCCGAATTTGAATGACAGCCCCTGATTCTCTTCTGCCGTGCCGCCGGCCGGAAGCCCGGCCAGCAAGGCGATGGCGAACCATTGACGGATCATGCCGTGTTTCCTCCCCATGGAAGCCTCCTTGCGGGTGGATGAATGAGAAAAGGGATGTTGTTCGGGAACGGTCGGGAATGCGGACAAGACGGGTAGGGCCATCGTCATCTCGATGGTTGGTGGTTCCGGTGCATGGTTGCCTGGAAACGAAGCGTGAACGATTGGCTTCGTTATTAAAAAAATGAAGTATTTCAATCGGGCGGCCAGAAGCCTGTTCATTCTGGTTCAAATTATTCTGGATCAGCGGAGATTGGGCTTCTGGCCGTTCCGACGAGTCGGATCGGCCGCCGCAGACACCGTCCATCATCCAGATTTCCTGTGATGCCGGGCAGTGAGTGGCGCGGTTCCTGAATTATATAGAATTTTTATTCAGAAATCAAGAATATTTTGCAGTTTTATTGAATGCTATGAGGCTGGCGATATCAGAAAGGGGAGTATATCCGTATTCCGAATGGGGAATCATTCGTCCCGGTCAATGGTCCTGCGGCCGGCTTTCAGCGGATACGGGCGGAAGAGGCCGATTTTCTTTTCGGAAAGATCAGGATCAGCAGAATCCCGGCAACGAAACCGCCGACATGGGCGAACCAGGCGACGCCGCCGGATTGCCCGGTTCCCAGCGCGCCCAGGCCGTTGACCAGCTGAAACACGAACCAGAAGCCGAGCACGACGAGGGCCGGGATGCGGACGACGCGGATGAACCAGATCATGAAGACCAGCACGTGCACGCGTGCTTTGGGGAAGTGGATCATGTAGGCTCCCAGGACCCCGGAAATGGCCCCGCTTGCGCCGATCATGGGAACGGTCGAATTGGGGTCCACAAGGATGTAACTCATCGCCGCGCCCAGTCCGCACAGGATATAAAACAGAAGGAAGCGGAAACGGCCCAGGAGGGATTCCACGTTGTCGCCGAATATCCACAGGTAGAGCATGTTTCCGGCGAGGTGCATGAACCCGCCGTGCAGGAACATGGAGGTCAGAAGCGTGAGGCCGGATGGGCCGCCGGTCAACGATGATTCCGGAAGGCCGGGCAGTTCCGCGCCGTGAATGATTTCCCAGGGAATGGCGCCGAAGCGCACCACGAAGGCTTCGTTCGCCGGGCCCAGCAGGATCTGATAGGCGAATGCCGCCGTGTTCATCAGGGCCAGGAGCAGCGTGACGAAGGGGAAGGAACGCCTGGGGTTTTCGTCGCGGATGGGGAACATGAATGAAAGACTATTCCGGGTTTAGTGTTCCGAGTTCCGAGTTAATAAAAGCGGTGATGTTCCGGTTTTCAAGTTTGGAATTTCAAAAATAGGTTGCGTAATTTTTTTGTCCAATTCGATGGGGTAAACCAAATCGATGCTTCTTTCAACCCGAAACCCGAAACCCTAAACTCGGAACATCGTCATCACGGCAGCGTGAATTCCCTCCGGTGTTCCGAGACGTTCCCGGACCGGTCCTCGAGCCGGATGTTGAGAACATGGTTTCCGGCCGCGAGCGGCGACTCGACGCGGTGTGAGGCCCTGGCGCGCTCCGGGTCGTATTCGAACAGGATTTTCCTGCCGTCCAGCCGGATTTCGTACCGGCTCTCATCGCGGATTCCGGATAGACGGTCCGAGAACCGGACAGTGATGTCCGGCGTTCTCTTCCGCAGGTCGGCCTTGCGGCCGAAGGAAACACCTGCCAGCGACGGAGGGACCGTGTCCACGAGCACGGTGAAGGCCGCGGGACTCCAGGTCCAGACGGACAGCCAGCCCTCTTCCCGGTCGTTTCCGAGGAAGTTCCACCCGCCGTTTTTCCTTCGGCTGTACACGCCCGTCTTGTGCTCCTTTCCGGAGGCCGCGGCCACGTCGAACCGGACGCGGATCCTGTCCCTCAGCACCAGATCCCCGGGTTCGATCACATAGAGTCCGCCGATTCCGAAAGGACCGTTCGGAACCGGCTCCATCCGAATCATGCCCCGGAAGGGCCGCGGCACCGAACCCGGCGGGAATTCGACCCGGCACAGCCCGTCCGCACTGACCATGACGCCGCCGTATTCCGGCGTGACGGAAAAAACCTGAACCGTGTCCGAGACGGCCGCTTCCGCACCGGTTTCGGAGGCGGTCCGGAGAACCGATATCATGGTGCCGGTGAGCGCTTCGTCATAAGGAAGAATGCCCGTGAACGCGCTGCGGGATTCGGGTATCAGGGTCACGGAAGCGGTGGACCAGCCGTTCAACTCCACGTCGAGCCTGGGCGGGACCGGGAGCGGGGAGGCGGCGCGCACCCGGAACAGAAGACCGTCACGGCCGAATACACGTGTGATTTCGGTCGCGGGCGGGAGCGACCGGCCTGGTATGCCTCCGGACCAGCCGGTCTGCGGAAACGGAATGCGGGGCACGCATGCCGCCAGAGTCGCCGTTTCCACGGGGCCGTGCGCGGTTGCGGTGTTGCCCGCGAAATCCGAAGTCTCAATTCGGATCTCGTGGCGGCCGGCCGCGAGGCGGAGCGGTCCGGCCGCGTCCGCGGAAAGGGTGTCGGAATCGCCGATCCCGGCGGACGCGTCCCAGGTGCAGAAAACGCCGGAGCGGAACGCGGCAGGCTCATAGAAGGGGAGCAGGTTCCCGTCATCCACGTACAGTTTCTGGAACAGCCCCCGACCCGCCACATCCAGGCCGCGGTCCCGATCGAAGTGCACTTCACGGCCCAGGGCCTGGGGGAACCGGTCGTACCGGGATGTGAAAACGAGCCGGCCGTCCACGAAGAGCCGGGAGATGTAAGTCGAGAAACGGTTGGCGCAGCCGTCCGCCATGTCGAAGGCGGAGAACGAAGCGCCGACGCTTCCCCAGCAGCGTACCGGGCGGTCCCAGACGCGGCCGCCGCCGGGCGCCCGCCCGAGCGGGACCGTCCGGGTTTCGAAGCCGCCGTCGACGTGCGAGCCGAAATCGAGCGGCGTAAAGGCCACGGCGCGTATCACCGGCGCGATGCGGTCCTGCACCGTGAAGCCCACGGACATCGGGTTCAGCGCGTCCCCGTTCTCGTCCCATATTTCAAAATGGAGGTGAGGCGGGCCCGCGCCCGTCTGCCCGGTGAAGGCCACGGTCTGGCCGCGTCTGACCGGGAGGAATCCGCGGTCGAATTCCAGCCCGATATCGTGCCGGTCCGCGCGGCGCTGTTCGAGACGGACGATGTCCTCGATCGGTTCTGCGAAACGCGACAGGTGGGCGTACAGCACGGTCCTGCCGTCCACGAGCCGGATTCGCAGGCTGCGGCCGTAGCTGAAAGGATTGACCTCGATTTTTTCAACCCATCCGCTGTCCACCGCGAATACGGCCCATCCTTCCGTACCCCAGGTCTTGACATCCATGCCGGCGTGGAGATGGCTGGAACGGTATTCGCCGAAGGACGATGTCATCATGCGGCTCGCGCTGGTCGGCCAGTGGTAGCCGTCCGCGGCCTGAAGCTGGAGGAAAGGCAGGAGGCAGAGACATGACAAAATGTTCCGCGTTCCGGGTTTCGGGTTCCGGGTTGGAACGGACGCACGGCGCATGGCGCACAGCGCAAGGCGCGTTGCTGCCAAATCGTTCCGGGTTCCGGGTTCCGGGTTCCGGGTCGAAAAGAAAAAAGCGGTTCTGGGTTCCGAGTCCCGGGTTCCGAGTCGAAAAGGGAAAAAACGGTTCTGGGTGCGAAAGACGGGAATCGGCGTTTGAACGTTTGAACGCTCGAACGTTCGCACGTTCAAACGGAAGAGGTTATTCGACAATGGAATCTCCGGTGATCAGAAAAATCATTCTTGAAGCGTCGGAATCCAGACCTCGCCCTTGAAGCGGTTCTTGAATTCCAGCGCGTCCTTTTCGGAGCCGACGACGCTGCCCCAGTGCATGGGCACGGCCAGGCGCGGTCCGATATCCTCCGCCGCTTCGGCGGCTTCCTTCGCGTTCATGGTGTAGGTGCCGCCCGCGGGAAGAAAAGCCACGTCCGCCCGAATGCCCCGCATTTCCGGAATCCGGTCCGTGTCGCCCGCGTGGTAGTAGGTCACGCCATCCAGCCGGAACACGTATCCCACATGCCCCTTGTCCGGGCTGTGGTTGGGGATTTTCAGGTTGTACGCCGGAACGGCGCGAATCTCCACCCCGTCCAGCGTCAGCGTGTCGCCGGGCTTGACGGTTTTCACGCGTTCCGGATTTCCGGCCAGCCGGGCCAGTTTCGCCGCGGCCGCGGCCGGCGCGACGATCCAGGTGCCCGGACCGGTGAACTTCGCCGCGTCATCGGGCGAGCAGTGGTCCCCGTGCTCGTGCGTGATCAGAATCAGCCCTGCGGGTTCGCCCGTTGAAACGCGGTAAGGATCGACGCACACGGTGCGGCTGCCGCGGATCACGAAACCGGCATGCCCCAGCCAGCGGATGTTTTTCGTCATGGCGGTACCCCCTGAATCCGGATGCGTCCCCGCCCGGCGCCCGGATTCAGTTCCGCGGCAGGCGGGAACCGCGGCAAGCAGGATCATCGGGATGAAGCCGAACCTGATCATCCGTTCCATTTTTCCACTTCCTCGATGAGCGTTTTCACAATGTCCCCTTCGGCCACCTTGCGCACCGTTTCGCCGCGCCTGAACAACAGGGCTTCCCGTTTCCCGCAGGCGATTCCGATGTCCGCCTCGCGCGCCTCGCCCGGGCCGTTGACCGCGCATCCCATGATGGCCAGCGTCAGTGGTTTTTCCACGCCCGACAGCGCCTTCTCGACCGCCTCGACGATGGGAATCATGTCGGTCTGAAGCCTGCCGCAGGTGGGGCAGGAAATGATGGTCAGACCCCTCCGTCTCAGGCCGAGGGTCTTCAAAATCTCCCAGCCTGCGCGGATTTCATCCACCGGATCCGCGGTGAGAGACACGCGGACCGTATCCCCAATGCCCTCAGCCAAAAGCGTGCCGATGCCGACCGCGGAACGGATGGCTCCGGTTTTCAGGGTGCCTGATTCCGTGACCCCGAGGTGTATGGGATAATCGCAGGATCGCGCGAGCAGGCGGTTGGCCTCCAAAGTGAGGGGAACGCTCGAAGCCTTGATGGCGATGACCAGGTCGCGGAATCCCAGGCGCTCGCAGATGCGGACATGTCCCATGGCGCTTTCCACCAGGGCTTCTGCCGTGACGCCGTTGAATCGGGCCAGGATTTCCTTTTCCAGTGATCCGGCGTTCACGCCGATGCGAACCGGGATTCCCTTTTCACCGGCCGCGTTCAGCACCTTGCGGGTCCTGTCCTCTGATCCGATGTTGCCGGGATTGATGCGGATTTTGTCCGCGCCGTTCCGGATGGCCTCGAGCGCGAGCCGGTAGTCGAAATGGATGTCCGCCACCAGCGGAATGGAAATGCGTTCCCGGATGCGGCTGATGGCCGCGGCCGCGGCCGCATCGGGCACGGCCACGCGCACGATTTCGCATCCGGCCCCGGTCAGGGCTTGTATCTGGCCGACCGTGGCTTCGGTATCCGAGGTTTTCGTGCAGGTCATGGACTGGACGGAGACAGGGGCGCCGCCGCCGATGGTCAGCCCGCCGACCTTGACTGCAATGGAATCTCGACGTTTCATCATGACAAACAGTAACTTAACGATTTTTCCCGGTTTAGGCAAGAGGTTTAGCTGCCGGCGCACTCAAGCGTGGCGCAGCCTTGTTTTTCGCTCCGGTTCACCGAAATAGTAATAGAAGAAAAGCGGCCCTGCGGATACTCAATGGATCATGCATTCATGGATGGACATTTTCGGCCAATGATAAAGGTAAAAGCTTGTCACATTCCGAGGGACCGGAATAATGGCCGCAACTTTATTCCGCGGTTCACGTTTATCCTGGTAACCCCACCCAGGAGAGATAACATGAAATTCCGATGGTTCGTCATCTTCTTGCTGATTCTCCCGTTCATCCGCCTGGCCGCGGGCATAGGCGACACGCCTCCGCCGGTACAGGCGGTCCGTCTCGATTGTCCGGTGACCGTGGACGGCATTCTGTCCGAACCGGTCTGGAACGAAGCGCCGGCCGTGTCCGCCTTCTTTCAACGCGATCCGGACGAGGGAAAACCGGCCACTCAGGAAACGGTCGTCCGCATCGCCTATGACGACAACGCGCTGTACGTCGGAGCCGAGATGCGCGACACGGCCGCCGATTCCATCGTGGCACGGGTTTCGAGGCGCGACCACACTGAGAACGAGGATTTCTTCGCGATCGCCGTCGATTCGTACCACGACAAGCGCGGCGCATTTTACTTCGGACTGAGCGCCGGCGGGACGATCATGGACGGCACATTCTACAACGACGACTGGTCCGAAGACACCTGGGACGGGGTTTGGGAAGGCCGGGTCCACCGGGACGAAAAGGGATGGACCGCGGAAATGCGCATTCCGTTCTCCCAGCTCCGGTTCCGCAGGGAGGAGAAGAATCTCTGGGGCGTCAATTACCTGAGGGCCCTTTCCAGGCGGAACGAGGAGGCGTATCTGGTCTTCACGCCGAAGAACTCCAGCGGATTCGTGTCGCGCTTTCCGGACCTGGTCGGCGTTGAGAACATCAAGCCCTCCCGTCACGTGGAAGTGCTGCCGTATGTCCGGGCCAAGGCGGCATACACGCATCCGGACGCGGACGATCCGTACGATGACGGATCCTCAATCTCTCCCGTCGGCGGCGCGGACGTCAAGGTGGGGCTCTCGAACAACGTCACGCTCGATTTGACCGTGAACCCGGACTTCGGCCAGGTGGAAGTCGACCCTGCCGTCGTCAACCTGAGCGACGTGGAGACGTATTTCGAGGAGAAGCGCCCGTTTTTCATCGAAGGCTCGTCGATCTTCAATTTCGGCCGGGGCGGGGCGACCAATTACTGGGGGTTCAACTGGTCGAACCCGAGTTTCTTCTACAGCCGGCGCATCGGACACGCGCCGCAGGGCTCCCTGCCGGATCACGATTACGCGGATACGCCGGAAGGCGTCCGCATCCTCGGCGCCGCGAAAGTCACCGGAAAACTCGGGGGCAAATGGAACATCGGTGCCGTGCAGGCGCTGACGAAGCGGGAATTCGCGGATTGGTCGCTCGACGGCGAGAAAAGCCGGTCGGAAATCGAACCGCTGGGGACCGCCGGCATTGTCCGGGCCCAGCGTGAGATCCGGGGCGGACGCCAGGGCATCGGATTTCTTTCCACGCTGTCGGCCCGGCGTTTCGACGACCGCCGGCTGAGGCCGGATTTCAACCGCCATTCGGAGACGTTCGGAATAGACGGGTGGACTTTTCTGGACACGTCCAAAACCTGGGTGCTCGCGGGATGGACGGGCGCCTCGCGCGTCGCGGGGTCCCCGGACCGGATCACGTCCCTGCAGCGGAATGCGCAGCATTATTTTCAGAGGCCGGACGTCGATTACCTGGGTGTGGACAGTACGGCCGTTGAGATGAAAGGCTGGGCGGGACGGTTTGTCCTGAACAAGCAGAGGGGCAACGTCATTGTCAATTCCGCGATCGGGTTCGTCAGCCCGGGATTCGACGTGAACGACGCGGGTTTCATGAGCCGCGCGGACGTGATCAACGGCCACGTCGGCGGCGGGTATCTGTGGACCAAGCCCGGGAAGATTTTCCGGTTTCACGACGTGATCGGGGCGGTTTTCCAGAGTTCCGATTTCGGGGGAAACGTGTTCGGCCGGGGTATTTTCCTGCTCTGGGAAAGCCAGTTCCTGAATTACTGGCGGCTGGACGGCCATTACTGCTACAATCCCGAGACCCTGAACAAATACAGAACGCGCGGCGGGCCGCTCACGGTCGGGCACGACGGGTCGGAATACGAACTGTTCGTCCGGTCCGACGACCGGAAGCCGCTGGTATTCTGGGTGGACGGGTACGGGTATTTCAGCACGCCCGTGGACTGGTTCCAGAACGTGTCCGCGAACCTGCAGTGGAAGCCCAGGGCCAACATGAGTCTGAGCGTGGGCCCGCGGCTGTCCAGGACCCGCGAATACACGCAGTGGGTGGACGCATTCGACGATCCGACAGCCGTCCGGACCTACGGGAAACGGTACGTGTTCGCGGAGATGAAGCAGACCGAGATCAGCGCGAATGTCCGCCTCGACTGGACCTTCACGCCGAGGCTCTCCTTTCAACTTTACATGCAGCCTCTGTCGTCCCACGGCGACTACGAGCGCTATAAGGAACTCCGCAAACCCGGAAGCTATTCCTTCGACGAATATGCGCCCGACAGGATTCTTCGGGCCAACGGGGAGTACGAAATCGACCCGGACGGCGAGGGGCCGGCGGCGTCCATTTCATTCGACAATCCGGATTTCAACTTCAAGTCCCTGCGGGGAAACGCCGTTCTGCGGTGGGAGTACAGGCCCGGGTCCACGCTGTATCTGGTCTGGACGCAGAACCGGTGGGATGACCGGTACGATGAGCCGTATTCCTTCCGGGAGTCCATGGATCAGCTCGGGGACGCGAAGGCGGACAACATCTTTATGCTCAAAGCCACGTACTGGTGGAGTTTGTAAAATAAAACGCTCCGGGAGGCTGTCAGCCTCCCGGAGCGTTTTACTCCTACGAAGTGTATTCAGAAAAAAAGCAGCCTTCTAAAAGAAGGTTACCTTCTTTTTATTTACGGTCCCCAGGCACAATCCCCTTCAGGTGAAAAAAAGGCGCGTGGTTCGACGTGAACCGTTTCGGGGTCCGGGCGAGTATGGCCGCGATCGCGGGATGGCGCCGGAACACCCGGTCCAGAAAGCCGCGCACGCGGATGCGGTTCCACCCGAGCGGATGCTCAAAATCCGCGTAAAGCGACAGATCGCCCTCCGAGAAGGGCCGTGTGCCCAGTACAGCCGCATCCTCGCAGGACACGGGCAGGTTGAAGACCGCGGCATTGATGTATCCGATCGACGGATGGTGCCGTACCGTGAATTCCAGGGTGCGGACCGCGGAGGCCTCCGACTCCCACGGCGTGCCGAACAGCAGGTAGACATAGGACGCGATTCCCGCATGCCGCAGGTTCCGCAGGATGACGGACGCGTCCTCGATTCGTATTCCTTTGCCCATCCCCTCCAGCACTTCCGGGTCTCCGGACTCCAGGCCGATTTTCAGCAGGACGCAGCCTGAACGTTTCATCGCCGCGCAGAAACCGGGGTCCGTCCATTGTCCGGACAGGCGGGCGTAGCCGTACCAGGGAGCGCCGGGCGCTTCCGCGGCGAAACGGTCCAGAAGGGAGGGGGCAAGGGCATTGTCCAGAAAATGGATGAGGGACGGCCTCGTCTTCCACTTCAGCCGTTTCAGGTCCGCGAGGACGCGGTCCGGCGGAACGGCCGAATAGGCATTGGCCTCGGCATGTTCCGGGCAGAAACGGCAGTGGCGCCACCAGCAGCCGGTCGAGGCGTCATAGGGGAGGATGAAACCTGGGGAGAGATAGCCGGAGTCTGCCAGGTCGTCGAAATCCGGTGCCGGCCGTTCGGGTGAAGGCGAAAAGACGCCCATCCGCCGCAGGAGAAAGGCTTCGCCCGGCCCTGCGACACAATCGTCCGCGAGGCCCTGGAAAGGATCTTTCCATCCCGGGCTCCGCATCCACGACGTGACCAGGCCTCCGCCCAGCGCGATTGTAAGACCCGGGAACGCGCGGCGGAGCAGTCCCGCCAGGCTGAAGGCGTGAAAGGCCTGGCTCAGAAAATTCACGGAAAGGCCGATGAGTTCCGGGGACGTCCGTTCAACGAGGGGGAGCAGGCGGCTTCTGTAGTATCCGTGGAACGGATCCTTCTCCGGCTGTTCCGCGCACCGGATCAGGTCCTTACTCCGGGCCGCGGAGAGGCTCCTGTGGCCGCTGTCCGAAAGTCCGGGCGTGAAATCCGTTCCGTTTCCCGAGATTTCGATCAGACGGTGGAGGTCGTTCACGATGCGGTTGTAATGTCCGATCGAATGGAAAGCGGAACCGGTCCGGAGTTCGGACAGGTTCCGGTCGCGGTTCCGGAGCGCGGTCCGTGTCCGGCCGTCAGCAGCCTCGGCCGGTCTCTCCAGGATGAAACACATCCCTTCCAGATTGGCGTCGACGGCCAGGCACGACACGCCGTTTACGCGGAGCGCGGCCGCCAGCCGCGCGATGCCTGCGGGCGGCTCGCCGGGCTTGCATGCCGGGGGGTGGATGAGGAGTACGCGGGCTGTACCGTTCATTGCCGTTCTGTTTCAGAGCAAAAGATCCCTGGGGCCCAGGGACCCCGGGGTCTTCTGCACGGCGGCCGTACCGTGCCGTTCATGCCGGTTCTACCGCTTTCTCAGCGTGGAGGCTCCCGCCTCCGCGCCGGAATTCACCTCGCCGTATCCCTTGCCCCGCAGGGCCAGGAGCCCCTGCGGTGAAACGAAGAAAGAACGGGGCTGTACAAAGAGCATCCTTTCGGATACCCCCCCGGCGGCCGTACTGTCCCGGTCATGCCGGTTCTACCGTTTCGGCCTGTTCCTGCGGCCGAACGATGATGTGGATTCAGTCCGTGGTGTCGACGCCGCTTTTTTCGGCGCGATCCGGTCCAGAACCACGCTCGCGTTGTCGGACCGGCTTCTGCCGGACCGGCTCCCGCCGGATCGCCCGCGGTCGGCCCGGTCCTGACCGGCCCGGGTCCTGTCGGTGCGGCCCCGATCGGAACGGAAAGCGCCGCCGCGCCCGGACGCGGGCGTCTGGGCGGGCCTCGCCGGATAGGCGGTCCGGACGGGCGCTTCCGCGCCGTAGTCGAATCCTTCCAGTTTTCTCCGTTCCAGCGGCTTTCCAATGATTTTTTCCAGGGTCCGTATCATGTCCGCGTCGTCCGGAACGGTCAGTGTGAATGCGTCACCCGTCCTTTCCGCACGGCCGGTGCGGCCGATGCGGTGGATATACGCGTCGGCCGTGTCCGGCATGTCGAAATTGATGACATGTGTGACCGTTTCCACGTCCAGCCCGCGCGCCGCGATGTCCGTGGCAACCAGGATGCGGATGGACCTGTCGCGGAAACCGTTCAGCGCGGCCTGCCTCTGGCCCTGCGTGCGGTCGCTGTGCAGGCTGGCGGCCTTGAAGCCGGACTGTTTGACCTGTCGCGCCACCTTCTCGGCGCGGTGCCGGGTGCGCGTGAAAACCAGAACCGACCCGGACCCGGTTTTCCGGAGCAGTCCGATCAGCAGTTGCGTTTTCAGATGCTGCGGCACCGGGAACAGGGCGTGCGCGACCGTGTGCGCCGGCTTCGTCAGGCCGATGGCGACGCGTTTGGGATGCCGCAGATTTTCGGCCGCCAGTTTCTCCACCTCTTCCGGAAATGTCGCGGAGAACAACAGGGTCTGGCGCTGACGGGGAAGGCGTCCCAGGATGCGCCGGACCGACGGCAGGAATCCCATGTCGAACATGCGGTCCGCCTCGTCCAGGACGAGGGTCTGGATGCCGTCGAATCTCGCGTGGCCCTGGTCCATGAGGTCGAGCAGGCGGCCGGGGCAGGCCACCAGCACCTCAACGCCTTCGTGCATGGCCTTGACCTGCGGGCCCTGGCCCACACCGCCGTACACGGTCGCGGAGCGGATCTTCGTGGCCGCCGCGAACAGGGTGAACGTCTGGTGGATCTGTTCCGCCAGTTCGCGGGTCGGTGTGAGCACGAGCGCGGCCGTGCGGCCGCGACGGGCCTCGAGCAGACGCTGGAGAATCGGCAGGACGAATGCGGCGGTCTTGCCTGTGCCGGTCTGGGCCGTGCCGATGCAGTCATGCCCGGCCAGAACCGCGGGAATGGCCTCCTCCTGAACCGGAGTCGGTACGGAGTAGCCGGCGCGGACCACGGCCGCGAGAATACGCGGATCCAGGTTGAATTTTTTAAAACCCATTCAAGTTCCTTTTCTGAAGAGAAACCCCCTCCATCGGGCCCGTTCCGCTGAAGGGTCGGCATTTCATCACCCGGATGATCGTGAACGGAAATCGCTTCGGGGGGAATTCCGCGGTCAGTGGGGCTCCGGAACGGGCGTGCCGGAGCCATCGGGGGGATGTTATAACCCTATAATTTAACGACGAAAGTTCGAAAAAACAAGGGGAATCATCGGGTTCCCCCTGCGGCGGTCGGACCGTTTTATTCTGCGGATCCGGCCGCTTTCGAGGCGGAACGGGATACATGGAGGGTTCCAGCTTCGCCCCCGTCACTGGCTTCGACCATGCGGGTTCTCACGACCGCTTCGAGTTCCGCGGGCCACAAGCCGCCCCATGCCGGATGCGCGGGCCGGATGATCACCGCGTTGATTTCCCCATTTTCAATCATGGACACGAGTCTCTCGTGACCGGCCTCTCCGATCATGGTGGTCAGGGGAAAATCATAGGGCGTCGGGTTTTCCAGCTCCGCAGCCAGGGAATAGAACCCGCAGTGAACGTCCAGAAGAAAGACCCGGCGGTCCGGCGCCGCCTGCCGTATCCATTCCGTTGTCCGCACCAGGGTCTCGTATTCTCCGCATCGTATCGGCACATGCCTGAAATGGGGCAGATCGGACCGGCAGGAGCCCCGGCCCAGCAGCGATCTCGCGGTATGAAAACCGGGAACCAGAGCGCCGGCCGACAGCCAGACAAGTCCGGCGAAGAAAACCGTCCGCCGGATCCGCAGGCCGGCGAGGGCCTGCAGCCGCCGTCCCATGAAGAAAAGGCCCAGGCCGAGTGCCGGGATGAGGATGCCCATGTGGGCGAAATCATAGCGCGGGTAGGCGCCCGCGATCGAAGCGATCGAGAAGAAGAACAGCAGGGCCGCAAAGCGGCGGTCCGCGTCCTTGAGGCGAAACCGGAGAAAGGCCAGACCCGGCAGCACGATGGGAGGCAACAGCCAAGGCAGGTTGAAATAGACGTCCCTCAATCCGCTCCAGGACGAGGCAGGCGGAAACTGCAACAATTCACGGAGCTGGTCCGCATAACGGATGGAGGCCAGCCGCAGGTACGGTCCCTTTGACAGGAACCCGTAGTTCAGAAATGCCCCGGCCGTTCCGGTCGCCAGCATGGGCAGGGCCGCGAAAAGAAAAAGCGCGGAGAAGAACGGGAGCGCAAGGCGCAGCGCCGAGCCCATGAACCAGCCCGCGGTACGGCGTTCCGCCAGGGACCGTTCCAGCAGAACCGCGGCCGCGGCCGCGAACGCCAGGCCGCCGATGGTCTGCTTGCAGGCCGCGCCGAGGCCGGCCGCGATTCCGGCCTCGATGAGCCTGCGGCCGGCTCGGCCGGCATCGGCTTCGCGGATCCACGCGGCACAGCGTTCGAGGCAGGCCGTCAGGAACACGAGGGCTGCCGGATTGTACATGGAATTCGGGTATGGCGGCGCGTAAACGAGCAGGAACGCGGCGCCGACCAGCGTCCAGCGCGGCGATCCGAAACCCATGTGCCCGGCGGCTTGGACGAAGAAAAGAGCCGTGAACGCGAAGCAGGCCGCGAGCAGAACCTTGGTGGCGAAAAGCTGCGTGCCGAACAGCATGCAGGCGAGGGACGCCGTGTAAACCGGCAGGGGGGGCGTGTCATAGGCGATGTCCCGGTACAGCGTCTCTCCCGCCATGAAACGCCGGGTGACCTGGAGAAACCAGCTTTCGTCCAGCAGGTTGACGCCCATGCCCCAGCAGAAAACAATGCCCGCGGCAAAGCAGAACAGCCACAGGATCAGGCTGTTGCGGTGTCTGGCGATCAGGCTGGACAGTATCGGGAAAGATGGCACGCATTCCTCACGAGTCGGAAAACCGGGGCGCATGACGAAATCCGTCTTACGGAAACGCCGTTTCCGGATGACTTTTTCATATATTACGGTTTCGAATAGAAGAATGCAAGAAAAAAGATGCTTCCGAGGTCTGTTCCACCCGCGGGGAATGCGATTATTCATTGCGCTTGACAGCTGTTTTTAATACATTCCGGACAGGCCTTCCGGTCCGAAGGGTCAGGGGAAGGTTTGATCGCGGGGAGGGCCGTCCGAGACAGGAGCCCGGGAAAAAGACATGACCGTTAGTTTAAGAGGAATCGCCGGGGGGGATAAACGCGGGCCGGCCGGAAAACCGAAGCCGGCTGGAAGGACGCGGGGTACCGGGAAGCGGAACGCCGGGCCGAACCCGAAGCGGACGTCGGAATTTTCCGTACGACTGACCCAGCTGCTGTCCAAAATCAACGCCCTTTCCAAGACGAAGGACGTTGACAGCCTGTGCCGCATGGCCGTGGAATATTCGCTGGAGCGCATCGGCTTCGACCGGGCGGGCATCTGGCTGTTCGCGGAGGACGGCAAGAGCCTGGTCGGCAAGTTCGGAACCGACACGATGGGCCGGCTCCAGGACGAGCGCGGGCTCACGCTTCCACTGGATCATCCGCCCGTGCAGGCCATCTGGGAAAGCCGGGAACCCGCGCTGTTTCTCAAGCAAGACGAGCTCCGGAACGAGCGTGCCGAGGTGGTCGGCCGCGGTAACCATATCATGGCCGGTCTGTGGAACGGCGAACAGGCCGTGGGTTTCTTCGCTGCGGACAATCTGGTCACGGGCCGGCGGATCACCGTGCAGCAGCAGGAGCTCCTCGGTCTGCTCGCGGTTTCCGTCGGGCATCTCTGCACACTCAAGCGGGCGGAGGAGCGGATCCGGGCGGAAATCCGGGAGAAGGAGATGCTGATCCGCGAGACCAACCACCGCGTGAAAAACAACATGCAGATCATCGCCAGCCTGTTGAACCTGCAGGCCCGTCACAGCACGGATCCGTCCGTGGTCCGCATGTTCCGCGAGAGCCGGCTCCGGATTCAGGCCATGGCCCAGGTGCACGAGATGCTGTATTCGTCCAACGTGCCCAGCCGGCTCGATTTCGGCCGTTATGTCGAATCCCTCACGGAAAAACTCAAGGTGTCCTTCGGCACGGACCGGAAGAGGATCGTTTTCCGGCTCGACGCGGAGCCCGTTCTCCTGGACGTGGATACGGCCGTGCCGTGCGGCCTGATCGTGCAGGAACTGGTCTCGAATGTGCTGAAATACGCGTTTCCGGAAGGCTGGGCCGGAAGTCCGGAGGTCCGGATTTCCGTTCATCAGCCGGACGGCGACTGCGAACTGACGGTCAGCGACAACGGCGTCGGGCTCCCGACTTCCCTGGATGTCGACAAAACCGAAACCCTGGGTCTGAGTCTGGTCCGCATGCTGGGCCGGGACCAGCTCAAGGGAACGCTGGACATACGGAGCGTGCCCGGCGGGGGAGCGGAGTTCCGAATCCGGTTCCGGCCGAAATAGCCCACGGCTTCAGCCGTGGGGAAACGGAGACATGAAAAATATATGGGGAAACCGATTGAAGCTCCCCGCGGCCCGCTACGCGGGATCAAGCTATTGTATTTTTAAATTATTGAAGGCAAGCCGCGGAGAATCTTCTGTCTGTAGTGAAGAAAATATATTATATTCGCTCGCTTACCCCGCCGCCCACTGCGAGGGATCACACTATTATATGTCTTCTTGCTGAAGACAAGCGGCGGGCCTTCAATAAAAACAAATCTTGTTGCTTGGTCCGGCGAAGCCGGGGAATGCGCGAGCGATCAGATTCATCGGTTTCCCGGGGTGAAACCTTTAAAACGGTTTCGTGTTTTTAAATGATCCTTTTATACCCACGACTGAAGTCGTGGGCTGCTGGCCGTAGGCTTCGACCCGGAACTCGGAACCCGGAACCCGGAACCGGGTACTTATTCCCCCCCCTGGATCCCCGATAAAAAAATTCGGGGATGACACTCCCATTGATCTTTATTATCGATTGCGCTTTTGTCCTGTTTTTAATACATTTCATTTCATGATCATCCCGTTTCCCAATCTGCTCATTCGTCTTTTCCGGCGTGCCGGACGCTTCGTCCGTTTTCCGGAGATCTGCCTCCTCATCCTCGCAGGATCCGGACTGGTTCTTCTCCAGAGTGTATTCGATTTTCCCGGGGACGCGGACGCCGGCCTGCTGCTTCGAATCCGCGGTCACCGGGACCTTCCCCCTTGCTTCCGTCTCGTCGTCATCGATGAACCGGACCTGCAGGCCATGGGCGGCTGGCCCGTCACGCGGGATTACCATGCCTTTCTCGTCCATGTGCTGACCGAGAGCCGTTCAGACGCCATCGGGCTCGACTTTCTTTTCGATTCCCCCAGCCGGCTGTACCCGGAATACGACCGCCTTCTCGCGGATTTCATGGCGGGTTCCCGAAAGGTGGTGCTGCCTTTCGTTCTGGGACAGGCCCCGGCGGGAGATTCCGCGGGAACGGTGTTCCCGTTCCCGGAATTCCGCGCCGCCGCCGCGGCCGTCGGTTTCAGCGATCTGGGCGATCAAGCCGTCATCCGCCGCATACCGATCGTGGCCGGCGGGCCTGATTCTCCGGTTCCCTCATTCGGCCTGGCCATGGCTTCGACCGCGGTGAACGGCCGGATCCGGATGGAACGGGGCCGTGTCATCCTTGCCGTGCCCGGCCGGAAGGACATCCGCGTGCCGGTCGACCGCGAGGGCAGGATGCGGCTGAATCCCGCAGGAGGCCTGTCCTCGGTCCGGTTTGTCCGAATCACGGATCTGCTCCGGAACTGGGAAGCGGACCCGGACTCCGTCGACTTCAGCGGTGTGCTGGCGTTCGCGGCGGCAACCGCGCCGTCCCTGCCCGTGCTCAAGGCGACCGCTCTCGACGATCCGGTGCCAGCATCCGTGATTCAGGCCACTGCCGCGGAGAACATTCTGGCCGGCAACTGGCTGAGGGATCCCGGTTTTACGCTTTCCCTGCTCTGGATCGCGGTCTGGGCGGTTCCGGGCTTCTTCATTTCCCGCGTCCGGCGGTTCCGAATCCGGCTTCTTTGGCTCTCCGCCGCGGTTCTCTGCGCCGTTCTGCCGGCCGCGGCCGTCCTGGCCTTTTTCAACGTGGTGCTCCCCGTGCACGCGCCGGTCGCATTTCTGACGTTGACTGCCGTGATTTTCGGGCGCGGACGGGCCGCTCGGCAGAACGGAGTCGGCGACGCGCTCCGGGAACAGCTCCGGTTGAAGGAAGAGTCGCTGGCCGAAGCGGAACGGAGGCTCGACGAGGCGCATGCGGCACTGGCCGCGGAAGCAGCGGAGCGCGCCGCGCTTTCCGAATCCAGCCGTCTTCTCGGGGAAGAGAAGGAGGCGGCCGTGCTCGAACTCGAGAAACAGGTTCGCGACCTCAGGGAGTCGGTTGCGCCGGAACCGCATCGTTCGGATTTCCCGGAAATCGTTCATGGCCCGGGAAGTCCCATGATCCGGATTCTCGAAGCCGCGGAGAAAGTGGCGGCGGACGACATTCCGGTCCTGGTCCGAGGTGAAACCGGAACCGGCAAGGAACTCGTCGCCAGGGCCGTGCACCGGGCCGGTCCGCGCCGCGACAAGCCCTTCGTCGCGGTCAACTGCGGCGCGCTCTCCGAACCGCTCCTTGAAAGCGAATTGTTCGGTCACGAGCGTGGCGCGTTCACGGGCGCCCATTCCCGGAGGCGGGGCCGTTTCGAACTGGCCGAAGGCGGCACGCTGTTCCTTGATGAAGTGACGGAAACGTCGCCCGGATTCCAGGCCCGCCTGCTTCGCGTTCTTCAGGACGGCACATTCGAGCGCGTCGGAGGCGAGAAGACGCTCTGCGCGCGTGTCCGCGTCGTGGCCGCGCACAACCGCAATCTGGAGAAGGAGGTTCGGGAGGGCCGGTTCCGAGAGGATCTGTACTTCAGGCTCAAGGGCTTTGTCCTCGAACTTCCCGCCCTGCGGGAAAGACCGGGGGACATTCCGGTGCTGGCGCGTTTCTTCGTATCCAAATACAACCGGGACGCGTCCATGGGAATTTCGGACGCGGCTTTGGAGAGGATGGCAGGCTACCGGTGGCCGGGCAATGTGCGCGAACTGGAAAACGCCGTGCGCAGGGCCGTGCTCCTGGCGCGAAGCGCGGATCAACGCCTCATCCGTGCCGCGGATCTTCCTGAAGAGGTGCGCCCCGAAACAGGCGGAGCCGAACCGCCGCGCTACCATCCGCTGGAGACTCAGGTTCTTGAAATGCTGAGGGCCTTCCGGTTCTCCCGCTCCGCCATCAGCGAGACCGCCCGGGCCCTGGGAAACCGCGACCGCGGCACGGTCACCGAGCATTTCCGCGGGCTGTGTTTCCAGTTTCTTGTCCAGGCCGGGGGAGACATCCGGGCCGCGGCGGCCGCATTGGCCGGAGACGCGGGGCCGGAGGCTGCGGGCCGGGTGGAATCCAAGATGCGCGAGTACCTGGGGAACGCGTCCAGGGCAGTCGAATCCTCGCGGGGTACGGTTCCGGACGATGCACCGTGCTTCAAAGGACTCCCGCTGAAGTATCGGCCGTTTCTGAGGAAGTTGTTGGAAGACATGGTTCCGGGTTCGTGAATAGGGGGGGTGTCATCCCCTATAAAATGGACCAAGCTATTGTATTCATGAATTATTGAAGGCCGAAATCTTTTGTCGGGGATCCAGGGAGGGGCAGAAAAGCTTTAAAATACTGTAGGTCCGATATGCCCCTCCGGGGCTATCGGACGAATGGCTTTAATCGTCCGAAAGGCCCGCAGAGCGGGCCATTTCGGACCTACAATATTCCTGTAGCCCACGGCCTGTAGCCCACGGCCAGTAGCCCACGGCCTGTAGCCCACGGCTTCAGCCGTGGGTTCATCATCCCGGATTCCGAATCAGTAGCCCACGGCCAGTAGCCCACGGCTTCAGCCGTGGGTTCAATATAAAACCCGGAAGGTTTAATTCCCGGCAAACACGAAACCCGCATTCCCTTTGCGGAAAAATTCCGCGTTTCCCCGTTTCAGAAGCACTTCTCATTCATCCATTCATTCATCCAAATAAAATCAAATCAATGGTTTAATCGTCCCGTCGAAGGACGGCACCGCTATTGCCTGTTCCGGCTGAGAGGCAAACAGGACCAATCCGTCATCATCGACAGGAGGGCAAAGCGTCATGCGGTTTTCAGGTTCGAGCAAGTTTTTCCTTATTCAATCCGCAGGGAACAAGAGGATCAACCAGTGCGTCTTCGTGCCCCTCTTTCTTCTGCTGTCCGCGTCCGGCCTGCACGCGGAACAACCCGAATCCGCTTCCCCGGCGCCCCAGTCGACCACACCCGGCATTCTGACCGGACGGATCATGGACGAGTCCACGGAATCTCCGTTACCCGGGGCAATGGTCCTCATCCAGGGCACGGCGCTCGGAACCTCCGCGGACGATGAGGGCCGGTTCACGGTCGAACCGGTTCCCCCCGGCATCTATAACGTCCGTTTCGTGATGATGGGGTACGAGTCCCGCGTGGTGAACACCGTGGTCGTCAATCCGGGCCGGACCACGAACCGGGTCATCCCCATGAAGCCGACCGTTCTGCAGGCCGCGGGCGTGGAGGTGACG
This sequence comes from bacterium, assembly GCA_016933415.1. GTDB lineage: Bacteria > Zhuqueibacterota > QNDG01 > QNDG01 > DTFT01 > JAFGAX01. The sequence goes on from JAFGAX010000141.1 coordinate 28,739, forward strand.
GCCGGCCACTTTCACGGCGCCAAGGACGCCGTGGTCTCGAACCGCAGCATGGATCAGGAGGAGATCCGGACGGACGCGGGCAGCGCCGAGGACATTCAACGCGTGGTCCAGGCCCTGCCGGCCGTGGTGTCGGGCGGCGACCAGGAGAACGAGATCATCGTGCGTGGGGGCATGTACGGAGAGAACCTGTTCGTGATGGACCACATCGAGATTCCCAATCCGAACCATTTCGGGTTCCAGGGCGCGGGCGGCGGACCGGTGAACATGATCAACAATGAATTCGTTCGCCAGGCGGATTTTTACGCCGGCGCATTTCCCGCGCGGTACGGGGACAAGGCCTCGTCCGTGCTGGACATTTCGCTCCGGGAGGGGGACCGCCGGAAGAGGACCGGCCACGCGACCCTGGGCATGAGCGGCGCGGGGCTTATGGTGGAGGGCCCGTTGGCGGGCGGCAGGGGATCCTACATGCTCAGCGGCCGCAAGAGCTTTCTGGATCTCATTATCTCATCCACGGGCATGACGTCCGTTCCGCATTATTACAACCTGCAAGGAAAGGCGGTCTACGACCTGGACGGAAACGATCAGATACTCGTCAACGGCATATTCGGCGACGACCGGATCCACATCCGGGACGAGGACGATTCCGCGTACAATCAGGGCACGGACGAAGTCGTGTCTAAAAGCAGGCAGTACGCGGCCGGCGCGACCTGGCGGCACCTGTTTTCGGAGCGCGGGTATTCGAAGGTGACGCTGTCCCGGACCCTCAATCACTGGGACAATACCGCCCGATATGACGTGACCAAGCGTTTCACCAATCTCTCCACGGAAATCGAGCACACTCTGCGGGCCGAAGCCGTGTTTCAGCCGTCGGAAAGACTGGAGCTGGGATTCGGCGGCGCCGTGAAGTCGATCCCGCTGGACCTGGCCGTGACCTGGTCCGCGGACACCCTCTTTCAATGGGACAACAGCCGCACGCCTCCGGCGGTCATCGGCATCCACGAGACCTATCCGGCGTACGACCGGGCCCGAAGCGTCACCACGTCCAAGGCCTCGGCTTTCGGACAGGCGAAGTTTTATCCGGTCCGGAGGCTGACGGCCCATCTCGGAGTGCGGGCGGATTATTTCGATTACACCCGCAGGCATGCCGTGGATCCGAGGCTCGGATTTTCATTCGCGCTGACCCCGCGTTCGAGCGTCAACCTGGCGTTCGGCCGCCACTCCCAGTCTCCGGCCTACGTCCAGCTGGCTTCCCATCCGCACAACCGTAACCTGGGTTACAAGGAAACGCGCCAGGCCGTGGCCGGGCTCGAGCGCCTGTTCCGGGACGATCTCCGGGGGACGGTCGAGGTTTTCTACAAGGACTACCGCGGCGTCCCGGTGGACCCCTCCGAGATCACGGAAGATCCCTATGATTCCGGCGACGGCCGTCTGACGGCCCGGGGGAAGGGGAACGCCCGTGGCATCGAATGTTTCCTGCAGAAAAAGATGTCCGGACCGTTTCACGCCACGGTCAGTTACTCCTATTCCGTGTCTCAGGGCGAGGATCCACGCAATGGCGAGGCCTTCGACTGGCATTTCGACTTCCGTCACGTGTTCACCGCGATCGGCGGAGCGCGATGGGACCTCCGCGACAAGGGCTGGTACCGGAGTCTGAACCGGCAGTCCTGGTACAAATGGGTGGACTGGCTGTTTCCTTTCGCGGACCAGGTCGAGGCGGCTGTGAAGTGGCGGTACCTCGGAGGCCGGCCGCACACCGCTCCGACGTACAAGCCGGAATACCGGACCTGGATCGTGGATTCCGGCACGCCCCTGAACGCCGAACGGTACCCCGTCTATCACCGGCTCGATTTCCGGCTCGACCGGCGGTACATGTTCGACGGATGGAACCTCGTCACCTACATCGACATCATGAACGTGTACGGCCGGGAAAATGTCTGGGATTATTCGTATAAAAACGACGGTTCGAAACAACGGATTCTGCAGTACCAGGTGTTTCCCGTGGGCGGGATGACGATCGAGTTTTAAACGGGTCCAAAACCCTTGGAAACCGTGGAAATGTTGTTAAATTACAAGGAGGTCCACATGAACAGAATGTTTGCGGCGTTTCTGGTCTGCACCGCCTGTCTGACGGCCGACCGGGCCCCTGCCGGATCTTTTTTCACGGGGCGGTCGGGAATCAGCCTGAGGGGATCGTACTGGTCCGCGGGCGGCCATGAGACGGTGATCCGGACGGGGTACTGCTGTCCGGGCGACGAGCGTGTGGAATTCGGCGGGGGAGGCGGATGGATCACCTTCCTGGCCGGAGTCGGAGAAAGGGGCGCCATCGAATTCTCGTGGGGAGGGCTTGGCCGCGTGAAAACCGTCCGGGAAGGTTTCTCTCGTGAGTACACGGACGTGTCCGGCGTGATGCCCGTCCTGATCGGATTCCAATGGGCTCTGTTCCCCGACCGCAACCTCAGCGCCTTTCAGCCGTATCTTTCCGCGGCAGGCGGACCGTACGTGGCGAGCGATGTCCGCGTCATCGAGCGCGGCTTCCTGTCGGACGAGGTGACGGTCTCGAACCGGATGCTTCCCGGCGCATGCGCGGGAGCCGGCGCGTACTTTTCCATCAGCCGGTGGTTCGCTCTCCACGGGGAGATGCGGTACCACCTCGTGAACATGGACCCGGACCACGAGCACACCGGCGTCGAACTGGGTCTGGGAGCGGCGTTTTTCTGGAAACGGTAGGGATTCTCCGAATGACCATTCAACCGTATTCACGCAAGGGACGAAACGCGTCCCGCCGGCGTCTCGTTGCCGCGGCCGCGGTCATGGCTTTGGCGGTGTCCATGCCCGCGCTTTACGGCCAGGGCATCACGCGGACCACGGGACTGGGCCTGCGGGGTTCGTTCTGGAAGACCGGCGATCATGCCATGGGCGTCCGCGTCAGCGGACTGGACCAGGGCACTTCGGTTGATGTCGAGGGAGCAGGCGGGGACATCGTGTTCTTCTCCCGGCTCGCGGACCGCTGGTTTCTGGAGGGCAGCCTGGGCGTGGTGAGCCGCGTCTCCGTCCGTTCCTCCGCCTGGTCGGATGACGATGTCGACGTCTCCGCCGTGATCCCCATTCTGCTTGGCGGACGGTTCGACCTGCTGAGCGTCGGGGTCCGGAGCGCGCTTCAGCCTTATGTCTGCGCCGGCGCAGGCACCTACTGGGCCAGCCGGACCAGCGTGGACGCGGACCGGGTGGAAGTGGCCGCGGAATCCGATTTTCAGCCGGGCGGGTATGTCGGTCTCGGAAGCCATGTGCTGGCCTGCGACTGGTTCGCGCTGTCCGCGGATACGCGCTATCATTTCGTCGATTTCTCCGCAGGGAACGACCGCAGCGGATACCAGTTCAGCCTGGGATTCGCATTCATGTGGGGACAGAAAAAGGAATTGTTCAAGGTCCTCTCGGTCCGGGTGAATGTGGAGGATATCTATCCAGCGTATTACCGCTTCTATAACCTGGTTCCCATCGCCACGGTCACGGTCCGCAACACCGCGGGCCATGCGATCGAAGTCAGTCTGCGTTCGTGGATAGACGGCGTCACGGACGGGCCCCGGCACAGCGGATTCGTCTCCATCCCCCGGGGAGAGACGCGGGACCTCCCGGTTCACCTGATTTTCGGACCGACCCTGCTCCGCGCGGAGACGCGGGAGCCCGCGGTGATCCGCCTTGAAATCGAGGCCCGATCCGGCATCACGCTGACCAAATCGTTCAACGCGCAGGTGGTCGTGCACGGCCGGAACGCCTGGAACGGGGATATCGACAAACTGCCCGTTTTCGTCACGCCCGAGGATCCGGAAGTACTGGCGATGGGCCGCACGGTCCTGAAAGGTGACACGGCCGGCACGGGTCCGGAGCCCGAGCGTCTCCGGCAGGCCCGTCTTCTGTTCGGCGCGGCGGCCGGGAAGGGCGTCCGCTACCGGAGCGATCCCAACATCCCGTTCGATCGGGACGACCGCGTGCAGACCGCCGCCGAAACGTTCTTACTTGGAACGGGGGACTGCGACGATCTGGTCGTGCTCTTCGCCTCTCTGCTCGAGGGAGCGGGCATTGCCACGGCTTTCGTGGACGTGCGGGATCCCGAAGAGGCGGCCGGGCACGTGTACCTGATGTTCGACACGGGCCTTCCGCCGGACCGGTGGTCCGAGATCTCCGCGAATGAAAAGCGGTCCGTGGTCCGGGACGGCGGATCCGGCCGGACCACGCTCTGGATTCCGGTCGAGACCACGCTCATCCAGTCCGGTTTCGATTCCGCCTGGAAAGAAGGCGCCGCCCAGTATGCCGGGGAAGCCGTTCTCCGGGACGGCCTGATCGAAGGCTGGGTGAAAATCATCGACGTTCCCTGAGGGAGATGTCCCATGAACAGAATCATTTTCTGGATCATTGCAGGCCTGTCGGCTTTTCAGTGCCGGACGGCCGGATCCGCGGTGCTCGTCGAAACCGTTCACGGCGATGTCCGCGTCCGACGCGGGCTCGAGGAAAACTGGTCCAAGGCAAGGCCGGGGATGCCGCTCGAGGCGCTCGACACCGTCTGGTCCGGAGAGGCCTCCGAGACGGTTCTGCGCCTGGAGGACGGAACCCGGTTCACGCTGGGCGGCAACGCCATTCTGGACATCGGCGACCTGCGGCGCATCACCGAAAAGCAGATGTTTCTCTTTCTGATGTCGCGCAAGGTGGAAGGCCTGGCCGCTTCGGATTCGTCGCGACCGATACGGATCGCCAATGTCAGCGTCGTCCGAGGAGCCAGGCGGGGGGACCGGACGGACATGGCCTCTGAAGGCGCCGCCGGCAACGCGGGCTGGGTCCGCGAGAAGAACGGAGCGCAGGCCCTGAACAACGCCGGCCTGACGCCGAACGCCGTGATCCGGCTCTGCAGGATACTCGAACGCTACCCGGGCCTGAAGGACGGCGGCGAGATCCACTGGATGCTCGGACGGGCGTTCGAGTCCATGAACCAGCCGGGCCGCGCCATGGAAGCGTACCGGACGGCGCTGGAACGCATCGATTCCGCGCCGGAGGACCGTACGCTGAACGCGGAGCGCCGAACCGGCATTGAAGCAGCTCTGGGCCGGCTCAAGAATTTTTCAGCATCATCCAATTCTGAATAGGAGAATCACCATGATGTCATATCGCATCATTCGAGCTTTTTTTGCCGCGGCCTTTCTGGCTGTTCCGGCGCTGACCGGCCTGTCCTGCTGCTGCCTCACGGATCCGTGCGACGACTGCCATAACGGAGACAGGGATGCCCGCGCCTCCTTCCGGTACGCCGCGGCGGCGGAGGGGATCACAGTATTCTCGCTTGAAGGGATCAACGGGGACGTGGAGATCACGGGTACTCCGTCCGCGGATTCGGTGATTGTGCGGGGCGAACGCTCAGTGCGTTCCGACAGCGAGGAGGACGCGCGGGAACACCTGGCCCTTCTGAGCGTGGAGTTCGGGCCGTCGGCCGGGGCGGTCACGGTCCGCACCCGGCAGCCGAACCGGAACGAAGGACGGACCTACACGGTGAATTATCACGTGCTGCTTCCGGAGCGCGTCCTCGCGTCCGTCATCGGCGTCAACGGGAACGCCGAAGTCATCGGCATGACCGCTCCGGTCTCCGTCGTCTGGACCAACGGGGATCTCTTTTGCGCCGATCTCCATGGCGGATGCGAAGCCTCCCTCGTGAACGGACGGCTCGTCTGCGACGGGACGCTTCCGGTTTCGGGATCCATCGTTCTGTCCGGGGTGAACGGGAACGTTTTTCTCACGGTGCCGGACACGACATCCGCGCTGATCGACGCGAGGACCACGAATGGGGCCGTGACCGTCAGCGGCCTGTCCGTGCGCGACCTGAGCTCCTCGCGCACGGCCGTGTCCGGCGTCATCGGCACGGGCCGGGGCACGATACGGTTGACCACGGTGAATGGAAACGTGGCGCTGGCGGGGGAATGAGAGAACAGTTCATGGTTCATAGTTCATAGTTGAAAAAAATCCCTTCATTCCAAGGAACAGATTTGGCATGAGGGGATTATTTATTTCTGAACTATGAACCATGAACTATGAACTTTTTATATCCTCGAGTTGTAGGTCCGATATGCCCGCTTCTTCATCGCGGGCTATCGGACTTTTTTCACTGGGGCGTGTTTCGCGCATTGAATAAAGATGTCCGAAAGCCTCGTCCCGCTCCCGCGGGACTCGGCATTTCGGACCTACAATGCGCTTCTCTTTGAACCTTGAACTTTGAATTTTTATCGATCTGGGTAGCCACGGCCTGGGTAGCCCACGGCCTGGGTAGCCCAC
>JAFGAX010000002.1 GCA_016933415.1 bacterium
GAATCCCTTAACCGGCGTTCCGTCGGGCCTTCTTACCGCGCAGGTTTCGTAGAGTTCCCGGTCGAAGGCCGCCGTCGGCCACTGAGGAGAATCCGGATCGTGAACCGAATCGTATCCGTCGTACGGGCCTATGAGGAAACCGTGTTCCGCGGCGTATTCCGCCACATGAGGGCGCGTTTCGATCGATTCGATACCGTCGCAGGTCAATACGAAACGGTCGAGCCCGGCCTCGGAGAGGGCGTCGATCATATGTGTGGAAACTCCGTTCCCCCAGGTTGCGGGGTCCGTCAGATAGTCCGGGAACGCCGCATGGAGGAGGTGACTGTTGAACCGGACAAGCTCGGGTCCGTCTACGGGGCCGCCGGCCGTGAGCGTTTCGGCGGTGCTCCGGTGTTCCGCCGGAAGGGTGGATGGGGGCCATACGGCCTCGGAAAAGAAATCCGGAGACCGGAGGGCCTGCGATAGAAGATGTGCCATACTCCGTCTGAGGTAGGAGTACGGCGAGGAAAGCCCCGCCGCTTCCTTAAAGGTTTCTTCAGCAGACGAATCGCGGGGCAGAACGGCGAAGATCCGTTCTCCAGCCGACGGGATTCCGGCTGCGGCCTGTTCCAGCACCGCCCGGGCCAGGGGCTGCCAGCCGTCCGGTCTAACGTCCGCGATTGTCACGGGGGCTCCGTCCCAAATGTATGCGTGGGGGGCGCCGATCAATCCTTCGACCGACGGGGCGGTCTTCATCTTTTCCTTGAGGGATACAAGTTTTCCCTGTTCCTCAAGACGGCGCCTGAAATGCAGTGCCGGTTCTATCGGCGATGCATTATGATCCGCGTATACAATGAAGGTGACGGGTTTATCGACGTCGTTATTATCCGGAAAGGTATGGGTGAAAGCCAGGTCCACCGATTTCGCTTTATCCGTAAAGGCGATCGAGTTGTGGAAGGGATTTTCGACGATGTAGGTGAGCATTCCGTCGTTCCGATCCACTCCCCAGAAGGGCATATACTGCCCCTCCGTTGTATCCCAGGACCTCGAGGTTAGATAGTTGGTCCATACCGTATTCGAAAGGGGAATGTAATTCCCTTCGAAACGGGGCCAGATAAGAACGGTGTCGTGTTTCGTCATACCGAATGCGGGCCAGGTCACCGAATCCGGCCGATCGGAGCGAAAGGACATTGTAAGCCCGTTCCCTTTCAGTTTGCAGGTTACGGTAAGATCGTCTCTGCCGTAGCGGATCGAACCGGAATCAGGCGAAACTGTGTAATTCCGCCGGCGGAACACCCCTTCCGATATAGTAAGCTCTTCACCGGGACGGTCTTTATAACGCATCGTCGTCTCGAGAGTGACGGGATCTACGGTGAATACGGCGGTCTCCGAGTCCAGGCGGATGAGCCGGCTTTTCCCCGAACCTCCGCCGCAGCATAGAAGGAGTGCAGAACAGCAC
>JAFGAX010000017.1 GCA_016933415.1 bacterium
ACGAAATGCCGCTGTTTGTGCGGGCCGGGTCCATCGTTCCCATGGGGCCCTTCATTCAGTACGCGGCCGAATCCGCGGATCCGATCGAACTGAGAATCTATCCGGGCGCGGACGGAGACTTCACTTTGTACGAGGACGAAAATGACAATTACAATTACGAAAAGGGAGCTTTCTCCACGATCCTCATGAAGTGGGACGATCAGGCCCGCCGGCTGACGGTCGGGGACAGGAAAGGCGAATTCCCGGGCATGCTGAAGGACCGGGCGTTTCAAGTCGTCCTGGTCGGAGAGAAACGGGGAACCGGGGTCGGAATCACGTCCGATGCGGACAGGACGGTTTCCTACTCCGGGCGGGAGCAGATCGTTTCATTCTGACCCGCTCAACTCACGGTTTTAACCGTGGGCAGGGGGAATCAACCACCTATCATTCAGAAACCGTTTCAACGGTTTTATGGAACGGAAACCGATGAATCGGTTTCCGGATTTTATTAGAGGAAAACCCTGACCCACGACTGAAGCCGTGGGCTGCCAAGCCGTGTGCTGACGGTTCCTTGTATTCGTAGAAAGCCTCCCGCGGGTTCCAAAACCCGCGGGAGGCTTTTCCTTTCACAACGGACCGCCCCGGGAATAACCCCGCCTCACAGCGGCTTCACGGGCACGCAGATGTCGATGATGTGCTTGTGCTGGGGATGCTCGGACGGGTCATTGTGGCACCATTCATAACAGGGCCCGTCCGCGGGCTGGTAACCGCTCTTCGGCAGCCATTCGCCGCACACGAAATCCCAGGCCTGTTGGAACTGGTCCTGGGAAATCTCGAAATGCGACAGCGCATACCGGCCGGCGGGGATGTTCATCTTGCCGATCTCTCCATCGACCGCGGTGTCCGGAGGAACGGTGATGCACACGCTGGTTCTCAGGTTCTCCTCATCCGTGATTTCCGGATCGTCGTGGTACACGCTGATGCACTTCAGGTCCGGCTGAGCCATCAGTCCCCTGGGGCCCGCCCATGTCATGAGCCTGGACCACAGCGATTGGAACAGTTTGGCGTTCCCCTTGTAGGGCCCGATGTGCCGCACGTACGCCAGCGTCATGGCGGGCATGTCGCGGACCTCGACCTTCACGTTCTTCGCGTTCATCATGCTTCGTCTCCTTTTGCTGTGCGGGTGGATGGGAACGACCGGCCCGCGGGTGCCTGCGCCGGCCGTGTCGAAACCAATATACCCGCCGGAGACGTAACGATCTTTCCGGTTCTTGCGATCCGTTTTCCCGTTCTTGCTTTTCACTTGACCGATCTTGCGGGATGCGCGAAATCCGCCCGCACGCCAGGCGCTCGCGCTCATGCCGAAATATTCCCGGAACTGCCGGGCAAAGGGAGCGGAGCCTGAGAATCCGCAGTCCAGCGCGATTTCGGTGATCGACTTCCTGCGGCTCACAACCAGCATGGACGCCGCTTTTTCAACGCGCAGACGCTGAATGAACCGGTTCAGGGTCTCGCCCACCATGGCCCTGAATATCCGATGAAAATGAAAGGGTGAAAAGTTCGCGACTTCGGCGAGTTCGTTCAGCCGCAGGGGCCGGTCGAGGTGCATCTGGATGTAATCCATGACACGGTTGATCCGCGCCCGGTAATCCTCTTCATGAGTGGAAAGGTTCACGTGCCATTCTCCAAAGGATGGTTCCGAAGATGGACGGGGAATACATCCATATCAGCCCACGGTTTTAACCGTGGGGAAACACGGTTTTAACCGTGGGGAAACACGGTTTTAACCGTGGGCAAAGGGAACCATCCACCTGTCATTCGAAAACCGTTTCAACGGTTTTCCGGGAAAGGAAACCGATTCATCGGTTTCCAAATCAATTGACGACTTTTAACCCCACGGTTGAAGCCGTGGGCTACTGAGCCGTGGGCTGCGTTCCCGATGATTGTAATCAGAAAACCTCCCGCAGGCGGGTACAATCCTGCGGGAGGTTGTTTCCGTTCAACAAAACAAAAAAAAGGATCAATTACTCATTGATCCTTTTTAACTTGTAGCGGGGGCAGGATTCGAACCTGCGATCCCGCTTCGGCTGGTGAATACGCCTCGCGGGATCTAACCGTTACCTTTTGTAGCGGGGGCAGGATTCGAACCTGCGACCTTTGGGTTATGAGCCCAACGAGCTACCAACTGCTCCACCCCGCGATCGTCGTAAAGACTATACATTATAACCATTTTTGCCCAAAAGTCAAGCCCTAATTTGACTTTCGGGCATTTTTCCCGCAAACCGGGACAGCTTTCAGGCGCACCGTCGCGCGAACAACCGGCAAAACGCCTAAGCCGCGGCCACTTGCGCCGGCTGGGGCACCTCCTCGTCCTCCCATTTCACGGACACGAGTTTCGACACGCCCTCCTCCTCCATGGTCACTCCGTACATCGCCTGGGCGCACCGCATGGTCCGCTTGTTGTGCGTGACGATGACGAACTGGGTCTTTTTCGCGTACTCCGCAAGCGCGCTGGTGAACCGTTCCACATTCGCATCGTCGAGCGGCGCGTCGATCTCGTCCAGAATGCAGAAGGGGCTGGGCTTGACCTCGTACATGGCGAACAGGAGTGAAATCGCGGTCAGCGCCTTTTCGCCCCCGGACAGCAGGTCGAGCGCGCGCAGCTGTTTCCCGGCCGGCCGGGCCAGAATCTCGATTTGGGCCTCGAGCACGTCCTCGCCCTCCGCCATCCGCAGGTCCGCCTCCCCGCCCTGGAAGAACCGGGAGAACGTCTGCCTGAAATTGACGCGGACCTGATCGAAAACCTCCTGGAACCGCTGGCGCGCCGTCTCATTGATCTTGGTGATGGTTTCCTTGAGCGTGCTTTCCGCGGAGAGCAGGTCCTCCCGCTGCTGCAGCAGAAAATCGAGCCGGGCTTTCTGCTGCTCGTACTCCTGGAGCGCGGCGATGTTCACCGGGCCCAGGTTCTTGATCCGCCGCTTCATGTCCTCAATGCCCTTTTCGGCCTCTTCCAGCACGAACGGATCGGGGCACGACAGCTTTTCGAGCTCGATGCCGAAATTCTCCCACAGATGGTTCCGCAGCGTCAGCACCTGGTGCTCGATCTCGGTGATTTCCATCTGCAGGCCGTGTATCTTCTCCGACACTTCCTCCCGGTCGCGCCGGACCTGCCGCACTTCCTTCTCCTTGGTTTCGAGGGCTTCCCTCAGCGCCTGGAATTCCTCCTCGCGCCGCCGCTTCTCGGCCTCCTTGTCCTCCTTCTCCTGAAGCTGCTCGAGCAGGCGCTGCTCGAGGCCGGCCGTTTCCTCCGTGAGCCGCCGGATGTCGGCCTCGGCCTGTTCCGTCTCGACGCCCCGCTGGGTGATGGTGGCCTCAATTTCGGCGAGCAGTTTTTTCGACCGTTCGATGTCGTAATCGAGATTCTGGGCCTCTCCGTTGTGCCGGACCACCGCGATGTTGAGCCGGTGGACCTCCTCCTCCATTTTCTTGCCCTCGCCCTCCAACCGCTCCACTTCGGTCTGGATGTGGGCCGCCAGCGTCTCGTTGCGCTCGCGATCCTCGAGAAGCGCCTGAACCCGGGGCCGCAGGCCCTCGAGCAGATCGCGACCCTTCTCGAGCTCCTTCAACAGCTTTCCGCGCTCCTCCGAATTCCGCCGCAGGCCGTCCTGCGCCTTTTCCCCTTCGACCTGGGTCTTGGTGCGCTGTTTTTCCACGGAGAGAATGCGCGTCTCGAGCTCGCGGGAGGCCTGCTCGGCGTGTTCACGCTCCCTCTGGAGTTCGCCGATCCGCGATTCCATCTCCGCCATCCGCTTCTCAGCCTCGGCATTCTGCCGGACGATGCCGGCGATGCGCTCATCGAGTTCGGCGATGCGCTGCCTGCGGCCGACCAGGCTCGTGTCCTGCGTGGTGGTGGGATTGTTCTCGAGCACGCCCCAGTCGCTGACCAGTTCGCCGTCGAGTGTAGCCGCGCGGATGCCCAGTCCGGCCATGGCTTCAACGGACCGTTTCGCGGAATCCAGGTCCCGGACGATGAGCAGATCGGACAGGAGCACCTGGGCCAGGCTCCGGACCGCGGGATCAAAACGCACGAGCTCATCCGCCCAGCCGATGGCCGACGCGCCTTCCGGAAGCTCCGGATGGGGCCTGGGTAAGGGCGCCTTGGAGAGACGGTCCAGGGCTACCAGGGCCGCGCGTCCGCCGCCGCCCCGCTTCAGCCGCTCCAGCGCCGAGACGGCCCTGCCGAAATTACTGAACACCACGTAACGGGCCGCCTCGCCGAGACCGATCTCCACAGCGGGTCTGTATTCCGGGGCCGTTTCGATGAGGTCCGCAAGCACGCCCACCAGGCCTTCGGGATTCTGCTCGAGCAGGCGCTTGGACCCGTCGCTCATGCCCTCCCGGCTCTCGATGATGTGCTGGATAAAACTCTTCCGGCCCTGAAGATTGTCGAGTTCTCCCTGGTCGCGGAAATACTGCTCTTTGGCCGCCTCGAGCGCCTTGCGGCTGCGCTCGATCTCCTCCGCCGCGCGTTCCATCGCCGTCCGGATCTGGCTGCGTTGATCGGAAAGGGCGCTGAAGTCGGTTTCAACCGCCGTGTGGCTTTCCTGAACCCGGGTCTGGTCGTTCTGGAAGGCGGCATCCTCCTCGTCCAGCCGCTCGAGCCGCCCCCGATTGTTGTCCATTCGCGCCCGATGCTGGGTCTCCTCATTGTTGAGGCGGCTCACCTCTTCCAGGCAGGCGATGATCTCCTGCTTCTTCTTGTTGAGGTCCAGCCGCTTGAGGTTCAGGCCCTGCTGAAACACATCGAGTTCCATTTTCTTGTTGCTGAAGAGGCGGCCGGTGCTCGTGATCCGGACCTGCAGGGCCTCGCGTTCGGCCGCGGCCCTTTCAAGATGGGCCTTCTGCTCCTCGCGGCGCTGGACGAGGTTTTCCACTTCCTGGCCGTACCGGGTGATGCGGTCCTTCAGTCCTTCGATGCGCTCGCGGCCCACGCGCAGATCCGTCTCGCCGCGGTGGAGGGTTTCGGTCAGAGCGGTCAGGACTTCCTGGGCGGCGACAAACGCCTTCTCCCGGCCGGTCAGTTCGAGCCGAACGCTCTCGAGATCCGCCTCCTCGCGGGAGATTTCAGTCGTGCTGCCCTCCTTGCGGCGCTGGCAGTCGTCGATCGCCGCGCGAAGCGGCTCCTCGCGGTTCCGATACTGGCGGAGTAGAAATCCGCCGCGGTCCAGCTCGAACGCCTTGAGACGCTCCTCGAGCACCTGATAATGCCGAGCCTTCTGCACCTGCCGACCCAGCGATCGCACCGTCCGGTCAATCTCGCCGATGATGTCGTTCACCCGGAGCAGGTCCTGCTGGGTGGCCTCGAGTTTGCGTATGGCCGCCTTGAGGCGGTGCTTGTATTTCGTGACCCCGGCCGCCTCCTCAATGAGCTTGCGCCGGTCCTCGGCCTTCTCACTGATGATGTCCTCCACCATCTTCAGCTCGATCACGGAATACATGCCCGTTCCGATGCCCGTGTCCATGATCAGGTCATGCACGTCCTTGAGGCGGACCTGGGACTTGTTCAACAGGTATTCACTCTCGCCGGACCGGTATAACCGGCGGGTAATGACCACTTCCTTGTAGTCTATGGGGAGCAGGTGCGCCGAGTTGTCGAAGGTGATGGAAACCTCGGCCATGCCGAGCGGCCGGGAGGACTGGGCGCCTCCGAAAATGACGTTCTCCATCCGGTCGGCGCGGAGCACGGAATAACGCTGTTCGCCGAGTCCCCAGCGGAGGGCGTCCACGATATTGGTCTTGCCGCAGCCGTTCGGTCCCACCACGGCGGTGATGCGGCCGTCAAAACGCAGTTCCGTCTTGCGGGCGAACGATTTGAATCCGAGGATGTCGATCTTCGATAATATCATGACGAACGGCCGATTCCTTATTGAGAATAAAAATCCCCCTGCGGGAATGATTGGGAGGGGGGTGTGAGATGGTCCGGTCGGAAAATCTGTTATCCCGGATTATTCATAAGATTTTTTCATCAGGGAAACCGGGATGACCTGGATTATTCTACGGATGATCCTTATTGCAGGTGCTCAATAGTAGCGGATCCAAATCCCGTTTTGGATACTTTTTATGAATAATCCAAGTCAAATATACCCATTCATCAAAACGTTGTCAAGAGAAATGTTCCCATGAAAAACGGGGTTTTCAAAGGATTTACGATCACGAAATCGATTTCGAAACCAGTCTGCCCCCGCTCTCAAGTCATGTATGATAATCAGCCATGAGTGTCCGGTTAAAATACAAATATACTCATGCGCACAAGCATGTCATTGCGAGCCCCGCTCCAGATCAAGTCCGGGGCAAGCTCCGCGGGGCGTGGCAATCTCTGATTAATATAGAGATCGCGTCGGGACTCCGCAAGGCGGAGTCCCTCGCGAAGACAACCGTCTGTTTCTTTCGGTCAACATCCGCCGCTTCCGGTCTTGAGTCGTATGTTTTTTTCACAATGTAAATTCAATAGAAATCGTACTGCCCAGACCATGGTCTTCATTTTAACCGGACACTCATGATAATCAGCATAAAATCAGCCTGATCGACCTGATTTTTCTGCCTTCATGTTTCGAGCGACTTCACACACGGACCATCCGGATCAAACAAAAAGGGTTGCTTTTGTGTCTGGAATTCTCTAAGTTAAATCCCAATAGGGACAATAATTTGTTATTGAAGGATGGAAAACAGGAATATATCACTGATTCTATTTGCTTTGCAAAATCCACCGGTTGAAAGCCCGGAACCCTGTCCGGACTGTCTGCACATCCATTACTGCGACAGCGCCGATTCCGGCGACCGGAGGTACCGTTTCACATACTTCAATAACCCCGTTTTTCATGATCATCGAGACGAAATGGCTGACGATGAACTCATTCCGCTTCAGAAACGATGTTCGCGCCAACCCGGCAACCGATCCCGACTGAACGAACGGGCGGAAAGGGCGGAAACCCGGCATGAATGCTGAGGCGCTGGCCGCCATGCGCGACGCAGTGCGGCGGGAACTGCTCGGCAACATCCTGCCGTTCTGGATGCGGCACGCGCCGGATCCCGTACGGGGCGGCTTCCGCGGCCGCGTTTCGAACGACCTCGTGCCGGACGACACTGCGCCGCGCGGACTGATCGTCAATGCGCGCATTCTGTGGACCTTCTCCGCCGCGCACCGAGCCCATCCCGATCCCGCCTTTCTGGACATGGCCGGCCGCGCGGCCGACGCCCTGATGACCGGTTTCTGGGATACCGACAAAGGCGGCGCTTTCTGGATGCTGAACCCGGACGGGTCGCCGTTCGATGCGAAGAAAAAAATCTACGGACAGGCGTTTTTCATCTACGCCCTGGCCGAGTATGTCCGGACCACCGGGGACACCGCGGCCCTGGAACGCGGACGGGAGGCGTTCGGCCTGGTCGAACGTCACGGGTACGACGCCGCAAACACGGGATACTTCGAGACGTACGAGCGGGACTGGACGCTCGCCGCGGACCTCCGGCTGAGCGCCAAGGACCTCAACGAGGCCAAATCCATGAACACCCACCTCCATCTGATGGAGGCGTATGCCAATCTCTACCGGGTCTGGAAGGACGATTTACTGGCCGGACGCCTGCGGCAGCTCATCCTCAACTTCAGGGATAGGATCATCGACCGCGAAAAGAACCGGATGATCTGTTTCTTCAATGAAACCTGGGAGCCCCGCTCCGGTCTCATCTCATTCGGTCACGACATCGAGGCGAGTTGGCTTCTCTGCGAGGCCGCCGACACCCTTGGAGACCCGGCCCTTTCCGGAGAGATCCGCGCCATCGCGGTCCAAATGGCCGAAGCCGTGTACACCAGAGGTCGCGACCGTGACGGCAGCCTCCGGTATGAGGCGGACGCCTCCGGCATCGTCGATTCCGACAAGCACTTCTGGGTGCAGGCCGAAGCGGTTGTGGGTTTTCTCAACGCCTATCGGCTGTCCGGCGACGACCGCTATCTCGAGGCTGCGCGCCTGGCCTGGATTTTCATCGACCGGCACCTGGTCGACCGCGCCTACGGCGACTGGATCTACCGGGTGGACCGGAACGGAAATCCGGCCGGGGATGAGCCCAAAATATCGGAATGGAAATGCCCCTATCATTCCGGCCGCATGTGCCTGGAGGCGGAGGAGCGCCTGGGCCGCATTCTGGAGGCGGTCCGGAAGAGATCCCCGGTCCGGACCGTAAAGCCGGCTGCCGCCGGTCGGCCCGCCGAATGAATACAACCGCCGCCTGGGGCGGCTACGAAAAAACCGCGATCCCGCGTTTCAGCCCCTGCTGAAACGCGGCCGCGCAAGCGTTCATTCATTAAAAAAAGGAGTCACACGCATCATGGCTTCAGAATTTCCCGGCACCCGCCGGACCGAATCCGCGGGCTATACCGACTGTCTCGTTCTTGAAAATGCCGAAGCGCGCGTGGTTCTCGGGCATCAGTCGGGAGGCCGCGTCCTGGAATACACCCTCAACGGGCAGAACGTCATCTATCAGGATCCCGAGCAGAACGGGAAGATCTGGAAAACGGGCGATCCGCCGTACCACCCGCGGGGCGGCCGGTTCGACATCGGGCCGGAAAAACTCATGCCCCCGCATCCCGCGCTGTGGATCGGGGAATGGTCATCCGCAGCCACCGGGCCCCGGACCGGCCGGATGATGAGCGTCGTGGATCCGGACACGGAAATACAGATCATCCGCGATTTCAAGCTCGACGAGGACTCCTCCCGCCTGTCCTGCCGCCAGACGATGGTGAATAAATCGAAGACCGCCGCGGCCCGGCTCTGCCATTGGGGAAGAACCCTGGTCACGGGCGGCGGTATCGTCGTCATGCCCATCGGCGAATACAGCCGGTTCCCGAAGAAATACGTGCTGTACGGACCGGACGATTCCATTCTGTTCAATCCGTCCGACGCGAACGTGCGTGAACGTGACGGATACCTGGAAATCCTCGGACCGCCGAAGCATCCCAAAACCGGCATGGATTCGGCCGAGGGCTGGCTCGCCTGCCTGATGCCGCAGAACCTGATGTTCCTGAAAAGCTATGCGACCTACCCGGAACGCGTGTACAATGAAATCGCGGGCCTCACCGTGTCGGTCTGGATGCCTGCGGACGGAAGCATGATCGAACTCGAGCCCATCGGACCGATGGAAACGCTGAAACCCGGCCAGTCCGCCGTATTCGAGGAGGAATGGTGGCTGGTTCCGTTCGAGTTCCCGCAGGACCGGAATGTCGACCTCGCGTCCCTTGAAGAGGCCGTACAGAACGAACTCTGACCGGTTCAGGCCGGGCTCCGTTCGGAAGGGGCCGTCCGCAGTCGGCCGGACTCATCAACCGGCCCTGCGGACGGCCCCGAGCGGCCGGCTCACCCGCGCTTTCCCCCCGCTCTCGCAACCCCATTCTTCCGTCTGAGATCGACCATGAAGGACGAACTACGCATTCGGCCCATCCGCAGAACGGACGTGCCTTGCTTCCGGGAACTGCTGGACGCCGTCTGCCGTGAAAGACGGCACCTTGCTTTTACGGAAGCGCCTCCGCTGGCCGAAGCATACCGGTATGTAACGGACCTGATCAGCAGAAAAGACGTGCAGATCGTGGCAGTGAGCGGGAATGAGTTTGCGGGATGGTGCGACGTGACGCGGCTGGACCTGCCCGGGTTCGGTCATTGCGGCAGGCTCGGCATGGGAGTGGCCGCATCGTTCCGGGGCCGCGGTATCGGAACCGCGCTTCTGAAAGAGGCGCTCCGCCGCGCCCGGGAGAACGGCCTGAGCCGCGTCGAACTCGAGGTGTTCGCGTCCAACGAGGCGGCGATCCGGCTTTACCTGAAAACGGGATTTGTCATGGAGGGAAGAAAAATCGGCGCGAGAATACTGGACGGGAACACCGACGACGTTTGCCTGATGGCGCTGCGTCTGCCGGACTCCGGAACCGCGGTCCGCAGAAAACCGGCGCTTTGACGGCCGGCGGGCCGATCGGGATCAGCCGGGCGGATGAACGGCCGGAACCGGATTATCCGGCTTTTAGAGAGGCGCCTTCGAGCACCCGCCGGACAACGGGCCCCAGCGTCGCATTGAGGTCCACGGGCTTGGTGAAGAAGGGATATCCGTATGATTTCTGCTTTTCGAGCGACTCGATGTCGCTGGTAAAGCCGGACATGAGTATGATTTTCTGCTCGGGATTCCGCTTCCGGACCGCGTCGGCCAGCGCGAATCCGTCCATGCCCGGCATCCGGATGTCGCTGATGAGCAGATCCGGCCTGGCGGCCTCCCATTTGGCGAGGCCCTCGATTCCGTCCATCGCGGTCAGAACCCGGTACCCTTCCTTCTGCAGATACCGCTCGAAGACGTACAGAATGGGCTCCACGTCGTCCACGACGAGAATGGTATGGGCGCTGGCGGGTTTCATGACGCCCTAATATTAACACAATCAGGGTTAAAATTCAAGCGGAAAAACCGGGGGAGAACCGCTTTGAAAAATGTGCGCGTTTTGCTATATTCCATTGTAACAGGCGTCCGTCTTCATTGACAGGAGGATCCCATGAACGGTTCGATTTTTTCGCATCCGTTGTTCTGGCCCGTCGCTCTCTTTCTGACGTTCTATTTTTTGATCGGCATCCGCATCGTGCGGCCGACGCACCGGGGCCTGATCGAGCGTCTGGGTAAATACCGCCGTTTCGCGAATCCCGGCTTTCACTGGATTATCCCCGTCATCGAAAAGATGTACCGCGTGAACATCACGGAGCAAATGGTAGACGCCGAGCCCCAGGAGATCATCACCAATGACAACCTGAACGCCGCGGTGGACGCGCAGGTGTATTTCAAGGTCAAGCCGGACGAGGAGAGCGTCAAGAACTCGCAGTACAACGTGAGCCGCGTCAATTATCAGATCGTGAACCTCGCCCGCACCACGCTCCGCAATATCATCGGCACCCTGACCCTGAAATCCGCGAACAGCGAGCGCGGCCGCATCAACGACGATCTCCACAAGGTCCTGAAGAGCGAGACGACGAACTGGGGCATCGAGATCGTCCGCACCGAGCTGAAACAGATCGATCCGCCGAAGGACGTTCAGGAAACCATGAACAAGATCGTCAAGGCCGAAAACGAGAAGATCGCGGCCGTCGATTATGCCACGGCCGCCGAAACCGTGGCCGACGGCCAGAAGCGGGCCTCCATCAAGCAGGCGGAAGGCATCCG
>JAFGAX010000142.1 GCA_016933415.1 bacterium
AAAACCAAAACGATTCTTATTTTCATAATTACTCCCCCTTGCCCCTTTTGTTTGATAAGAAAAAAGGTTCTTTATAGTGTTTGCTGAAAGATATTTGCGGAATTGCAAAGGTCCTAATATGTTAAGGATTACGATATGAAATCTACACTCGTTTATAAGATACTTCAAATGTTGGTTTCAGTAAGGTTGGACCCTGATCCGATGCTCCTATTCGGTGTACGGGGGCAGGTCCCTGTCGTCGCTCCACACCCCCCGAAAATCGGTCCAAGATATCATTCATTATGAAACTCTCATGACGGCCTGACGTACATTCTCGCCGTTGTCTTTTCCGCCGTCATCTGTTATGAACACCCATCAGGGCGGATCATCGCGCCGGCAGAGGCAATTCAGGAGAAGCACATGGCCCATCGCATTGAAATAGGCTTCAGGGAGGGGATCAGGGACGCCCTCGGCGAAAAAATCCGAAAGCGGATCATCGAACACCTCCGGATTCCCGTGGATTCGGTGCAGACGATCGAGGTCTACACGATCGACGGGCCCCTCGCCCCGGAGGAACTGGAAAAGGCGGCCCGCGGTCCCCTTTCCGACCCGGTGATTCAGGAAACCGCGATCGACCGCGGGATCGCAGGCGGTTTCGACTGGCTCATCGAGGTGGGGTTCCGTCCCGGCGTCACGGACAACGTGGGAAAGACCGCCGGGGAAGCCATCGCGCTTCTCACCGGAAAGCCGGTCCGGGTCTACACATCGCGGCAGTACGTCATCCGCGGCATCCGGGACCGGTGCGCCCTCGACACCCTCACGCGGGCGGATGCGGAACGGATCGCCTCCGAGCTTCTCGCCAATGACCTGATCCAGCGTTATGACATCCATGACGGAAAAACCTGGGACCCGGCGGCGGGGATCAAGCCTTACGTTCCGCGCGTCCTGGGGGAAAACCGTCCGCGGACGGAGACAATCGACCTCGACGTTCCCGACGCACAGCTCGTCCGGATCAGCCAGGAGCGGGTTCTGGCCCTGGGTCTCGAAGAGATGCGGATCCTCCGGGACTACCTGAAAAACGACGCCATCCTCGCCCGCCGGAAGAAGGTCGGCCTGGGGGCCGCCATGACCGACGCGGAGCTGGAATGCCTCGCCCAGACCTGGTCCGAACACTGCAAGCACAAGATATTCAACGCCCGGATCGCCTATGACGACGGCGCAGGGAACCCCCGGGAGATCGACTCCCTCTTCGACACCTGCATCAAGCGTTCGACCCGGAAGATCCGGGAGCGGATGGGGGCCGACGACTGGTGCCTCTCCGTCTTCTCCGACAACGCGGGGATCATCCGCTTCAACGAAGACTGGAACCTCGTCTTCAAGGTGGAGACCCACAACTCCCCCTCCGCGCTCGACCCCTACGGCGGGGCGCTGACCGGCATCGTCGGCGTGAACCGGGACCCCTTCGGCTGCGGGAAAGGTGCGAAGCTGATCTTCAACACGGACGTCTTCTGTTTTGCGCCGCCCGACTACGATCGGCCCCTGCCGAAGCGGATCCTCCATCCGCGGCGGATCTGCGAAGGGGTCCGGGAGGGGGTGGAACACGGCGGCAACAAAAGCGGCATCCCGACCGTGAACGGCTGC
>JAFGAX010000143.1 GCA_016933415.1 bacterium
GGCCGGGCCCTCGGCTTTCGGAGTGTCCGCCGTTTATCCGAATCCCTTCAATCCGGCGGTGACCATTTTGTTCGGGTTGGACAGGCCCGGTCCGGTTTCAATACGCGTCCTGGATGCGTACGGCAGGGAAACGGCCGTGCTGTTCGAGGGTCGCAAAAGCGCGGGCGAATTCAGGATTGAATGGAACGGCAGGGACGGATCCGGTATGGATGCGGCATCGGGATTGTACATCATCAGAATGACCGCAGGCGACAGAACGAGCTCTAAAAAAGCGCTTAAGATTCAATAAAACAAAGAATTGACTAAAAACGCCCGTACTGGTTTGTTTTTTTTATGGAGAAGGCGTATATTGAAAAGAACACGCAGAAAAGGAGCCGTTTTCATGACCTGTCACCTCTGCAGGAAATCCTTGTTATCGGCTTGCATATGGGGATGGTTCGCGCTGGTCTTAACACCGGCCGCTGCTCAGATTACGTTCGAAGATGTGGGCGAATCCACCAATTCCGTGGTGCGGGTCAATCTGCACGGTTCCGGATTTTTCGACTACAATGGCGACGGATGGGACGACATCTTTGTTGTGCACAATTCCAGCGTCGGCTCATGGAGATCGTTTCCGCACGCCCTGCTGGAGAATCAGAAGAACGGAAGGTTCATCGATGTGGCGGAGCAGGCGGGAGTCCAGGGCCTGCTCACCCAGTCCGCGCAGGGATTTGCGGCCGCGGACTACGACAATGACGGCTATACGGACATGGTGGTCGCATGCGGGAGCCATTACGACAGGGCGCTTGTGTACCACAACGATGGCGACAACACTTTTTCCGCCGCGGATGTGGGCCAGCTGGACGGCGCCTACACCTACCGGGCGAGGGGGGTCTCGTTCATCGACCTCGACAACAACGGCCTGCTGGATCTGTTCTTCATATCCTGTTCCAGACTGCCCGAGTATCCGCCTGAACTGCCGCTTGTGGTCACGTACATGAACTCCGGCTGGTGGGGCTTTGAGCGGGGCCATGCGGGTCTGAGCAACTTCCCCGCCACGCCCGGCGACCTGTACGGATTCGCCACCGCGGACGTGGACCTGGACGGGGATCAGGATGTTTTCGTGCCGCGCCGGGAGGCGGCCTCCCTGATGCTCATCAACGACGGTCAGGGCGGACTCCAGGACCGGTTTCTGGATCGGGGCTTTCCGGCACCCGTTTATGGCGAGACTTATTTCGTCGGCGCCGTGTTTTTCGATTATGACAATGACGGGGACTGGGATCTCTACGTCCGCCGCGCGTTCAGGCCCGCATTGCTTTTCGGGAATGACGGGAACGGCCGGTTCACCGAGGTCGGCGCGTCCGCGGGCGTCAATCACACCGTCCAGTACGTCAGCGACAATGTGTTCGGCGGCGGCCTGTCCGCAGGCGATTTCGACAATGACGGGGACGTGGACCTGCTCGTGATCACACGGTGGGCCATGGAACTCCTGCTGTACAGCAACAACGGGGACGGCACGTTCACGGAAATCGCCGAATCCGCGGGTCTGCGGGAGGACCTCTGGGACTACTGGACCGCGCCGGTCGCGGATTACGACCATGACGGATTCCTCGACGTGTACATGGCACGCAGTAATTCTTCGGATCCGCGGGGAGGCGGCCATCTGTACAGGAACACCAGCGGCGCTTTCTCCTCCAATCAGTGGGTCCAATTCCACCTGACAGGGGTCGAGAGCAACCGGTCCGCGGTCGGCAGCCGTCTGGTCCTGTACGCGGACGGAAAAAAGCAGACGCGCCAGGTGCTGGGCGGCGAAGGTTACATGACAAACAGCACCTGGGTGCATTTCGGGCTCGGCTCCGCCACGGTCGTGGACAGCCTGATCATTTACTGGCCGGCCGGGACCATTCAGAAACATACGGGAATCGCGCCGGGCCAGTTCATTTCCGTCACCGAGGGCGACCCGGATCTCCGGTACGAGACTCTTTTCATCGAAGGCGCGATCCGGCACGCGCCCTCCGGACGGTCTATTCCCCGGATCGTTCTGCGGCTGACGGGGGCCATGTCCGCTTCGGACACGACGGATGAAAACGGCGGATACCGTTTTTATCCTGTTCCCGCGGGCACGGAGAATCTGGCCCTGACGCCTGCGAAAAACGCGGGTGAGGATGTGCGGGACACGGTGATCACGGCCTATGACGCGGCCCTGGTGCTCCGCGCCCTGGTCGGGCTCGACACCATGAGCGCAGTCCGGCGGAGGGGAGCGGACGCGGACCGGAACGACATGCTGAACGTCCTGGATGCGGCCCTGATCGGCCGGCACGCCGTGGGCCTGACGGACCAGGACCTGTCGCATGCGGGGGAATGGATTTTCGCACCGGAAAGCCTGTCCGTTCCGGTCATCACCGAACCCCTGACCGGCCGGGATTTCGCCGGACAGGTGATCGGCGATGTCAGCGGCAACTGGGGTTCCACGTCCGGCGCTCCAAAGGCGGGCGCGGGCATGGCGGCCGCGCCGTCGCGAATCCGGGCGGCCGCGTCCGAAGGAATCGTGGAAGTTCCGCTGACCGTGGAGGCGAATTCCGGCCTCCTGGCCGCGGACGTGTGGTTCCGGCTGGAGGGATCGGGCGTGACGTTCGAAGGCGTGGAGACGACGGAACTCACGGAAGGGTATCAGACGGAAACCAACGGCCCGTCGGACGGCCTGTGGAAGATCGCGCTGTACGGGGCGCGTCCGGTGAACGAGGCGGGCGTGTTCCTGAAGCTGAGGTTCCGCTGCACGGATGAGGGCGGAACCGTGGTGTGGGAGCGTTTCGCGTTGAACGAGCGGGAGACGGCGCTCTCACCGACGGTCGTCAGCGGCATGGGCAGCGGCAGGCCGGGTCCTTCGGGATTCGGCCTGGACTGGAATTATCCGAATCCCTTCAATCCCGGGACATCGGTGCATTACCGGCTGGACAGGCCGGGCGACGCGGGCCTGACGGTGTATGATGTGCGCGGCCGGCGCGTGCGTGCGCTGGCGGCCGGCTGGCGGCCCGCGGGTGAATACCGCGCGGACTGGGACGGCCGGGACGAGTCCGGTACCGATGCGGCGGCTGGCGTGTACATCTGCCGGCTGGAATCCGGCGGTCGCGTTCAGGCCATCAAAATGATCAAGGCGGATTGACAAACCCTCATGTGGTGCGGCGTATTCGGACATTCGGTGGTTCCCGGCATACGGGATGAACTCGGCGCGATTTTCGAGAACGTGCGGGCCACGGGTCAGCCGGCCGTTTTCGATTCCGATTCGGCCCTGCTGACTTCGGACGGACTGTCTCCGGACGGAAAACCGGATGCCGCATCCCGGGCCTGGCGGTCCGAAGACGGCCGGAGCGGTCTCGTCTGGTCCGGCGAATGGTTCGGGGCCGGAGAACCGGCCGGCGTCACGGAAGCGCAAAGGCTCTGGGACCTATGGAAACGCAAGGGACCCGACGGGTTCGCGGACGTCAACGGCGCATTCACGATCGCGGCCTGGGACGGGCCGGAGGGGACCGGCGTTCTGGCCGGAGACCCCCTCGGCATCCAGCCGGTCTATTATGCGGTTTTCAGCGGCGGTCTGGCATTCGCGAACATACCCGAGCTGGCGCTCAAGCTGGCGAAAAGACAGCCGGAAGCCGACCTCCAGGTGATCACGAAATTCCTGACCTTCTGCTACAACCCCGGATTCCAGACGATGTACCGGGGCGTCCGCCGCCTGCGGCCCGGTGACTGCCTCTTATTCCGGGACGGAAAAGCGGAATCCAGGCCCTTCTGGCGGCCGCGTTTTACGGAACCGGCCCGCCGCACCGAAGCGGAATGGGTGGAGGACGTGCGGCAGAGGATGTCCGAGGCGGTCCGCATCCGCGTCCGGAAGGACCGCAGGACGGGCGTGTTCCTGAGCGGCGGGCTCGATTCCTCTTCCGTGGTGTCGCTTCTGTCCCGCGCGGGAGTGCCCGCGATTCAGACTTTCTCATTCCGCTGCCGGGGGCTGTCTTTCGATGAATCGCATTACGCGCAGATGGTGGCGGACGCGTTCGGAACCCGCCACACGCTGGTGGAATACAGGCCCGAGGACATTTTCGGACTCGAAGGCCTGGTGGAATTGCAGGACGAACCGTTTTGCGACGCGGGCATCAACATCGCGACGCTTCTGCTCGGCCGTGCCGCTGAAGGCCGGGTGGACGAGCTGTTCACCGGAGACGGGGGGGACGAACTGTTCGCGGGCCATCCCGTGTACCTGGCGGACCGGGCCGCGGCCTTTCTGCGTTTCGTCCCGTCCTGGGTGCAGAAGCCGGTGTTCGCGTGGGGCCGGAGCCTGCGCGATTCCGACCGGAAGAAGGACCTGAGAGTCAAGGTCAAGCGTTTCTCCGCGAGCGCCGGATTTCCGGCCAGCCTCGGCACCCAGCGCTGGCGGGCCTATTACCGGCCGGATGACATGGCCGGCCTGATCCTTCCCGGACGCTGGGAAGAGGAATTCCGCGCCGCGCCATTCGAGGACATGCTGGCATTCAACCGCGAAGCCGAGGGCCCCGACACGCTTGCGCGCTCCCTGGCCGCGGACTATGCGACGGTCGTTCACTTCTACCTGAGCCGGATGGGGCTGGTGCGGCCGTTCGGCATCCGGCCGAAATTCCCACTGCTCGACCCCGGCCTGGTGCAGGCGTGCGCGGCCATGCCGTCGCGCTTCAAGATAAAGGGCGCGGAAGTCAAGCGTATCGAGAAACTGGCGGTGGAGCCCCTGCTCCCGCACGCGATCGTGCACCGCAAGGACAAGCTGGGTCACAGCATCCCGCTGAAGAACTGGATGCGCGGCCATGCCGGGGTCCGGTCCTTGATGACCGACCTGTTGGCCGAAGAAACGGTGAAGCGGCGCGGCCTGTTCGACCCCGGCCGCGTGCAGGCCATGATACGCGAGCATCTTGAAAAGCGGGAGAACCACGCCCACCGGCTGTGGGCGCTCATGGTGCTGGAACTCTGGCTGAGCCGGCACGTGGACCGTCCCCCGGCATCCGGCGCGGGAGGAAAAACGTGAGGACCGGAAAAATCGACGTGTCCGTGGTCGTGCCCGTGTACAATGAGCGGGAGAGCGTTCCGATTCTCGTCCGCTCCATTCGGGAGGTGCTGGACCGCATCGGGCCCGCCACCGAGACCGTGATCGTGGACGACGGCAGCAAGGACGGCACGCGGGACGTCCTGCGGCGTCTCGCGGCCGCGGACCGCAGGCTCCGGGTCGTCCTGCTCCGGAGAAATTTCGGACAGTCCGCGGCCATGGACGCGGGGTTCCGCGCGAGCCGCGGTGAAATCGTGGTCACCATGGACGGGGACCTGCAGAACGACCCGCGGGACATACCGGCCCTGCTCGAGAAGGTCCGCGAGGGATACGACGTGGTCAGCGGATGGCGCAAACACCGCCGGGACAAGCTCTTCATCCGGAAAATCCCGTCCCGCATCGCCAACCGCCTGATCTGCTCGGTCACGGACGTGCGCCTGCACGACACGGGGTGTTCGCTCAAGGCGTTCCGCCGCGAAGTCGTGGAGCGGATACGCGTGTACGGCGAATTGCACCGTTTTCTGCCGGCCCTGGCGCGGGTCGAGGGCGCCCGCATTTCCGAGCTCGCCGTGCGGCACCACGCCCGAAAGTACGGCCGATCCAAGTACAACCTGACGCGGACGTTCCGCGTGCTGATGGACCTGTCCAGCCTGAATCTGTTCCTGAAGCACCTGCGCAACCCGCTCCGGTTTTTCGCGGGCGCCGGCCTCGTTTTTTTCGTCATCGGCGCCGCGGCCGCGGCATGGATCGCGGCCCGGGGGATGAACGGCGGCCTGCCGCCCGAGAGCCGGAACATCGTTGTCACCATTGTTTTTCTGTTTCTCGCCGCCGCCTTTCAGTGGATTTTTCTGGGGGCCGTGGCGAGCCTCATCGTCACAACCGGCCGGCGACGGGGAAGGGGCCTGGCGTCCGCGTGGACGCCGGCCGGACCGCCGGCCCGAACGGAAAGGCGCCGCGCATGACCGCCATAGTCCCGTACATCCTGCTCGGCCTGGCCGCGGGCGTTGCCAGCGGTTTTCTGGGCATCGGCGGCGGACTGCTCCTCGTCCCCGCGATGACGCTGATTTTCGGTTTCACCCAGCACCAGGCCCAGGGCACTTCTCTGGCCGTTCTCATTCCGCCCGTCGGCTTGCTGGCCGCCTGGACCTATTACCGTGCGGGGCACGTCAACGTGAAGATCGCGGGGCTCATCTGCATCGGTTTTATTCTCGGCGCTCTGGCGGGCAGCCGCGCCGCCGTATCGGTTCCGAACGACGTCCTCCGGCGCGTTTTCGGAGCTTTTCTGATCGCGGCCGGTGTATTCACCATTCTTAAAAAGTGACCGCCTGCAGGGCGTTCGACCGCGAGGACAGACCATGAAATCGAACCGAACCCGGCGACCGGACCTCTCCGTGGTCGTGGGACTCCGCAATCAGGCCGAAGACGTGACGGCAACCCTCGCGTCGCTGCGGGGAGCGCTCGACCGGCTGAAACGGCCGGCTGAAATCGTGGCCGTGGACGACGGCAGCACGGACGACACCTGGCGCCGGCTCGCGGCCGCGGCCCGGCGCGACAGGCGCCTGCGGCTCATCCGGCTCCGCACCGGATTCGGCGAAGCGGCCGCGCTCCACGCGGGCATTCAGGCGTCGCGGGGCCGCGCGGTCGCGTATCTCAGCGGCCGCGTGCGCGTCGACCCCGCCGGACTGCCGGCGCTCGTGAAACGGCTCGACGCGGGCGCGGATTTCGTCGTCGGCCGCCGCCATCCCCGGGCCGACTCCCGGCTCAACCAGTGGGTGTCGCGGGGATTCAACCGCCTCGTGTCGCGCGCCACGGGGCTCAGGCTCCGCGACGTCAACAGCGGCGTGTTCGTCTCGCGCCGCGACGTGCTCGACCGGGTGCCCCTGTACGGCGATCTCGTGAACTTCATCCCCGTGCTGGCCGCCCAGCAGGGCTACGCCGTGGCCGAGGAGAACATCGGACAGATGCCCGGTACGTTCCGGCAGTCGCGGTACCCGGGCGAATACGTCCAGCGCCTGCTCGACGTGCTCACCGTCTTCTTTCTCACCCGGTACTCGCGCAAGCCCATCCACTTCATGGGATTCGTCGGCACCGGGTTCGCCGCGGCCGGACTCGTCATCGAACTCTACCTGTTCGTGTACCGGATTCTCGGATTCGGCGCCATCGCGGGGCGGCCCCTGCTGGTGCTCGGCGCCCTGCTCCTCGTGATCGGCGTCCAGATGATCTCCATCGGCCTGCTCGGCGAGATGATCATCTTCACGCACGCGGGCGAGATGGAGCCCTACAACATCGAAGAAACCCTCAACTGACGGAGCGCGGTCCGGTGAAACTCATCATTCAGATCCCCTGCTACAACGAGGAACAGACCCTGCCCGTGACCCTCCGCGCCCTGCCGCGCAGGCTCCGCGGCGTGGACCGCATCGAGGTGGTCGTCATCGACGACGGGTCGTCCGACGGCACGGTGCGCGCGGCGCGCGACGGAAAGGCGGCGCATGTCGTCCGCTTCAAGAACCACCGCGGCCTGGCCGACGCCTTTTCGGCGGGGCTCGACGCCTGCGTCCGCCTGGGCGCGGACATCATCGTGAACACGGACGCCGACAACCAGTACGCCGCCGCGGACATCCAGTCCCTGATCGACCCCATCCTCTCGGGCGAGGCGGACATGGTGATCGGCGACCGGCGCGTCGAGACCATCCGGCATTTTTCGTTCATCAAGAAGCGGCTCCAGAAGTGGGGGAGCTGGACGGTGCGCCAGCTTTCCGGAACCGACATCCCGGACGTGACGAGCGGCTTCCGGGCGATGAGCCGCGAGGCCGCGATGCGGCTGAACATCCTTTCGCGCTTCACGTACACGCTCGAGACCGTGATCCAGGCCGGAAAGAAGAACATGGCGGTCACGCATGTCCCGGTCCGCACCAACGCCCAGACGCGGCCCTCGCGCCTGTTCTCGAACATCGGCTCCTATCTCAAACGGTCCGTCACCACGATGATCCGCATCTATGCCCTGTACGAGCCGCTGAAGATTTTCCTTTCCATCGGGGGCGCCGTGTTCGGGCTCGGCTTTCTGCTCGGGCTCCGCTTCCTCTGGTTTTATTTCACGGGGTCCGGCACGGGGCACATCCAGTCGCTGATTCTGGCCGCGGTGCTCATGATCGTCGGGTTCCAGGTGGCCATGATCGGCCTCCTGTCCGACCTCATCGCGGCCAACCGCAGGCTGATCGAAGACGTGCTGTACCGGATGAAGAAGCTCGAGTTCGGGGACGGGGAAAGGAAGAAGCGTCCCCGGGCATGAGAATCGCGCTGATCGGTCCGACCCATCCGTACCGCGGGGGCGTGTCGCAGCACACCACGCTGCTCTGCAGGCACCTCAGGCGGTTCCATGAAGTCGATTTCATCTCGTTCCGCCGGCAGTACCCGCAATGGCTCTTTCCCGGCAGAACGGACCGGGATCCCAGCCGCTTCCCGGACATCGAGACCTGCGTCCGCATCCTGGATGCGGCCGACCCCTCCACATGGGAGCCCGCGGCGCGGCGCGCCGCCGGCTTCCGGCCGGACGCCCTGGTGCTGGTGTGGTGGGTCCCGTTTTTCGCGCCCGCATGGTGGTTCATCATCCGGCGGGTGCGCGCCCGGATCCGCGTGCCGGTGATTTTTGTATGCCACAACGTTCTGCCGCACGAGACGAATGCCGTGTTGGAGCGGATCGCCCGCACCGCGCTCGGCGCGGCAGACGGCTTCGTGGTGCACAGCGAGGCGGACCGCGGCCGCCTGCTCGGCCTGCGGCCGGACGCGGCCGTGATCCGCTGTCCCATCGCCCCGCATCCCAGCCTGTCCCCGTACCGCGGGAGCCGGCGCCAGGCGCGGGTCGAACTGGGAATCGGCGGCCGTTCGCCGGTCTTTCTGTTTTTCGGATTCGTCCGGCCCTACAAGGGGCTCGACCTCCTGCTGGACGCCATGACGGTTGTCGCGGCCAGGCGGCCCGGCGCGGTTCTGCTCGTGGTGGGCGAATTCTGGGAGCCGGTCGAGAAAACCCGGGCGGGAATCCGGCAGCTGAAACTCGAAGACGCGGTGCGCATCATCGACCGGTACGTGGGCAATGAGGAGGTCGGCGTTTATTTCGCGGCCTGCGACGCGGTCGTCCTGCCCTACCGGAGCGCCACGCAGAGCGGCGTGCCCCAGATGGCCGCGGCCCTGGGACGGCAGGCCGTGGTCACGGATGTCGGCGGTCTCGCGGAGAACGTGAAGCGGACCGGCCTGGGCCGCGTCGTCCCGCCCGGCGATCCCGCGGCACTGGCCCGCGCCATGCTGTCCTTGGCCGCGGGTCCGGAACCGGCGCGTCCGAAGGGGCCGGACCCGGCCTGGGCCGACATCGTCCATGCCATCGAAACGCTGGGCCGGCCGTTTCCGGCCGGAAAAAACGCAGGATGAAAAAGGACCGGGTCAAAAAGATGCGCGCGAAAAAGGCCCGCCGCGTTCCGCTTCCGGGAAAGCCGGACGTGTCCGTGGTCATTCCCTCCTACAAGCCGGGGGAATCGGTGGTCCACTGCCTGGACGCGGTGCGGCGGCAGTCGGCACGGCTTTCGATCGAGGTGATCGTGGTCGACAGTTCGCCCGAGCCTGTGGATCAGATGATACACAGCCGTCATCCGGACGTGACCGTGGTTCAGCTCAGGAAGCGCACTCTGCCCGGCCGGGCCCGGTCCATCGGCGGCCGCATGGCCCGGGGCCGGGTGTTGTGCTTCACGGACACCGACTGCGTGCCGGA
>JAFGAX010000144.1 GCA_016933415.1 bacterium
ATCCGCAGGCGCGCGCCGTGCTGGTCCACGGCGTCGTCCTTGCCGGTCACGAAAAAGCAGCGGTCGATGATCGAGTATTCCGGGTGGTCCGGATGCACGAAATCGATGTGGAAACCGTCCGTGTCGATGTCCCCGGTGTAGACGCCGTCGTCGTTGGGCAGGTTCATGAAATGGCTGTCGCGGCAGAACAGGCGCGACCAGTGCAGTTCCCCGCCGTGCCAGACGAAAGAGGTGACGCAGTTCGTCTCCGTAACCGTGCTGAAATGGGCGCCGAGCGCCTTGCCGCGGGAGTTGAGGATGAAACAGTGGTCCAGGTTCAGGTCCGATCGGCCGTTCGCGTACAGAATGTGCTGCCGGCCCGTATGCCATTCGTACGAGGGGCTGGACGGAGACACGGACGGCTGGCCCTTGGAATCGTCGCCTCCGCCGTTGACGAAGAAGCACCAGCGGAATGCGCCTGAAGCGGTCCTGAAATCCAGCCCGCCCCACGGCTCGGACCAGTTCTCAGGGACGAACAGGACCGGATCGTTCTCCGTGCCCTCCACGACCAGGGATCCCCGCACCTTGATGTTGACGTTTTTCCGGATCAAAACCCATGTGCCGGGCCTGATGACGAGCCGGGAACCGGCGGGGACCGTCAGCTCGGCGGTGACGACACGGTCAGACGACGCATCCCATACCGTCTCGCCGGCCGGAAGCGTGCCGGACACGTCCACGGACGGCCATGCGGCCGGGACGGACACGGCTTTTCGCGTTTCCGGAACGGCTGTGTTATCAACCGACAGGACGAAGTCAGACGCGGCCGAGGACAGCATCACGCCCGTGCCCGCGCCTCGGCTGATGCGGAACACGGTGTCCGGATGCGCCGCGCCGGAGCGCACCGTGACCGGCGTCTGCCGGATCGGATCGATGTCCCAGTTTCCGTCGCGGATTCGCACGACCACGGGGAAACGGCGGCCCGCAAGCACGCGCGAGGGCGCCGTGACCTGGCAGTTGACGGTTCCCACGGGGAGGAAAACAGCGGAAACGGACCGGTCGCCGTCCGGCGTCCATGTGACGGTTTCGGAGAAGGGGAGGGAAGCGTCGGTCCATCCGCCGAACCGGTACCCGGGGTCCGGAAGGGCGGTCAACGTGACCGGAACACCCTTGAAGTAAATGCCGGACCAGGGCAGGGTTCCGGCAACCACGGTGTTCACCCGGATGCGGCCGGAACCGGACACGATTCCGAGATCCAGCCGGGCCGTTCCGTCCAGGTTGAAGTGTTCCATGAATTGGGACCGGACGATGCCGGGCTGGCGGTCCGCGAAATCGCGGACTGCCAGCACGTTCGCCTCCCACGCTTCCATCGTGGTTCCCCACTTTTCCGCATCCCGTCCGACATCGGCACGGATGACGCCGGCCAGGGAGTCAATGATTGCCTGGACCGAGGCGGGCGTGAACAGCGTGTTCAGCAGGTCCGCTGTCCGGTTGATATAGGCTGTCCGGTACGACGCGTTCTGAAGCAGTTTGTCCGTGATGTGTGACCGCAGGTACGGCTCGATCGGACTGTATGAGCTTGTGAACAGGTTCCAGTCCGTTTTGGTGAAAATCCGGTCTCCGTCCCAGACCGTCCATGTCCACCGGGCGCCCGGTTTTTTCTCCCGGATCATGAACGTGCCGTAGGTCCAGCTGTAGAACACCGTGGCATGCGCCAGGGCGTGCAGGGCGGCGTAATTGTCCAGGTCCATGCGGGCCGCCGCCGCCGCGAGCATGGCGTCCGATTCGAACGTGTTGGCGTCGAAAAATGCGATGAGACTCCGCCATTCGTCCCGCGATCCGTA
>JAFGAX010000145.1 GCA_016933415.1 bacterium
AATATCTCGCTTCCGGCCTGCAGATACTCGGCGTTCTGCCGGACGGCGAAGCGGCCCGCACAATCCTCGATAGCGGGCGGGGACGCGTCGTACGTCCCGATGACGCGGAAGGGATCGCATCCGCGCTGATCGGAATGTTCCATGCGTGGAAGAAGGCCAGGGGGAGGACTTCAGGCGTGTTCCGCGGGGATCCCTGGACCGAACAGTTCAGCCGGAAGAGGCAGGCCGAGATGCTGGCGAAAATTTTAAATGAAATTGTTCCGTAGGGTGGGCCGAAGGCCCACCGGTTGGGGAAAATGGAAGTATGTTGTAGGTCCGAAATGGCCCGCGTTTCTCAGCGGGCCTTTCGGACATATGGACAGCAGATCGCCCTGGACTTCATAGTCGAAGGCCCACCTATGAAACCAATCGGAGAATTATAAAAAGGCGGGCCACCGGCCCGCCCCGTGAAAATCGAAATACTTCAACCCCGTCAAACGTTAATCACCCCGTTCTCCACGATCCGCTTGCCGTCCACGTCGAGCGTCGGTTTCAGCAGAATGCCGTCGAGGTGATAGACCGCCGCGGTCTTGCCGTCGAAGGTCTGGCTGTCGCCGAACGCGACGTGGGCCGTGCCCAGCACCTTTTCATCCTCCAGGGTCACGCCGGTCAGCACAGCGTACGGATTCGTGCCCACGCCGATTTCCGCCACGGTGCGGCCGGGTTTTCCCTGCTTGCGCATCAGCGTTTTCAGGCGATCGGCTTCCTTGCCGCCCGAAATTCTCTGCACGCATCCGGACCGGATCGTCACGCACATGGGTTTGGAGAGCGGCCCGATTTCCGGAAACGATCCGTCGATCACGACATGGCCGTTGACGCTTTCCGGAATCGGGGACACACTGCCCTCGCCTCCGGGCGCGCAGGCGATTGATCCGGGCTCAGACGCGATTCCCGTGTCCGCCAGGCCCCGCATGCGCGCGATGGAGAACTGGAGCGACGTGCCGGCCGGCGTGGTCAGAACACCCTGTTTGCCGATGGTGAAGATGTCCGCGATTTTACGGCTTTTCTCGACGATGGCGGCGTACTTGCCCGTTAGCGTGCGGCAAAGCGCGTCCGGTGTCGCGCCCGGGAGGCAGAGGAAACGGGTGCCGTGTCTGCTGGCCTGGCGTCTGGCCTCGGTGTGGAGCCAGGATCGACGCGTCAGCAGGACCACGGCGTCGAATTCGGACATCAGGGCGATCAGGCCCTTGGATGATTCAGCGTATGAATCGGGGTCCGGAGGCAGTGTCAGAAGACAGGTCCCGGTCGCCGAGGTCCTGAGCGCCTCGTGAAACGACCGGGCCAGTTCCATGCGCGTTTCGTCGCAGAGCACCAGCACACGCTCTTCCCGCGAAACGGAGAGACAGTCCCTGATCGCGGACCATACCGCGTTTTTCAACGACACCATCGATAACCCCTGAGAGCCCGGCGGAAGCCCGCCGGGCCGTGAGCCCGTCCGTGTTCTTCTTTTACCGCTTTTTGCCGCCTGAACCGGTTTTCAGCGCGCGGAGCGGCGCGCCGATCATCAGGAGACCGAGCAGGCCGAACACCAGCAGGCCCAGCCACCAGAAACCCTGGAACGTTTCCGAGATGCCGAGCTTGATGTTGAGAACGACGAATGCGGCAAGCAGAATGCCGACAAGCGCCTCTCCGGCGATGAGCCCGGACGCGACCAGGAGTCCCGTGTTGTCCACGGTCTCGCGGTCCTTGTCGCTGCGGATGCGTTTTTTCGCGAGCGTGTCCGTGAGGTACTTGAACAGACCGCCGATGAAAATCGCGGCCGTGGTGTTGAACGGCAGATACATGCCCACGGAAATGAGCATGGGAGAGGGGGAATTGATGAGAATCAGCGCGGTCGCGAACAGCATGCCCGCGATGATCAGGGGCCAGGCCATTTCACCGCCGACAATGCCCTTGGCCATCATGGCCATGAGCCCGGCCTGCGGCGCGGGCAGAGCCTCGCTGCCGATGCCGTTCGCCTTGTGGAGCAGCATGATGGGGAGCACCATGACCAGCGCGGCCGCGACCACGCCGATCAGGCCGCCGACCTGCATCTTCCAGGGCGTTCCGCCGAGCATGTACCCGACCTTCCAGTCCTGGAGCATGTCGCCGGCCACGCCGGCCACACAGCAGACCACGGACGCGATGCCGAGAACCGCGGCCACGCCGGGATCGCCCTTCATCCCGACCATCACCATCAGCAGGGCGGCAATCAGAAGCGTGGACAGGGTCAGGCCCGAGATCGGGTTCGAGGAGCTGCCGATGATGCCGACCAGGTAGCCGGCAACCGCCGCGAACATGAATCCCGCGAAGCCCATGACGACAGCGGCCAGGGCCGCGGAGCCCCAGTTGTGGCTGAAGCTCTGGTAGAGCAGGACCATGCAGAAAATCAGGACGCCCACGGAAATCAGGACCAGGCCGAACGGCAGATCCTTGTCGATACGCGACGTCTTTTCACCGCCCTTGCCCGCCTTGAGAATGTCCTGGATGCCGTGCTTGAGGCCGCCCGCCAGGTTCTTGCGCATCTTGAAGAGCGTGTAGAACGCGCCCACGAGCATGCCGCCCACGGCGATCGGCTTGACCGTGGCGTTGTATGCTGATTTCGCGACCGCGGTCCATCCGGAGACGTCGGCGAACGGCTGGAGATCGCCTCCCATGATGAGCAGGACCACCGGCATCAAAAAGAGCCAACCGAACACGCCGCCGGAGAAATTGATGGCCGCCAGCCGGAATCCAATGATGTAACCGACACCCAGGAAGGCCGGAGACGCGGCCGGGGACTGCAGCAGCATGCCGCCGTTGTAACCGAATTCCGCCTTCGATGCATCGGCTGACTGTAGAATGCGGCTCTTCGAATCCAGAAGACTGATCTTGGAGGCCGGGAAGCGGAAGAAGGCGTTCAGGGTGTCCCGGATGAGTTTGAAGCCGTTGTCGTTCCTGAAGAATTCCACGAGCGCGGCCACGCCGAGGGAACTGAAGACATAGGCGGCGCCGGTCTGGCCGCCCTGTCCGGCCTTGACGATTTCAGCGCAGGCCTTGCTTTCCGGATAGGGCAGGGACGTGTCGCGGATCATGGTCTTGCGGAGAATGATCACGAGCAGAACGCCCAGCACGCCGCCCGCGAGCATGAGGAGCGTGCTCTTGGTGTAGCTGAAGTTATCCCACACGCCGGATATGACGAATGCGGGAATGGTGAAAATAGCGCCAGCTGCGAGCGCCTCACCCACGGCCCCCGTGGTTCTGGCGAGATTCTCCTCGAGAATGGTCCCCTTGTTGCGGAAAAGCCGCAAGGCGAACATGGAGATGACCGCGGCCGGGAACGTCGCGGCCACCGTCATTCCGGCCTTGAGTCCGAGATACGCGTTGGCGGATCCCAGGACCATGGCCAGAGCCACGCCGATCAGGATGGAACGGAGAGAGAATTCGCGCATTTTGGAGGATTCCGGTACGAAGGGTCGCGAAGTTTTGGGTGCGGGTGGTTTCGCCTTCATGGGGCCTTCTCCTCGCTGTTCAGGGTGTGAAAAACGGTTTTCGGACGGAGAAAAAATCGTTTTAACATAACCGTAAAACCTAAAAAAGTCAAGGGTTTTCTCGTTTCGGGCAGGATTATCCGGTTGACTTTCTATTAAAAAATCGTATATTATTAGGTTAACTTTCACGAAAACTGTTATTTAAGGAAAAAGCGCCGCACATGGCCCTGCGGGACATCACTCTGGGACAATACGCACCCCGGAATTCACCGGTGCACAGCCTGGATCCGCGCTCCAAAATTCTGCTTTTCGGAGCGGCCATGTCGCTCTGCCTGCTTCTGCGGAACGGCCTGGTGCTGGTTTTTTTCGGACTGGCCGGACTCGCGCTTTTCAGGCTGGCCGGGCTTTCACCGGCCATCGCTTTCCGGAACATCCGGTCCTTCCTCTGGCTTTTCGGCCTGACTCTGCTGATACACGCGTTCACGACCGAGGGAACCGTGTGGCTCCGGCTCCCGGCCGGAATCGGGACCATGACCCGCGAGGGACTGGCGCACGGCCTTTTTTATTCGCTCCGGATCGCCGTGCTCCTCATTTTCGCGAACGGCCTGACCCTCACCGCTTCTCCGATGGAATTGACGGACGCGATTGAACGCTTCCTGAAACCTTTCCGGCGCTTCGGGATTCCGGCCCATGAGATCGCGCTGATGATCTCGATCTCCATCCGGTTCATCCCGCTTCTCATCGACGAGGCCGACCGCATCCGCAAGGCCCAGTTGTCCAGGGGAGCCCGGACCGGCGGTTCGCTTCAGGCCCGGATCCGCGGCGTTTTTCCCGTGGTCATCCCGCTCTTCGTGTCGAGTTTCAGGAAGGCCGGAGATCTGGCATTGGCCATGGATGCGCGGTGCTATCAGGGCGGGGAGGGCCGCACCCAGTTCCGGCCGCTCGCTTTCAGGCGGCCTGACCGGATGGCGCTCGCGTGCGCGTTCTGTTTCGCTGCCGCGACACTGACCGCGGACGCCCTTCTCGTGCGGCCGTCTTTTTTTTCCGCGGGATGATGCTTGAACCGTACCTATAAACTGGTGCTCGAATACGACGGTTCGGATTTTCACGGCTGGCAGCGCCAGCCCGGGGACCGCACCGTACAGGCGGAATTGGAAGCCGTACTGGGACGCCTGTTCGGCGGTCCGGTGCCAGTCATCGGCGCCGGCCGGACGGACACCGGCGTGCACGCGCTCGGACAGGTGGCGAGCTTCAGGGCTGAGGACAAGCACCCGTTGGAAACGGTGCAACGCGCCCTGAACGCCATGCTGCCGGCCGACATCCGCGTCCGGTCCGTGGAAACGGCGGAGGACGGTTTCAACGCCAGGCGGCGCGCCAGCCGCCGCGTTTACCGGTACGTGCTCTCACGTGCGCCTCTGGCCGTGGGAAGACAGTACGCCTGGCATCCGCGGTGCCGTTTCGATGTGGACGCCATGGCGGCCGCGTCCGAATGCCTGAAGGGGCTCCACCGCTGGACGGCTTTCTGCAAGCGGGACCCCGAAGAGGACCGGTACGAATCGGAAGTGCATTCGGTCCGGTGGGAGGCGGAGGCGGACACGGTGCGGTTTGAGATCACGGCCGTGCGGTTCTTTCACCACATGGTCCGGATTCTCATCGGCACGCTGGTCGAGGTGGGCAAGGGCGCCATGACACCGGCCGATTTCCGCGCTGTTCTGGAATCCGGGGACCGCGAGAAGGCCGGGCCCACGGCTCCGCCGAACGGCCTGTTTCTGGTCCGGGTGGAATACTGAGTCACGTGAACGATTATCGGAAACGCCGCATGAAGAATCGCTCATTCATTCTTATTTTCCTGACTGTGTCCGCGCTGGCTTTATTCGCCTGCGGCCGGAAGTCCGGCCCTCAGGCTCTTCCTCCGGCCCTTCCGTCCGCGGCCGGTCAGGCCGCCTACGCGCAGACGCGTTCGGACATCAGTGACGCGGTCAGCCAGTCGCGGCGGAACGCCATCACCCGGGCCGTCGCGGATGTCAGCCCGGCCGTGGTCGGCATCAACGTGACCCAGATTCAGCGGATTGTGTCTTCTCCATTCGATGATCCGTTCTTCCGCATGTTTTTCGAACCCCGCGAGATGACCGAACGGGTGCAGGGACTCGGGTCCGGTTTCCTGATTTCACAGGACGGCTACATCCTCACGAACGAACATGTGGTGCACGACGCTTCTGAAATCATCGTGACCACCACGGACGGGAAACAGTTCGCGGCCAGGCGGGTCGGATCGGACTTTCTGTTCGACGTCGCCCTTCTGAAAATCGAGGGAACCCGCTTTCCGTTCATTCCGCTGGGCGATTCACGGGACATTCTCATCGGCGAGTGGGTGATCGCCCTGGGCAATCCGTTCGGTTTGTTCAACGTCAACTCCAAGCCGACGGTCACGGTCGGCGTCGTCAGCGCGATCGGCATGAGTTTCAAGGGCGAACTGCGCGTCGCGGGCCGCTCGTACGGCGACATGATCCAGACGGACGCGGCCATCAACGGCGGAAACAGCGGCGGTCCGCTCGTCAACAGCCTGGGCGAATGCATCGGCATCAATGCCTTCATCATCTCCGGTAGCAATTACGAGAAAACCTCGATCGGCATCGGATTCGCCATCCCCATCCACCGCGTCAAGGCCATTCTGCCGGCCCTGAAGACGGTCGGGCGCGTGGAGCGGGAGTCCTGGACCGGAATCAGGATTCGGGCCCTGAGCGCGGCCGAAGCCGGGCGCCTCGGCATTTCCGTCCGCGACGGAGTGCTGGTCGAAAGCATCCGGCCC
>JAFGAX010000146.1 GCA_016933415.1 bacterium
CATGCCAAAACCCGTCATGATCAGCGTCTCCGGAATACGCGGCATTGTCGGAGACGGTCTCACTCCCGAACTGCTCGTCCGTTACACGGCCGCGGCCGGCACCCTGTACGGCCCCGGCAAGGTGATGGTCGGCAGGGATTCGCGCGTTACGGGCGAAATGGTCCGGGGCGCGGTGTTCTCCGCGCTCATGTCCGTGGGGTGCGACCCCGTGGACCTGGGCGTCGTGCCCACGCCCACGGTTCAGCTCGCGACCGAGCGCTACGGCGCTGCAGGCGGTATCGTCATCACGGCCAGCCACAATCCTGCGGAATGGAACGCGCTGAAGCTCCTCGACAAAACAGGCATGTTCCTCGACGAGGAGCAGGGCCTGGAAATCAAGCGGATCGCGGAATCCGGCGCGTTCGCCTACAAGCTCTGGGACAAGGTCGGACAGGCCTCGTCCCGCACGGACGCGATCCGGGATCACATCGAAGCCGTGCTGGCCATCCCGTTCGTGGACGTCGAGCGGATCCGGAAGCGGAAATTCAAGGTGGCGTTCGATTCCGTGAACGGCGCGGGCGGCGTCATACTGCCGGATCTTCTGAAGGCCTTCGGGTGCGAGATCGCGGCCCTGAACGCGGAGCCGCACGGACGGTTCAGCCACACGCCCGAACCCCTCGCCCAGAACCTAACCGGCCTGTCCGATTTCGTCCGCTCGACGAAATCCGACGTGGGATTCGCCGTGGACCCGGACGTGGACCGGTGCGCCATCGTATCCGAAACAGGCGAATTCATCGGAGAGGAATACACGGTGACGCTCGCGTCCCGGTTCGTGCTCACGAAAAAGAAGGGAACCGTGGTGGTGAATGTGTCCACCACGCGGGCCGTGGACGATGTCGCGGCCCTGGCGGGTGTCCCTGTCGTACGGACCAAGGTCGGCGAGATCCACGTGGCCAAGAAGATGAAGGAGATCGGCGCGGCCGTGGGCGGAGAGGGGAACGGCGGCGTGATTCTGCCCGAAGTGCACCTCGGCCGGGACGCGCCCGTGGCCGCGGCCCTGACCCTGCAGGCCATGGCCGAATCCGGGAAAACCGTGTCCGGCCTGCGGGAAGAACTGCCGCGCTATTTTATGGCCAAAAAGAAGCTGGAAATCGGAAGTGCGGATCCGGACCAGTTATTGAAAAAACTGGGAGAAAAATACGCCGCTGATACGTGTAACTGGATGGACGGCCTCAAAATCGAAAGGCCGGACTCCTGGATTCAGATCCGAAAATCGAACACCGAACCCATTGTCCGCGTCATGACCGAGGCGAAGACCCCGGACGAAGCCGAACGCCTGGCCGGCCTATTCGTAGAAGAAGTCCGCGCGCTGTCAGCCGGCCGGTGACCCGGCCCCGCTATCCCGGAGCGTCCGGGCAACCCTGTCGTGAAGGAGAATCCGTCATGCAGAAAACGTCGTCTCTAGTCCGTCTGTCCCTGGCCGCAGTCCTTTTGGCCGCGGCCGCGCCGGAAGTCCGTGCCGTGGATCTCCAGATCGGGGACGCGCCCGGGGTGGGAGTCCGGAACCGCATGCAGACCGACACCACGGGGCACGCGGCCGTGAATGTCGGCGATCCCGGCGAGAACCAGGTCTGGGATTTCACCCAGCCCCTGGCCGGCAGTGAAATACTCCTGGACATCGTGCAGGCGTCCGAGACCCCCTATGCGGCGGCCGTGCCCGGGGCGGAATGGGCCATACAGAGCAAGCAGTGGCTGTCCCTGGATCCGGTGCCTTTTCTTCTTCCGGACGGCATGGAAGGTTTTTTCGACGTTTATTACTACATGAAAACCCTGACCGCCTCGAATGAAATACAGGGCCTGGGCATGGGCGCAGTGACCCCGTTCTACACGGGCGGATTCGCCTTTACGGCGCCCAGCACGGACCGGGTTTATCCCATGGCCATCGGCACACGATGGTTGAAAAAATATGAGTTCTCCGCGCCCGCGAATATCAGCGGACTCAGCACGACTTTGGTCACGAAGGACAGCTCGGTCATGGAAGTCGACGCCTTCGGCCGGCTGACCATTCCCCTCGGCGCGTTCGACTGCGTCCGCGTAAAAGCCGTGCGGCACCTGACGCTGAAGGGCCTGCTGTTCGGCAATTACCTGACCCTGAGCGTGGACACGCTCATCGTGTACGACTGGTACGCAAAGGACGTCGGACTGGTGCTCGAAGCGGCGAGCCACTCCGGCGAGAAGAATCCCCGGTTCGCGGACGCGGGTTATGTCTCCAGGCTGTCTTACACCAATGTGCCGAGCGCGGTCGAATGCGACCCGGGATGCGGTCCGTCCGCCCTGCGGCCGGTACAATACGAGCTGAGCCAGAACCACCCGAACCCGTTCAATCCCTCCACGGCCGTCCATTACCGGCTGGCCGCGGCAGGGGATGTGACCCTGACCGTGTTCGACATTCTCGGAAAGCCCGTGACTGTTCTGGAATCCGGATGGCGTCCCGGCGGCGGCCACCGCGCGGTCTGGAACGGTACGGACAAGGACGGCCGGCGCGTGCCCAGCGGCGTGTATTTCTACAGGATTGAAGTCCGGTCCGCGGACGGGGCGTTCACCCGGACCCGAAAAATGAT
The DNA here is from genome assembly GCA_016933415.1 of bacterium. Lineage (GTDB taxonomy): Bacteria > Zhuqueibacterota > QNDG01 > QNDG01 > DTFT01 > JAFGAX01. The sequence continues at coordinate 2,601 of JAFGAX010000146.1, forward strand.
ACTGACTGACTGACCTTGCCCGGTTCCGCAGGAGAAAAGTCGGCGGTCCATTCAGGGCCGGTCCCGCAGCGTCGGATCAAGCCCCGGCTTTTTCGCGGCCCGGTCCGCAGTCTGCGGCCGGTCGCGCTGTCCTGCCTGCTTCTCCTGTCCGGCCGGACCGATGCGGGCCAGTGCCGGTTCGACAGCATACGCGTGTCAGGGGACACGGTATTCGTCGGATTCGAGATGTCCGGACTTTTCGACCGCGAGACCTTCCGTTCGCTCAGGAAGGGCATGACCGCCGGCCTGGAATACCAGATTCAGGTCTGGGGGGAGCGCGACGGATGGTTTGACGCGGTCATCGACGAGACGGTCCTGCGGATGAAGCTCGGATACGACAACTGGGAGAGATGCTATACGGTGATGCGTCCAGGCGGAACCACCCGTTTTCAGGAGGATTCGGCCGCGGAGCGCGACTGCTGCCGCATCCGCGGTGTCGGCCTTGTCCGGCGCGACAGGCTGAAACCCGGGCGCACCTATCATGTTCTGGTCCGCGCGGTGTTCGAGCCCATGTCCGTGGAAAGCCTGCACGAAATCGGCCGCTGGCTCTCGGGAGAAGTGGATGATCTGAATACGAAATCCCTCAGGCGCAAGCATTCGCCGATTCAATCCGCCGGGGACTGGCTTCTGGGGTTTGTGGTGAACGTGTCCGGATTCGGAGACCGTGAATTCACGGCTGAAAGCCCGCCGTTGACGGTCGAGGACGGGGCGGTCCGTTTCAGGGACGGAGGAGCGGTTCCGTGACCCTCGAATCTGACAG
>JAFGAX010000147.1 GCA_016933415.1 bacterium
GCCCTCAACCAGGCCATGGCCTTCGCCGCCGCATCCGCCCGTTCCAACGCGGAGCAGCGCACCATCTTCGACGAGGAGGGTCTGGGGCAAAAGGCCTACCCCGACCTTCCCGTTCTGCCTCCCCAGCCGCAATCGGAAATTCTGAAAACGGAAAAGGAACTGCTGGGACTGTATCTCTCCGGACATCCGCTGGAGAAGCACCGGCAGGAAATCGAGGCTTTCGCCAGTCCCCGCGCCGCGGAACTGGAGGCCGTCGCGAACGGCCAGTCGGTACGGATCTGCGGGCTCGTGACCCAGGTGACCCAAAGGCTCGATCGCAAGGAGAAGTCGTACGCATTCTTCCGTGTCGAGGATTTCACCGGCGGCGTCCGGATCATCGCCTTCTCGGACATCTTCGAAAAACACCGATCCCTGATCCGGGAGGATGCGATCGTCGTCGTCATCGGAAAGACGGACCGACGGGAGGAACGGGGGGAAACGAACGTGATCGCCTGCGAAATTCTGCCGCTGGAGGATGCCGGCCGGCGTTTCACCCAGCGGCTGTCCGTCCGCATCGAGGATCCGGAACGGGTTCCCCGTCTGCAGACTGCGGTCCAGCGGTTCCCGGGCGACGTGCCCCTCATTTTTCATGTGGTCACTCCCGAGGGCCGCACCGTGCGGCTCGTTTCGAAGAAATTCAAAATCAATCCCACGCCCGAGCTGATGACCCGCCTCCGCGAATGCCTGGGCCGTGAGAACGTCTGGATCGAATCCGTCAGCGAGCGCAATCCCCGGTCCCGTCCCGCTGCGCGGGATCAAGCGACGGATGTCGGCTATTGAAGACTTCGCGGGACCAGGCAATAAGAGTTTTTTAAAATTGAAGGCCCGCCGCTTGCCTTCAATATTTTAAAAATATAATAGCTTGGTCCCGCGCAGCGGGGTCTTCAATAATTCATCAATAGAATAGATTGATCCCGCAGAGCGGGGCCTTCGATAGTCTATGAATCAAATTGCTTGATCCCGCGCGGCCTTCAATGGCAGGCATCTGTAGATTGGCCCCGCGCAGCGGGACGGGCGGCGAAATATTCAACCCCGATGAGGAAATCCGCATGATGCCTTTCAGGGAGAGCCTCGAGAAAAGGCTCCATCTTTTTGACGGCGCGATGGGTACCTACCTGTACCAGCGCGGCGTTTTCATCGACCGTTGCTATGACGAGCTGAATCTCAGCCGTCCCGAACTGGTCCGCGACATCCATCGTGAATACCTGGAGGCGGGCGCCACCGTCATTGAAGCCAATACCTTCGGCGCCAATGCGGTCAAGCTGGAACGCCACAACCTGGCGGGACGCGCAGCGGACATCAACCGGGAAGGCGTGCGACTGGCACGGGAGGCTTCGGACAGCCGTGCCTACGTGGCCGGCTCCATGGGACCTCTGGGCGCCGCCGTCGAACCCCTCGGGAGCCTGTCTCTGGAGCGGGCGGGCGAGGTCTTCGCCGCGCAAGCCCGGAGCCTGACCGAAGCGGAGGCGGATCTGCTGGTTCTCGAAACCTTTCACGATTTGCGCGAGATTTCGGCCGCCGTGACCGCTGTCCGCTCAGTCTCGGATCTCCCCCTGATCGCGCTGATGACGGTTCAGGAGGACGGACGGACCCGGACCGGCGTAGACGTCGAGGAAATCGCAGCGCGTTTGTCCGCACTGCCCGTCGACGGCATCGGGCTGAACTGCGCCATCGGCCCCAAATTCATGCTGGAATGTCTCGAACGCATGCTCCGTTCGTCCTCCAGGCCGACGGCCGTTCTGCCGAACGCAGGCCTTCCGCAGTTCGTGGACGGACGCATGTTCTACATGTCCACACCCGATTATTTCGGCGTCTACGTCAGGCGGTTCATCGATGCCGGCGCCCGCATACTCGGCGGCTGTTGCGGCACCACGCCAGCGCACATCCGGAAAATGTCCGAGTCCCTGGCCCAGAAACAAACCCGCGCCGTTCTCCGCGACGCACGGCGCGAAACCTTCCGGGCTGAATGCCGCCCGCTCGATCCGGTTCCGAAGGAAAGACGGTCGCGTCTGGCGGCCAAACTGTCCGCGGGCGGATTTGTGCGCACGGTCGAGATGACGCCCCCGCGCGGAAGGGACCTCACGCCGCATCTCGGAGGAGCGGAAAAATTGAAAACCGCCGGCATCGACGCCATCAACATTCCGGACGGTCCGAGGGCCTCCGCCCGCATGAACGGGCTCGCCATGGCCGTCAAACTCCAGTCCGAGATCGGAATCGAAACGGTTCTTCACATCGCGTGCCGGGACTACAGCCTGATCGGACTGCAGTCCTTTCTGCTCGGTGCTTCCGTGCTCGGGGCGCGGAATGTCCTCGCGATCACGGGTGATCCGCCCATGCTCGGCGACTATCCGCAGAGTTCCGCCGTTTTCGACGTGGATTCCATCGGCCTGACGCGCCTGCTGAGCAACCTCAACCACGGCCTGGACATCGGGGACAAACCCATCGGATCGGTGACGGAATTCTTCATCGGAGTGGGCGCGGACCCAAGCGCCGTGAATCCGGAACGGGAACGGAGCCGGCTGACCCAGAAAGCAGGTGCCGGAGCCGAATTTGTCATCACCCAGCCGGTTTTCGATGTCGGCCCGCTCAGCGCCTTCATTGAGAAATGCGGACAACCGGGTCTTCCGTTCATCGCAGGCATCTGGCCGCTGGTGAGTTATCAAAACGCCGAATTCATGAAGAACGAAGTGCCGGGGGTCGTGGTGCCTGATTCCGTTCTGGAACGCATCGGCCGTTTCCGGACCCGGGACGATCAGTTGAAGATCGGTATAGAAATTGCTCAGGAGATGGTGCGACAGGTCAGACCGCTGGTTCAGGGGGTTCAGATCAGCGCACCGTTCGGCCGGGTGGACGCCGCGATCAGCGTGGCTGAAGCCGCCCGATGACCCATCTCGATCGGAGACCTCCATGAATGAACCGCTGATTTTCGAGCTTTCCGCGGAAGGAAGAGAAGGTTTCTCGCTTCCGGAGGCGGATGTCCCGGTCAGGCCCGTCGAGAAGCTCATTCCGGCGCCTCTGCGACGTCGCGTTCCGCCCCGTTTTCCGGAAATTTCGGAACTGGACGCGGTGCGCCATTTCGTCCACCTGTCGGTCAAAAACCACCACCTGGACCGGGGATTCTACCCGCTCGGATCCTGCACCATGAAGTATAATCCGAAGGTGAACGAAACCGCAGCCGGCCTGGACGGCTTCACCGGTCTGCACCCTTTCCAGCCGGTCAACGGTACACGGGGTGCGCTTCGCATGATGGGGGAACTGGCGGATTATCTCGGAGCCGTCTCCGGAATGGATGCCGTCACGCTCCAGCCGTCCGCCGGCGCACACGGGGAAATGACGGGCTTGAAAGTCGTGCGCGCCTTTCATGAAAGCCGGGGAAATCCCAGGCGCACCGTGGTCCTGCCGGATTCTGCGCACGGGACCAATCCCGCGAGCGCCGCCGTGTCGGGGTATGCCTGCGTTCAGGTGCGTTCCGACAACCGCGGACTCGTGGACCTGGAGGATCTCGATCGTCACCTCGACGGAGAGACGGCCGCGTTCATGCTGACGAATCCGAACACCCTCGGGCTCTTCGAGAGGCAGATCGCAAGCATCGCGGAGATGGTTCACCGCCGCGGCGCACTTCTCTACATGGACGGCGCCAACCTGAACGCCCTTCTGGGCATCGTCCGTCCCGGAGACATCGGCTTTGACGTGGTTCATTTCAACCTGCACAAGACATTTTCGACACCGCACGGAGGCGGAGGGCCGGGATCGGGTCCCGTCGGCGTCCGTTCGCCGCTTGCGGCTTTTCTGCCTCGGCCCATGATCCGGCGGTCCGCCGGAGGACGTTACGATTGGGAGGCGGATTCAGAGGAATCCGCCTCCATCGGAAAGATGAACGCCTTTTACGGCCATTTCGCGGTCATGGTGCGCGCGTACGCGTATATCCGCATGCTCGGCGCGCAGGGTTTGCGGGCGGTTTCGGAGAACGCGGTGCTGAACGCCAATTATCTCATGCGGCGTCTTGAGAAATCCTTCGATCTACCGCATCCGGGGCCGCATCTGCACGAATTCGTGCTGTCCGGAGACCGGCAGAAGGAGAGCGGGGTCCGGACATTGGACATCGCCAAGCGTCTCCTGGATTACGGGGTGCACGCGCCCACCGTGTATTTTCCGCTCATCGTGCACGAAGCCCTGATGATCGAACCCACCGAGACCGAGTCCAGGGAAACCCTGGACGCATTCGCGGAAGCCATGGAATCGATTCTTGCGGAAATCGCCGAAAATCCCGAAGCGCTTCATGATGCCCCTCGCACCACACCCGTTGGCCGGCTGGACGAGGGCGCGGCCGCAAGGAATCTCGACATTCGGTTCCGGCCGGGGTGACATGGAACCGGTTTCATGACAGCGGGGGCAACCCATCCTCCGGAAGGCTCGGCCGCGGCTCGCCCGGATCCACAGGAAACCATTCTGGTGGTGGACGACAAGGCCAACAACCGGCTTCTGCTCCAGACCTACCTGGAGTCGGCCGGATACCGCGTGCGTCTGACGGCCAGCGGGGAGGAAGCGCTCCGATCGATCACGGAGAATTCGCCGTCTCTCGTTCTGCTGGACGTGATGCTGCCGGGGATCAACGGGTACGAAGCATGCCGGATCCTGAAGCTCTCGAAATCCCACCGCGGCCTTCCCGTGGTCCTGGTCACGGCGCTCCAGGGGGAGGAGGAGCGGGTGAAGGGGATCGAGGCAGGCGCCGACGATTTCATCGGCCGTCCGATTCACCGCCTCGAGCTGCTCACGCGCGTGCGGTCGCTTCTGCGGATCCGGCGTCTGCACGACGAGCTGGAGCAGAAAATCCTCGAGCTGGAAAAGGCCAAGATTCAGCTTCAGCAGCTGGCCGTGACCGACGGCCTGACGGGCCTTTACAATTATCAGTACTTCAAGCACAAACTGCAGATCGAGGTCGCCCGTTCCCGCCGTCACGGACTTCCCGTTTCCCTGCTGATGATGGACATCGATCATTTTAAAATGTACAACGATCATTTCGGACATCCGCTGGGTGACCGGGTTCTGCGCCGCTTCGGGAACCTGCTGTTCGAGCATGTGCGGCAGATCGACATCCTGTCCCGGTACGGCGGAGAGGAGTTCGCCCTGATCCTGCCGGGCACACCCAAGGACGCCTCGATGATCGTGGCGGAAAAACTGAGAACCCTGATTGAAAAATCCTATTTCCCGTTGTCGGAAAAACTGCCATTCGGCCGGGTGACCATGAGCGTGGGCGCGGCCTGCTGTCCCGACGATGCCTCGACCGAGGAGGAACTGGTCCGAAAATCCGACGAAGCCCTGTACCGCGCGAAAAACGAGGGCCGGAACCGGTCCGTTTGCGCCTAGGATGCATGTGATGCCAGCCGCTCCCGCCAGACGCAAATTCAACCGGTCGACTTTCGCCAAACTCTGGGCTCTCCTGTTTGCGGCATCCGCTCTCCCGTACGGCGTGTTCCGGATCGCAGGAGACGGATCGGCTTTCGGCGGCGGAAATGCCCCGGGCCGGGATCTTTTGAAATCCAGGGCAGAATCCCTCTCCCGCATCGCCGAGGAAGCCATGCTGGCGGACGTGCGGGGCATCTGGTTGTCCGAACCCGCCGATCCGGACCGCGGATCCTCTTATTTCGCGGGCTGGGAAACCCGATATCCATCCGTCGTGTCGGCGGATCTGTGGCGGACCGACGGCTCCGGACCCGATCGCTGGATCCATGATGAGATTGCGGGCCAGATCCGGTCCCGCGTGACGGACGACGCCTCGCGGGAACGTCTCGACGCCTTTCTCTCGCCGAAACGCGTGTCCTGGACGCTCCGGCGGAAAACGCCGTACCAGGAAACGGCTTTTCTCGGACGTCCGTTCCAGGGTTCTCTGGCGGGGATACTCATTCCGCGGGAGACCCGGGAACGCCGGTTCATCCTCTGGATACGCTTCGTCGTCTCCGATCCGTCAGAGGCGGTCCGTTCGCGACTGGATCCCGGGGAAACCGTGCGCCTGGTGAACGGGGACTCCGCCCTGATGGTCTGGGAAATGCCGTCTTCGGGCTCACGCAGCCCTGCCGGTTCGACTCAGGCGACATGGACGGCGTCAGCGCCGATGTCGATTCTGTCCTGGCGGATCGAGATTCTGCGTCAAACCGCAGGAACCGCCCCGGCCGGCGGTTCCTGCCGTGCGCTGTTTCTCTGCTTTCTGGTCTGCCTCCTGATCTCCGGAACCGCCGCGTTCGCGGGCGTCTGGTGGATCGAGCGGCCGTTTGAACGGCTGATGTCCTCCGCAATTGAAATCGGCAGGGGCAATTTCGGGATCCGGATTTCCGACCAGAAAAACCGCTCCATGCACCGTCTCGCCAAACTGCTCAATTACATGGCGACGGAAATGGACCATCTTCAGCGGATGAACGTCAGCGCGATCATCAATGAAAAGAACAAGACTGAAATCATGCTCCGCAACATCGCGGACGGCGTGCTCGTGCTCGATGAAGAAGGAAAAATCGTACTGATGAACGAGACGGCTTCCCGGTGGCTTCGTCTCAATGAATCCGCGGTTCTCGGCAGGCCCTTTCAGGAGTGCATCCGTATCCGTCCCCTCGCCGCGCTGCTCCGCGACGTCCTGAAGGACAAACCCAACGCCTCCGATGAATTCGTTATCAAGGCCGCCGAGGACCGTTCGACGCTTGTGCTCGCGGCGAACGCCGCCCGTGTCACCAACCGCGACGGACGGAACGTGGGGGCGGTCACCGTCCTGAGGGACGTGACCAAGGAGAAGGAAGCCGACCGCATCAAAACGGAACTGGTTTCCATGGTGGCACACGAACTGAAATCGCCTCTGACGTCCATTTACGGATTCACGGAACTGCTTCTGGACCCGGAAACCAAGAATAAAAAGGCGGCCGAATACGCACGGGTCATTCAGTCCGAAGTGAGCCGCCTGACCGATTTTGTCGACAAATTCCTCAGTCTGTCCAGGCTTGAGTCCGGAAAGATCCGGATCCAGATGGATCCGTTCGACCTTCGTTCCGTTGTGGAGAAAAGCGTCTCCGTGCTTCAGGCCCATGCCGCGCGCAAGGACATTCTCATCGCGCTTCAGCTTCCAGACTCACTGCCGCTCACGGCGGGCGATCCGGCGCTGATCGAGCAGGTTTTGGTGAACCTCATCGGCAACGCCATCAAATACAGTCCCCGTCAGTCGAAGATCGGCATCGAGACGGCGGTCGGCTCCAAGGACGTATCCGTTCATGTCATCGACAACGGTTACGGCATTCCGAAGGAATCCCTGCCGAAGATATTCGACAAGTTCTACCGGGTTGCGGAGATGCGCGAAAGCGAAGAAACCGAGGGCTCGGGTCTGGGGCTGGCCCTGGTCAAGGAGATCGTCGAGAAACACGGCGGATTCATCAAGGTGAAAAGCAAACTGGGCGTGGGCTCCGTGTTTTCCTTCTCCCTGCTCCAGGCGGGGATGTTTCTGCGGCCGGGAAGCGGAGAAAACCTGTGAAAACGGATCGCCGCATACGGACGGTCCTGCTTCTCGACCCGGAAGGCGGATATGAAACCGCTCTCCACCGGGCGCTGCAGGAGACGGACGCGGTCATCCGGCGCGCGCGCTCCGTCGAAGAAGCCGGTCGTCTCGCCGAGGAACTGCGTCCCGAGCTGATTGTCGCCGAATTCGACTCCGATTCCGCGGAAGGCCTCCGACTGTTCCGGATGATACTCGAGAACCGCGAGTACCGTGACCGGTTTCCCGTGCCGTTCGTGATGATTTCGGATGCCCTGACGCGCGAACGGCACGCGGAAGAACTGTTTCCGCTCGGTCTCATGGGCTGGGTCGTCCATCCTCTTGATCCGGCGACAGTACGGGAGGTTTTTCACAACTGGCTCTGGCTGCACGAAGCCTTCCTGAAGACCCAGCGGCTCAGGCAGGAGGTCCGGAAATCCGAATACCGGTACCGGGATCTCCTGGAAAACGCGTCCGATTTCATCTTCACGCTGGATTCAGAAGGCCGTTTTCTGTATCTCAACAACCGATTTAAAACCCTGACCGGGTTCGAGAAGGAAGAGTGGCTGGGCCGTCCGTTTTCCGATCTTTTTGAGGCCGAAGACCGGAAGACCGCCCTGGAACACTATGAGCAGACACACCAGGGAAGGTCCCGTGTTTTTGAAGCGCATGTCCTTCACAAGACCGCCGCACCCAACGTACTGTCGATCAGCCTGACGCCCATCGTTGAAGTCGCATCCGTCACGGGAACCATGGGCATCGGACGGGATATCCTCGAGCAGAAACGGATGGAACGGGAGATCCTGGACCTTGAAAACTTCAATGCGAGCATCATCGAAAGCATGGAAGCCGGTCTTCTGACCGTGGACCTGGACGGCATCATCACCTCCCTCAACACGGGAGGCCGGAACATTCTCGAACGCAAATCCGAGGAGGTTCTCGGCCGTTCGATCGGGGAGGTCCTGCCGCCCGCGGAAGCGGAAGCGCTTCTCTCTCCGGGCTCAGCGGACGACGGACTGCCGTCGCGCCGGGAGATGGAACTGACCCTCAAGTCCGGCCGCAAGGCCTCCATCGGTTATACCGTCACCGACCGGGTGGACAACCAGAGGCGGAAGGTGGGAACCATTGTCTCCTTCCGCGACATCACACTGATCAAGCAGATGCAGAACGAGGTCATCCGGATGGACCGGCTGGCTTCGCTCGGCGTGCTCGCTTCCGGCATCGCGCATGAAATCAAGAATCCGCTGGCCGGCATCAAGTCACTGGCCCAGGCCTGCGAAGAGGAATTCGAGGGGGAAGACTCGCGCCGGGAATATCTGGCCCGCATCATCCGGCAGGTCAACCGCATGGATGACCTGCTGCGGACCTTTTTCGCGTATGCCAAGCCCAAGCCGCCGGACCGGAAGCCGGTTCCCCTCAGCGACATCGTCCGAGAAGTCGGCCACCTGATGAGCCGAAAAATGGACAAGGCGGGCATCGGCTATTCCGTGGAAATAGCCGATGTCCTTCCGGCCGTGGTCGTGGACGGACCGCAAATCCAGCAGGTTTTTCTGAACCTGATGCTCAATGCCGTGGACGCCATGCCCGAGGGCGGGACCCTGGCGATCCGGGCGGCCGCCGCGGACCCGGATTTCCGGGGCCTGATGCGACGTCGCACGCCGGACATGCATCCGGATCCTTCGCTGAAAGGACCGTCCTACGTGGAAATTCGCATCCGCGATTCGGGCACTGGCATTCCGGAGGACAAGCTGGAAACCATTTTCGACCCGTTCTTCACCACCAAGCCCAGCGGCCTCGGCCTCGGGCTGTCCATCGTTTACCGCATCATCGCCGAACACCAGGGGGACATCCGAGTCAAGAGCCGTCCCGATCAGGGGACGGAATTCAGCATTTATTTACCCACGGGAGATCCTTCATGAATTCCGCCAACATCCTCGTCATCGAGGACAACGAAGACCTTTCATTCACCATATCCAAGGTTCTGCACAAGGAGGGTTTCAAGCTTTTCACGGCGAAGGCCGGGGAGGAAGGCCTGCTTCTGTTTCGGAAGGAAATCGTGGATCTGCTCCTGCTTGACCTGAAGCTTCCGAAAATGAACGGGCTGGAAGTGCTCTCGCGCGTCAAAGAGATGGACCCGGATCTCGCCGTCATCATGATGACGGCCTCCACCGACGTCAAGCCGGCCATCGAGGCCATGAAACGGGGCGCCACCGATTATCTCATGAAACCGTTCGAACTGGACGAGCTGAAACTGGTCGTCAAAAAGGCGCTGGAAATGCATCAGCTCAAAATTGAAGTGGCGCGTCTCCGGCGGGACCATGTGAAGGCGAATCCCCACGACACGCTGTACGGCGAGAGTCCGAGAATCAAGGAGATCCGCAAGCTGATCCAGATCGTATCGGAAACTCCCCGGACTTCCGTTCTCATACAGGGCGAAAGCGGCACGGGCAAGGAACTCGTCTCGAACGCTATTCACACGGCCAGCAGCCGGGCCGGCAAACCCTACATCAAGATCAACTGCAGCGCCATTCCGGACAATCTTCTGGAAAGCGAGCTTTTCGGCCATGAAAAAGGCGCTTTCACGGACGCGAAACTCATGAAAAAGGGGCTTTTTGAACTCGCCAACGGGGGCACGATTTTTCTCGATGAAATATCCAGCATGAAGCTCGGGCTGCAGCCCAAAATTCTGCGCGTGCTCGAGACGCAGACGTTCCGCCGCATCGGCGGCATCGGCGACATCAAGATCGACATCCGGGTCATCGCCGCCTCCAACACCGACCTCGGTGAACTCGTCAAACTCAAGGAATTCAGGGACGACCTGTATTACCGGCTGAAAGTCATGGAAATCGACCTGCCTCCGCTCCGGGATCGGAAGGAGGACATCATGCTTCTCGCCAAGCTCTTCCTTCAGGAATTCAACAAGGAGTTCAACAAGCGGGTCCAGAAATTTCACGCGAAAACCGAGGAACTCCTTGTGGCCTACCATTGGCCGGGGAACGTCCGGGAACTGAAAAACGTCATCGAACGGGCCGTCATTCTCACCCAGGACGACTCCCTTCACCCGGACCACCTTCCCATCGAACTCAAGGAAGAGGGGCGGTCCCCCATGCCGGAAAGAGCCGACATGGGCAGGATGTCGCTGGAGGACATGGAGAAAATGCACATCGACCAGGTCCTTCAATCCGTCAAAGGGAATAAGTCCCAGGCCGCGAAAATTTTGAACATTTCAAGATCGACACTTCGGGAAAAACTGAAGGCCTATCATATTTCCTGATGATCTGATTTCGGCCATGTTTGAAGAACAGACGCCTGCACAAGCAGGCGTTGTCTTTTTGCTAAGTTACTGTATATAAATAAGTAAGTTGATTCGCCGGGATTCCCGGGGAAATCTGTTTCCTGGTATATATTTTGCCCGATAAAGTCTCAGAAAGTCACATCCGTATAAGGAAACAGATCCATTGAAAACCTGGAAAAAAAGAGTTTTGATTGTGGACGATGAAGAGGATTTGACCTGGAGCATCGTCCGGGGCCTTTCGAAAGACAAATCCGGCGTCGAAGTGCACTGCGCCAGTTCGGGTTCGCTTGCACTGGATCTGATTCATCGTCATTCCTATGACCTGCTGGTTACGGACGTGCGGATGCCCGGTCTGGACGGAAAGGGTCTCGTGCAACGGGCGCGATCCATGCATCCGGGCCTGAAAATCATCCTGATGACCGCCTTTCCGTCTCCGGATGTCCGGGAATTCGCGGAACGCTTCCGCATCTCGGAAACCGTGGAAAAGCCTTTTGAGATGGGGGAATTCCGGCGCCTGATCGGGAATCACCTGGAGACCGAATCCGCGTCGTCCGGGGCCGCCTGACCGATCACACCCGTCATCAACCGCCTTGGGGAGAAACGACTTCATGAAAGACGTTCATGCATTATCCGCCGCTCCGGACATTCCGCCGGAACGGATGGATGTCTATCAGACATCCATCCGGGTTCTGGGGGCCGGAGGCGCCGGAAACAACACCATCGACCGGCTCCTGAGGCTGGGCATCCGGAATGTGGACACGATCGCCCTCAATACGGATGCGCAGCAGCTCCTCGAGACGCATACCCAGCGGCGCATCCTGATCGGGAAGAACATCACGGCCGGGCTCGGATCCGGCGGTGACCCCCAGATCGGTGAGCGTTCGGCTGAAGAGAACCATGCCGCGATACGCTCCGCGATCGAAGGCGCCGATTTGCTGTTCATCACCGGCGGACTCGGCGGCGGCACCGCCACGGGCTCCATTCCGATCATCGGGCGTGTGGCCCGTGAGCAGGGGACCCTGACAATGGCCATCGTCACCATGCCCTTCTCCGATGAAGGCATCGTGCGCTGGGAGAACGCCCAGATCGGCCTCGAAAAGATACGCAAGAATGTGGATACCGTGATTGTCCTGCGCAATGACAAGCTGCACGACCTGTATCCGGACACCACACTGCTCGATGCTTTCCGCAAGGCGGACGAGATACTCATCCACAGCCTCATCGGGCTGTCCGACCTGGTGCAGAAACGGGGCCTGATCAATCTCGATTTCGCCGACATCCGGTCGGTTCTCACCGACGGTCCCAACGCCGTCATCGGGCTCGGCGAGAGCCGATCCGAGAACAGGGCCGAGGAGGCCGCGCGGCGCGCCTTCAGCCATCCCATGATGGACTCCGACATCACGGGCGCCCAGAGCGCCATGGTGCACATCACCGGAGGGCCCGACCTGACACTGAAGGAATCCCGGCAGGTCATTCAGGCGCTTTCCCGCAAGCTCGACCCGGGGGCGAAAATCATCTGGGGCGTGACCATCGACAAATCGGTCAAGGGAACCCTGAAAGTCCTGCTCATCGTGACCGGTCTTGTGGAAAAAGAGGATGATTTTCCCAGGCGCCTCGATGAGCCGGAAGCCGTTTCCCGGCCTTCCCTCGAGACGGAAGGGACGATGCCCGGTCCGCTTCAGCCGATGCGCGACGACGGAAAGAGCATTTTCGACATCAAGGAATCCATCATGGCCTCCGGCGAGGAGACCACCACGCTGACGAAACCCAGAAAGGCCGTCGCCCAGTCTTCGCAGATTTTTTACACGATATTCGAAGAGGAGGCGGCCGCGGACCTGAAGCGTTTCGACCGTGCGGTCCATCTGCTTCGGGAGACGCCGGACAGCCGCAAAGCCCTGCTGGACGCCCTTCAGTCCTGCAAAATGCTGTTCGCGTCCGCCCAGATGTTCGGATTCGACGAAACCTGCCAGCTGCTCGGCGCGGTGCAGGATATTCTGCAGAGCGTCCACGCGAAGGAAATCCAGATGAATCCGAGAATCCTGGATTCCATCACGCTGGCGATCGAGATGGTCGTGGATCTGATGGAAAACCGCTGCGACGGACGCGGCGAAACCGGGTACATCGTGGACCGGCTTCGGGACCTCCGGAGCGAGCAGATGGAATCCGCGGCTTCCGCGGACGGGAACAAACCCTGACCGGCGGATGCGCCGCCGCCCGTTTCCAGCCGGCCGGCAGGAAACGGGTTTTTTTTTGACGGAGTCATCGGCATGAACCCGCTTGTTCTGCAGTCCGAGAAGCCGGGCCGGTCCAATCAGGACCACGGGCCGGCGGCGCGCATCGCCGGAGCCGAACAGGTCCGCGCGGACCACGAAACGTATCTGACCGACGAGTCCCGGATGCCGGGCGGTTTTGCGGACGAACTGGTGTTCGCGGCCAGTGAAAAACAGGTATGCGAAGCGCTGGTCGGAGCCGGGCAAAGGCGCATCCCGGTGACGGTTTCCGGCGCCAGGACGGGCATTGTCGGCGGAGCGGTCCCGTTCGGCGGGATGCTGTTATCCATGGAATCCTTCAACGGATTCATCGGCGCATTCCGTCCGGACGGGGGAGGAGACTGGCGGATCCGGGTTGAACCCGGGCTGACGCTGGAAGCGCTGAATCGGATCATTGAAACCGGACTTCCGGCTGGAAACGGCGGACCGGGTTACGACCCGGACCGGTTTCCGGAAACCCCCCGGTTTCTGGCTGAATCGGCGTCCTGGTTCTATCCGCCTGATCCCACGGAGAAAACCGCGCAACTCGGCGGAACCGTGGCGACCAATGCTTCCGGATCACGTTCTCTGAAATACGGCCCCACTCGTGATTGGGTGACGGCACTCCGCGTGGCTCTGTCGGACGGGCGTGTGCTGGAACTCCGGAGAGGCGAATGCATTTCAGCCGGAGGATCCGCACTGCACATCCGATTCGATGATCAGAAGCGCATCGTGCATCCGCCCAGGATCCGTCCGGTCCGCGTCAAGTCCAACGCCGGTTACTGGGGCGGAAGGCCCCTGGATTGGATCGATCTGTTCATCGGATCCGAGGGTACGCTCGGGGTCATCACGGAAATCGAACTCCGGCTGGCCCGAAAGCCGGAATCCGTGTTCGGCGGCCTCGTCTTTTTCCATACCGAGGAACAGGCCCTTTCCTTTGTCCGGCTTGCGGTTTCGCGGGACGGTCCGCGACCGTCCGTCCTCGAGTTTTTTGACGCGGCCGGCATCCGTTTCGCGGCCGGCAGTGAATCCGGGGCAGTACGGGCTTTTTCTTTTCCGTTCGATCCGGAATCCGCAGGTTGCGCCGTGTATTTCGAACAGGAATGCGAGACGGACCGCATGGAGGAGTCGCTGGACGGGTACGGCCGGATGCTGTCCGAGTGCGGCAGTTCTATGGACGAGGCATGGGGCGCGGTCGACGAAAGGGAATTGAGAAGAATCGCGGATTTCCGTCACGCGCTTCCTGAAGCGATCAATACCGTGATCGGCGGGCGCAAGCGGATTCATCCGGGGATTCACAAGGTTAGCACGGATTTTGCGGTTCCCGGGGAATCCTTTCACGACATGTTCCGGTTCTACCGGGAACACCTGGATCCGACTGGCATGGAATACGTCATTTTCGGGCATATCGGTGAAAATCATGTTCATCTGAACGTTCTTCCCGGATCGGAGCAGGAACTGACTGCAGCGATACAGGTCGTACGGGATCTCGCAACCGAAGCAGTTCGGCTGGGCGGCACGGTCAGCGCGGAGCATGGCATCGGAAAGCTTAAAAAACATCTACTTGCCCTCCAATTCGGACCGGAGGACCTTGATTCCATGGTCCGTGTAAAAAAAGAACTGGATCCTGGCTGGATTCTCGGCAGAGGATCTCTTTTTGATATCCCCTAACCCGTTGTATTTATAAAATTTTCTTGACATTGCCCGTTTTTTACATTAAATTTGTGACACTTTGGGGCGATTAGCTCAGTTGGTTAGAGCGCTTGCTTGACATGCAAGAGGTCACTGGTTCGACTCCAGTATTGCCCACTCGATATTTTCCTGCTAAAGGAGATAATAAAGGACACCTGTTGAGTCAAATCACGATCACATTCGAAGGCGGAACCCAAAAGCAGGTCGAAAAAGGTATTTCCATATCTCAGGCGATTCAGCAGGCGCTCCCCGAAATGGCTCCTTCCGCAATTGCCGCGGTTGTCAACGGAAAAATGACGGATTTACAGGATCGGATCGAATCGGACGCGACGGTTCAAATCGTCTCGGATCGCGATCCCGAAGGCCTGCATGTATTCTGGCACAGCGCCTCCCACGTGATGGCCCAGGCGGTCCGCGCTCTTTTCCCGGACGCCAAACTGGGCATCGGTCCTTCCATCGAGAACGGGTTCTATTACGATTTCAGCTTGGACAGGACTCTGACCGCAGAGGATCTGCCGGCCATTGAAGCGAAGATGAAGGAGATCGTCAAAGCCGATCAGCCCTTCATCCGCGACCGGCTGTCTCCGGAAGAGGCCGAGGCGTTGTTCAGAAGCCGGGGCGAGGATTTCAAACTCGAGCTGATCCGCGATCTCCCGGCCGACAGCCTGACCGTCTACCGCAACGGCGATTTCGTCGACCTGTGCCGCGGGCCTCATGTTCCGGCCACCGGGCGGATCCGGCATTTCAAGCTGCTCAGCGTGGCCGGCGCCTACTGGCGGGGCGACGAACGAAACGCCGTGATGCAGCGGATTTACGGCATCGCGTTCCGCGACGGCGATTCACTCAAGAGCCATCTGGCCATGCTGGAGGAGGCCCGCAAGCGCGATCACCGCAAGCTGGGAAAAGAGCTGGACCTGTTCAGTTTTCAGCCCGAAGGTCCGGGGTTCGCATTCTGGCACCCGAATGGGATGTCGCTTTACAATTCGGCCATGGAGGCGGTACGCGAAATCCTCATCCGCAAGGGTTACGCCGAGATCAAGACGCCGATTCTGCTCAACGAGTCGCTGTGGCACCGGAGCGGACACTGGGATCATTACAAGGAGAACATGTACTTCACGAGCATCGACGAACAGCCGTTCGCCGTGAAGCCCATGAACTGCCCCGGGTGTCTTCTCGTCTACCGCCACACGCCGCGCTCCTACCGCGACCTTCCCGTGAAATTCATGGAAATGGGGCTGGTCCACCGGCATGAGAAATCGGGCGTTCTGCACGGTCTGTTCCGCGTCCGTCAGTTCACCCAGGACGACGCGCACGTGTTCTGCACGCCGGATCAGCTCGAGGCGGAAATCGGGAAACTGATCGATCTTGTGGCCGAAGTGTATGCCCTTTTCGGATTCCACCGCTATCAGATCGAGGTCTCGACGCGCCCCTCGAAATCCATCGGGTCCGACGAGATGTGGAAACGCGCCGAAGACGCCCTGACGCATTCGCTTGCTTCCAAGGGAATCGCGTATACGCTGAACCCCGGTGAAGGCGCCTTTTACGGGCCGAAAATCGACTATCACATCCAGGATTCGCTCGGCCGGACATGGCAGTGCGGAACGATCCAGGTGGATTATTCCATGCCCGAGCGGTTCGACCTGGAGTACGTCGGTGCGGACAACGCGAAACACAGACCCGTCATGATCCACCGCGCCATTTTCGGCTCCATCGAGCGTTTCATCGGAATCCTGATCGAGCATTTCGGCGGCGCGTTCCCGCTGTGGCTGGCCCCGGTTCAGTGCGTGGTGATCCCCATTACGGACAAGCATCATGCCGCGGCCGCCGAGGCGGCCGACCGGCTCGACCGTGAGGGCATCCGCGTCCGGGTCGACGGCCGAAACGAGAAGATGGGCTATAAAATCCGGGAGGCGGAGAAGCTGAAAATACCCGCGATGGCCGTGATCGGAGACCGGGAGGCGGAACAGGGTGCCGTATCCGTCCGCCGGCACGGGCGCGGCGATCTCGGCTCCCTGCCGCTCGGTGCATTCGCGGAATCCCTGAAGGACGAAATCGCAAGGAGGGCGAGCCATTAGCAAAGACGAAATCCGTCTCAACGAGGAAATCCCGTCCGAAACGATGCGGGTCATCGACGCGGACGGGAAACAGATCGGCGTCCTGATCAAGTCGAGGGCGCTCGAACTGGCGGCCGAACGCAACCTGGATCTGGTGGAAATAGTCCCGAACGCGTCGCCGCCCGTCTGCCGCATCATGGATTTCGGAAAGTACAAGTACCAGCTCAGCAAGAAGGAGAAGCTGAGCAAAAAGAAACAGCACGTCATTCATGTCAAGGAAATCCGGTTCCGTCCGACCATCGACGATCACGATATCGAGACCAAGCTCAAGCAGGCCCGGAAATTCCTCGACATGGGGGACCATGTGCGTGTCCGCATCATGTTCCGCGGGCGTCAGATCGTGCATCCCGAACTCGGGCGGGCCGTCCTGGACCGGGTTCAGAAGGAACTGTCCGACATCGCCAAAATGGAAAAGGATGCGATCACCGAAGACCGCAGCATCGTCGTCACCTTCATTAAAAAATAGAGTAAAGGAGTCTTCATCCCATGCCGAAAACCCGAACCCGGAGCGGCGTGAAAAAGCGGTTTTTCGCAACCGCATCAGGCAGCACCATCAAGCGTGACAAGGCGTATGCCCGCCATATTCTCACGTCCAAGTCCACCAAACGCAAACGCAAACTGCGCCAGTCGGATAGCGTGTCCCCGTCCGAGGACCGCCGCGTCAAGCGGATGCTCGGCATCTGAGGCCGGTCCTGCTTCGCATCCGAACCGCATAACCCAGGAAGAATCGAATGCCCAGATCAACCAACAACGTCGCTTCGCGGGCGCGGAGGAAGAAAATCCTCAAGGCGGCCCGCGGTTATTTCGGTGGAAAGAGCAAGCTCATCAAGACGGCGAAGGAAGCCGTCCAGCGCTCCATGCGCTACGCGTATCGCGACCGCCGGACCCGGAAGCGGGAATACCGGACACTTTGGATCGCCCGCATCAACGCGGCTGTGCGTCCGTTCGGCCTGAATTATTCGGGTTTCATCCGGAGCCTCGCGAAATCGAATATCGAGATCGACCGCAAACTGCTCGCCGATCTCGCGGTCACCGATCCGAAAGCCTTCGCCCGCATCGTCGAACAGGTGAAGAACGCCTGACCGGGGGCCCGATTCCATGGCATCGGAAAACCTGACCGGGGAAATCCGGAAGATCGACGAGGCGTTTCAGTCCCGTCTGGCCGAGGCGAAAGACGCCCCGTCCCTGGAACGGATCCGCACGGATTTTCTCGGCCGCAAAGGACATATCGCGCGCCTGTTCGAGACGCTGGGTGAAGCGGATCCCGCCGTCCGCCGGGAGGCGGGCCGCCTTCTGAATGAGCTGAAAAATCGCGCCCAGTCCGCCGTTCTGGGGGAGGCCGCCCGCGTTTCGGCGAAAGAATCCGGGGAAGACCGCCCAGATCTGACGCTTCCGGGATACGCGCCGCCGGTCGGACGCCTGCACCCGCTGACGATCGTCATGCGCCGGGTCAAGTCCTGTTTTCAGAAGCTGGGCTTCGCGGTCGCCCAGGGGCCTGAAGTCGAGTCGGATTACTATAACTTCGAAGCGTTGAATATTCCGCCGGGTCATCCCGCCCGCGACATGCAGGACACCCTGTACGTCAGCGATCGGGTGGTTCTTCGCACGCACACCTCGCCCGTTCAGATCCGGGTGATGGAGAATCAGAAACCGCCGGTCCGGATCATCGCGCCCGGACGGGTTTACCGCCGCGATACGCCGGATGCCTCGCATTCCCCGGTTTTCCACCAGGTGGAGGGGCTTTGCGTCGACGAGGGCGTGAGTTTCGCCGATCTGAAGGCGGTCATCCTGGCCTTCGCCCGTGAGATGTTCGGATCGGACATGACGATCCGTTTCCGGCCGAGCTTTTTCCCGTTCACGGAACCCAGCGCAGAGTACGACTTCACCTGCGTCATCTGCCGGGGAAAGGGCTGCCGGGTCTGTAAAAACACGGGATGGGTCGAGATCTCCGGAGCGGGCATGGTGAATCCCGAGGTGTTCCGCTTCGCGGGCATCGACAGCGAACGGTACACCGGATACGCCTTCGGCATGGGCGTTGAACGCCTCACCATGCTTTTGTACGAGGTTCAGGATATCCGGGCATTTTATGAAAACGACCTCCGTTTTCTCGGGCAGTTCTAGGGCGACGCCATGAAGATACCGCTTGCCTGGCTGCAGGACTGGATTCCCGTTCCCCTTGACGCGCATGAAACCGCACGGCGGCTCACGCTGGCCGGCCTGGAAGTCGAATCCATTGACATCGTCGGCGGACGCTTCCGGGGCGTGGTGATCGGACGGATCCTGTCCGTCGGGCCGGTTCCCGGAGCCGACAAACTCCGCCTGTGCCGCGTGGACGCCGGTTCCGGCGAAATTCCCGTGGTCTGCGGCGCCCCGAACGTGCGCGACGGGATTCTCGTGCCCGTTGCCCTGGAAGGCGCCGAACTGCCCGGCAACATGAAAATCCGCCGGACGGTCATCCGGAACGCGGAATCGGCCGGCATGATCTGTTCCGCCAGGGAACTGGGCCTCGGCGACGACCATTCCGGCATACTCGTGCTCGACGATCCGTCGCTCCGGCCCGGTGATGCCTTCACGGACCGCGAGGGAAACGATTTTATTTTCGACATCAACGTCACTCCCAACCGGCCGGATTGCCTGTGTGTCCGGGGCATCGCCCGGGAAGTGGCTCTGTTGCACGGTTGCGCGCTCCGGTCTCCGGAAACCGTAAAACCCGTGGATGCGGCCGGCGGCCCGGTCGACATCCGCATCGAGGACCCGGACGGCTGCAGCCGTTACACGGCCCGCCGGTTGAAGGACATCCGCATCGGCCCTTCCCCCGAGTGGATCCGGAAACGGATCGAGGCGGCCGGCATGCACGCCATCAACAATATTGTCGACATCACCAATTACGTCATGCTCGAAACGGGTCAGCCGCTTCACGCGTTTGACGCGGATCTCCTGGACGGGGGCCGAATCATCGTGCGCCGCGCCGGAGAAATCCGCCAGTTCACGACCCTGGACGGCCAGGAACGAAGGCTCTCCGCCGAGGATCTCCTGATCTGCGACGGCGCCCGTCCGGTCGCGCTGGCCGGCATCATGGGCGGGCGGAATTCCGAAGTATCCGAGGGAACCCGCCGGATCCTCCTGGAAAGCGCCCATTTCGATCCGATGACCATCCGGCGCACCGTCAAGCGGATCGGTATCTCCTCCGAAGCGAGTATCCGGATGGAGAAGGGCGTCGATCCTTCCGGAACGCGGGACGCGCTGGAGCGGGCGATCGCGATAATGGTCGAGCTGAGCGGCGGTTGTCCGGATTCGGGCGTGACCGACGTCGTGGCGCGTCCGATCCGTCCGGTTCGGATCTCGCTCCGCCCGCAGCGCATCCGCAGAGTGCTTGGCGCCGAGATCCCGCATGCGGACATCCTCCGCATACTCTCGGGGCTCGGCATGACCGTCGAAGGAACGGATCCGGTGGAGGTCACGGTGCCGACCCGCCGGCCGGATGTGACGGGGGAGATTGACCTGATCGAGGAAGTGGTGCGTCATTTCGGGTACGACCGCATCGAACCCAGCGCCTCCACGACCGGCCCGACCGCCGTCCATTCGAACCGGGAGGATGAATTCATCGAACGGCTCCGGGATATTCTGTCGGGCATGGGATTCACGGAAGTTTTCAACAACAGCATGGTCGACCGTCAATCGACGGATCTGTTCTTCGCGCCGGTTCCCGCCGTTCCGGTGCGCAACCCGCTGAGCCCGGAAACCGCTTTTCTGCGCACCGCTCTGATGCCCGGTTTGATGGAAAGCGTCCGATGGAATCAGAACCGTTCCGTCTTCGATCTGCGTCTGTTCGAGATCGGACGCGTGTTCGAGCACCGGGGGGAGGGACTTCCGGAGGAACGGGTCCGCGTCGCGGGCGTCATCAGCGAATCGGCCCGCCAGAAGGGGTACTGGAAATCGCGCTCGCCGCGGCCGGACTGGTATGCCGTCAAGGGAACGCTCGAGGCCCTGGCGGAGGCGCTGCACCTCAAAGAAACGGCATTCCGGCCGTCTCCCGGACGGGGATGGGTTCCGGGGACTGCAGCAGTTTTTGAAGCGGGGGGGAAGCGGATCGGGTCGTTCGGAGAGGCGGATCCCTCCGTGCGCGCCGCATGCGATGTATCGGAAAGGGTTTTCGGCTTCGAGTTGGATGGTTCCGCGTTGCTGGAATGCCTGCCGCAGTCACCGGTCGTCCGCCCGGTTCCCCGGTATCCCGCCGTGCGGCGGGATCTCGCACTGGTCGTCGACGCCGGCGTGCCGGTGGGTTCCATTCAGCAAACCCTTCTGCTGAACGGAGGCGGACTGCTCGTGTCCGCCGATCTTTTCGATCTCTACCAGGGGAAGCAGATCCCCGCCGGGCGGAAGAGCCTCGCTTTCACACTCGCTTTTCTGTCTCCGGAACGTACGCTCACGGACGCCGACGTCGACCCGTTGATGAACGGTATCATCCGTTGCCTCGAGTCGGTTCACGGCGCATCCCTGCGGTCTTGATTCACGCGGGAGGGCATAATGGATCTTCAGTTCTTCGACATGCTGGAAGAGAAGGTGAACCGGATGGTTCAACAGCTCAGTCAGCTCAAGACGGAGAACCGCGAACTCCGGATGCGGAACCAGGAATTGCAGGCCGTTTTGGAGGAAAAGGAACGCGCCGTGTACACCCTGCGGACCGAGCTGGATCAGACCCGGGCCGTCCAGGGGGAAATCGACAATTACCGCAAGAGCCAGGACCGGATACGGTCCAAGGTGGAAACACTTCTTGAGAAACTGAAGGATTTCGAGAATATCCCCTGAAGCGCCGTCCGTGCGGCAGGGGCAAAGACCCGGTCACGTTGAAGGAATTTAAAATCGTACGGGATCGTTCCGATGGAATCTGACAAAAATGTTCTGAAGGTCAGAATCTACGGCGCCGAATACTTGATCCGAGGACAGGCGGACGTCAATTACATGCAGTCTGTCGCTGAATACGTGAATGACAAGATGCTTGAAATCGATCAGACGATCCGGACCGATTCCTCGCTCAAAGTGGCCATACTCGCCACGCTGAACATCACCGACGAGCTGTTCCGCGAGCGGGCGGAATCGGAAGCCATTCGGAACGAACTCGAGAATAAAATAAGGGAGCTGAATCTTCTGATCGACCGGCAGTTGTCTACCGACGTGTGAGCCGGAAGGTCCTCGCTCCTCCTTCCTTCAACCTTCTTTTCTCCCAAGTCCCGCCTACCGGCGTGATGGACCGGGTCCTCCATCATTTTCCGCGTATCGTGTCCATAGATCGGAGGCGTTATGATTCCATTGGTTTGGGTGATTATCGGATTCCTGCTGACATCCGTATTGTTTTTTTTCCTGGGATGGGTCGTCAACAACAAGCTGGGACAGGGTAAAATCGCGAGCGCCGAGAAGCTGGCGGCCAAAATCATTTCGGAATCGGAGAAAGAGGCCGAATCCCTTAAAAACCAGAAGCTCATTGAAGCGAAGGATGAATCCATCCGGCTTCGCCAGAACGTCGAGCGCGAGACGCGCAACCAGCGTCAGGAGATCGACAAGCAGAAGCGGAAGCTGGAGTTCAAGGAAATCGAGCTCGACCGCCGGCTGAACCACCTGAACCAGCGGGAGACCGAGCTGAAAAAGCTGGAACAGAGCCTGAAGGACCGCAACGACCACCTTGCAAAGAAGGGCGAGGAGCTCGACCAGGTCATCGCCGAGCAGAACGACCGCCTCATGAAAATATCCGGAATGAGTCACGAGGAGGCCCTGAAGGAGCTGAAATCCAACCTGCTGGCCAAAGCCAAGCAGGAATCCGCTCAGATCATCAAGGAAATCAAGGACCAGGCGCGGCTGAGCGCGAACAAGGAGGCGAAGGAGATCATCATTTCGTCGATTCAGCGCACCGCCGCCGACCACTCGACGGAGGCCACGGTCTCGGTCGTCCACCTTCCGAGCGACGAGATGAAGGGAAGGATCATCGGCCGTGAGGGCCGGAACATCCGCGCCTTCGAGAACGCGACCGGCATCGACATGATCGTGGATGACACGCCGGAAGCGGTGATTCTGTCGGGGTTCGATCCGTTACGCCGTGAGATCGCCAAACGGGCGCTCGAGAAACTGATCACAGACGGCCGGATCCACCCGGGTCGCATCGAGGAAGTCGTCGAGAAGACGAAGAAGGAGATGGAGGAGGTCATCCTTCAGCTCGGAGAACAGGCGCTGTTCGAGACGGGCGTTCACGGCATCCATCCCGAACTCGTCAAGCTTCTCGGAAAGCTGAATTTCCGGACCAGCTACGGACAGAACGTTCTTCAGCACAGCGTGGAGATGGCCCATCTGTCCGGCCTGATGGCCGCGGAACTCGGCCTCGACGCGGTGATCGCCAAGCGCGCCGCGCTCCTCCACGACATCGGGAAAGCCGTGGACAAGGAGACGGAAGGCACCCATTTTCAGATCGGCGCCGACTTGGTCAAAAAGTACGGGGAAGGCGCCATCGTGCAGAATGCCGTGGCCTCCCACCACGGGGACGTCGAAATGATTTCCCCGATCTCAGCCCTCGTGCAGGCCTCGGATTCAATCTCCGGCTCCCGTCCGGGCGCCCGGCGAGAGACCCTGGAAGGATACATCAAGCGTCTGGATAAACTGGAGGAGATCGCGGAGTCCTTTCAGGGCGTTTCGAAGACCTATGCCATCCAGGCGGGGCGCGAGATCCGGGTTCTGGTGGAACCGGACCGGATCAGCGACGCATTGGCCGATCAGCTCGCATCGGACATTTCCGAGAAAATCCAGTCTGAAATGGAATATCCCGGACAGATCCGGGTGACGGTGATCCGCGAATACCGATCGACCCAGTACGCGAAGTAAACCGAACAGATCGATTTCTTGAGGCCGGCCATGGCAACGCTTCGCATTCTGTTCATCGGAGACGTCATCGGCAATTCAGGCGTGTCCCTTCTGCAAACTTCGCTGAGCGGACTTCAGCGTCGGACGGGTGCGGACATCACCGTTTTGAACGCTGAAAACGCCTCGGCGGGGAGGGGGCTGACGCCGTCCATGGCCGCAACCCTGTTTGGACTCGGCGCGGACGTGCTCACCAGCGGAAACCACATCTGGAACAAGGATAAAATTTACCCGGTCCTGGAGGAACAGCCGTATCTGCTGCGCCCCCTGAATTATCCCCCCGGAGCGCCCGGGCACGGCGTCTGTGTCTTCCGGACCGCGGCCCTCGAACCGGTGGCGGTGCTGAACCTCCAGGGAAGAAGTTTCATGATGCCGATCGAATGCCCCTTCCGGGCGGCGGACGCCGAAATCGAACGCCTGAACCGGGAAGGGATCCGCGTCATTTTCATCGATTTCCATGCGGAAGCCACGGCCGAAAAAATCGCGCTGGGGCGTTATCTGGACGGCCGGATCACGGCCCTGGTCGGGACGCATACGCATGTTCAGACCGCGGACGAAACCCTTCTGCCGAAAGGAACGGCTTATATCACGGATGCCGGAATGACCGGACCCGTCGATTCGGTCATCGGTATGGACACGGAGTCCGCCATTCTCCGTTTCAGGAGCCAGCTGCCGGTTCCTTACCGCGCGTCCGAGTCCGCCGCTTTTCTCAACGCGGTCGTGATTGAAGCCGATGCGTCCACGGGCAGGGCGGTGCGGATCGAACGCCTGCGGGAAACGCAAACACACTGAACGGGAGACTGTTTTGGCTCAACTGATAGACGGTAAAGCCATTGCCGCGGCCATCCGGACCGAAACGGCCGCCGAATCGGCGGCGTTCAGGTCTGCCGGCGTGACGCCGAAACTCGCGGTCATACTGGTCGGCGATGATCCGGCTTCGGGCCAGTACGTCCGCAACAAGGAGAAGGCCTGCGCCGAGGCGGGCATTGTCTCCGAGACGATTCGGCTTCCCGGATCCTCAGATACCGCCGCGCTTCTCGATAGGATACGCCTCCTCAATGAGGACCCCGCCGTGCACGGCCTGCTGGTTCAGGTGCCGCTTCCGAAGCAGATCGACGAAGCGGCTGTTCTTCTGGCCGTTTCTCCCGAGAAGGATGTGGACTGTTTTCACCCCCTCAATGTGGGCCGGCTGATCGCAGGATTCGACGCGGACAGTTTCGTCCCCTGCACCCCCGCGGGAATCGTGGAAATGCTGATGCGGTCCGGCAATCCGCCGGCCGGCAAACGGGTTGTCATCGTCGGCCGCAGCGCGATCGTGGGCAAGCCGCTCGCGCTTCTGCTGATGGGGAAGGGGCCCTCCGCGGACGCTACGGTTACGGTCTGCCACACGCGCACACCCGATCTGGCCGTATTCACACGGACCGCGGACATCCTCGTGGCCGCGGCCGGACGGCCGGAAATGATCCGCGGCGACATGGTCCGGTCCGGCGCCGTGGTGATTGACGTGGGCACCAACCGGGTTCCTGATCCGACCGGCGCGAAGCCGTACCGCTGGGTCGGCGATGTCTGCTTCGATGAAGTCTTTCCGAAGGCATCGCACATTTCGCCTGTTCCGGGCGGAGTCGGACCCATGACCATCGCCATGCTCCTGAGAAACACGCTGACGGCCTGCCGCCGCCATGAAAGGAGTCGATCGACTTGAAACTGTCCCGCGCTTATCTGCCCACGCTCAAGGAGATTCCCGCGGACGCGGTGATTCCAAGCCACCGCCTCATGATCCGCGCCGGCCTGATCCGCCCGCTCGCCGCGGGAATCTACACCATTCTGCCGCTCGGCTGGAAGGTTCTTAAAAAAATCATGGGCATCGTCCGGGAGGAGATGGATCGGATCGGCGGCCAGGAGCTGCATATGCCCGCGCTGAATCCGGCTGAAATCTGGGACGAGACGGGCCGGAACGCGGATTTCGGAGACGAACTATTCCGCCTCAAGGACCGGAAGGAACGTCCCCTTGTCCTGGCCCCCACGCACGAGGAAATCATCTGCGACCTGGCCCGCAAATTCGTCAAGTCGTACAAGGATCTTCCGCAGATGTGGTACCAGATCCAGAACAAGTTCCGCGACGAGCCGCGGCCCCGATCGGGCGTCATTCGGACCCGTCAGTTCTTCATGAAGGATTCGTACTCCCTGGACAGCGACGAGGAAGGACTTGACCGATCCTACCGACTGCATGCCGACGCCTACCGCGCCATTTTCAGCCGCTGCGGTCTCGATTTTCACGTGGTCGGCGCCTCGAGCGGTCTGATGGGGGGGAAGGTTTCGCAGGAATTCATGTTCGAGTCCGAATTCGGTGAGGACACGCTCGCCATCTGCGAATGCGGGTACGCGGCCAACCTGGAAGTCGCATCCGCAAAAATTGAAACCGCGGTCTTTCCTTCCGCTCCGATCACCCGGGTCGAAACGCCCGGAAAAAGGACCATTGAAGAGGTGTCCGGTTTCCTGAAAAAGGAGCCCTCCCGTTTCGCCAAGGCTGTTCTAATGGTCGCGGACGGAAAAACGGTCATGGTCCTGGTCCGGGGCGATCACGAACTCAACGAAAACAAGCTCCAGTCGTTTCTGGGTGCGGTCGTCCGGCCCGCGCATCCGGAGGAAATCGTCGCGGCCTGCGGCGTGGAAGCCGGCTTTGTGGGACCGGTGCGTCCTTCCGGACCGATCCGCATCCTGGCCGACGAGACCCTGGCCGGACAGCGGGACATGGTCGTCGGCGCCAACCTGCGGGATCACCACTTCACCGGCGCCGAGCCCGGCCGTGATTTCACGGTCGAGGCGTTCGGTGATTTCCGGAACGTCTCCGCGGGGGACGCCTGCGCCTCCTGCGGGCGGCCGCTCAGCGTCACGAACGCCATCGAGCTCGGTCACATCTTCAAGCTCGGCATCAAATATTCGGCAGCCATGAAGGCCCATTTTCTCGATCGCAATGGAAAAGAAAAACCGATTATCATGGGCAGTTACGGCATCGGCATCGAACGGATTCTGGCCGCTGCGATCGAGCAGGGACATGATGAGAAGGGGCTGGTCTGGAACACCGTGCTGACGCCCTATCATGTCCATCTGATCCCGGTCAAGATGGACAACCCGGAAATCGTCCGCGTTTCGGAATCCCTGTACGCCGCGCTCGGCGCCGAGTCCTGGGAATGCCTGCTGGACGACCGCCCGGCCTCGCCGGGCTTCAAATTCAAGGATGCCGATCTGATCGGCGTTCCACTGCAGGTGGTCGTCGGCGAACGCTGGATCCGGGAGAAGAAACTCGAATTCCGCATCCGGCGTACGGGCGAAACGGCCCTGATCGGCGAAAATGAATTGTCTCACAGGATCCGAGCCTATTTCGGAGAAAAACGGGAGGGAGCGACATGAAAACCCCCGGATCGAAATCGGTCCAGACGGTCCTGAAGGTGTCTGAAATCCAGGCCGATCCCGAACTTTTTCCGATTCCGGGAGAGACGCCCTCTTCCGAGGACATCCGGTTGCTTCTGGAAAAACGGTACGCCACGGAGTCCGGCAGGCTGACGGTTTCCCTGGAGCAGGATATCATCCGCATTCAGTTCAGACCCCGTTCCGTCGATGTCAACGCCGAGCAGATACACGCCGCCGCCGTGCGTCTCGCCCGTCAGCGTCAGTTCGAACCGGCCCTGGAGAAGTGGAAACAGGCCGTTTCCGTGAATCCGGACGACTCGGAATACCATTACCATATCGGTCTTGTTCTGTACGAGCAGAAACGGTATGATGAATCCGTCCGTTCGCTCGAACGGGCCGTCCGCATCTGTCCCATTCATTACAAGGCGCATCTGGCGCTCGGGCTGAGCCGGATCAAGCTGAACCGGCATGACGAAGCGGTCCGGCATTTCAACGAATCCGTCCGGCTGCACCGAGAGAATGTGCTCGGCTATCTGAATCTCGGCGCCGTGGCCAGCCTTCAGAAACGGTACAATGAGGCGATCGAAGCCTTCAATCACGCCATTCAGTACAATCCCCGGGAAAGCCGCGCATATCTGGGAATCGCGAAAATCTACGTTCATCTGAACGACACGGAGGCCGCGAACAGCTATTTCAAGAAAGTCATCGAACTGGCTCCGGGGACGCCCATCGCGGAATTCGCCGGAAAATCGATCTCCGAGTCAAAGGCAGAAACCGCTCCGGAAGTGCTTCAGGGAGACCGCCTGGCGGCCCTGTCAAAAGGCACGGGATTCGCGCTTGCCGGCAATTACACGGCGGCCGCAGAACATTATCAGGTATACCTGCGTCACCAGTCTTCGGACGATTTCGCCTGGTATCTGCTCGGAGAAGCCGAAATCAGAAAAGGCCGGCTGGACGAGGCCGCGGACGACTTCCGAAAATGCGTCCGGCTGAATCCCAAAAAAGGTCTTTACCAGAAGGCCCTGGGAACGGTGTACCATTTCCAGAAGAAACCCGCCGAAAGCGCCGAATGCTTCAAGCGGGCGATCGAACTCGGAAAGATCGATCCGATGGTGGTGACCCTGTACGGCATCCAGCTTCTGCGCATGCGAAAAACAGACGAGGCCATGCACCAGTTCCGCATGGCCTTGAAGAAAAACCAGAACAATCCGCTGGCCATGTACCAGCTGGCCTACGCGTATTCACTGAAACATGAAAATAAAAAGGCGATGGAATGGCTGGACAAGGTGAATGCGGTCGAATTTTTCGCTCCGATAAAAGAGCACGCCAGGAGATTGATGAATAATCTGAAATAACACAGGGAAAAGGGATTTGCATAACTTCGCATAAGATATATTATGTATACTTGCAATTGATCGTATGTAATTAATTCCATTGTTTTTAATTTTTATTGTATTCCTCGCTTTTCTCCGGACCATCACTTCTCCTTTTCCGATTGTGGCATATCAGGACGTTAAAAAATTCTTTTAATATCAATCGACTCTTACAGCTAATCTTTTTTCCGATCGTTTATTTATGCTTGCTTTTACATCGGGTAAAAAAAAATCCCGGTCAGAAAACCGGGATGGATTGCGCAAATATCGGGTACCCCCGGCGCGACTCGAACGCGCGACCCACTGCTTAGAAGGCAGTTGCTCTATCCATCTGAGCTACGGGGGCGTTCAGACGGCAGGGAAATTTAGCCAATTGACGTAGGAAAGTCAATAGCCAATAAATGCAGCGCTAATGAACGCTTAAAGCCGCGACTGTCATGCCTCCTGGGGCCGCTGGCGGTGTCAACTCGAGTTCAACGTAGTCTCCTGATCGGATTTCATCTGAAACCGTCGACCCCGCATCCATCAGAGCGTCGGAAGGCAGACGGTAACGGGCTGTTCCCTCGGCAACGGATCCGTCCAGGGCCAGCGCTCCAGTGAAGACATTTCCCGGTACGGCACCGGTCAGAACGATCGTTGAAACGGTGCCATCCGCTTCGTCCATGTACAGGGGGCCTGGATTTTTGACCACGGTTTCGGATGCGGTCAATTCAACGCTTAAAACCTTTTTCAGAACCCGGAAAGACTGGATCGTGGCGTAGAGTTCCTTTTCTGTGATCGGGATCGGGTCCGGATCGATTTGGGGGAAATAAAGCGGTTCATACTCATGGATGCCGATATCCGGATTCTGACCGGTGTACGGATAAGACACGCCGTCTCCGGCTTTCCAGGAAATGTTCCGGTCCACGGTGATCCGGTTGTTCGTGTAATCCGCAGACAGGATCCTCAGGTTCTTTTCCGCGCCGATCTGGATGATATCGCCCTGTCCGGGAATGCCGAAACCGTCCGTCAGACACCGTGCGGATTCCAACGGAACAACGGTTCCGGAGCCGGCGGAACCGATCCGGGTCAGAACGGTTCCCTGATCGATGCATCCCGATTCTTTTTTCAGCTTGAAATTGTACCGTGCGGCGTCCATGTCGATCCACTCGAGGCCGTGAAACAGTGTTTTTTGCCAGTCCAGGGGAGCGGATACGAAACCCGGGTCTCCCGTCAGGGTCGTGGGCGCGAACCTTCGTTTCCATTCCGCGAGGGACATGAATCCGAGCCAGTAGATTTCGGTTGCATTTCCGAGTTCTCCCCAGACCCAGTTGTTTTCGGCTTTGATTCCGGTCTGATTGTCCGCATCCTCGAGGATGATCGGGCAGATTTGGTCGTACCGTGCCGTTCGTTTGCGGCCGTATATGATGTTGTTCTTCAGAACCGCGTTGTGAACCCACTGATCCGTCAGGTACAGTTCCGCCATGTTCTGACAGCGGTTGGTGTCGGCCATGTTCCGGAAGAGGATGTTGTGGATCATGGCCAGGTTCCCGGTATTGTTGTTCAGAACGCCGGAGCCTCCGTTGTTGTAGAAGATATTCCGTGTCATCAGATGTAGGCCGCCGGTTCCGGCGAGGTCCCAGGTGAATCCGTTTCCGTCCCAGTAGGATCCGTTTCGTTTCTGCCAGTTCGCGTACATGACGTTCCGCCGGACGATAGAGAACCACTGAATGCCGGAATCCAGCAATTCGCGGTTGTTGATGGAGGCACCGTCCCCCCACCCGCTGTCCCCGTCCGCCTTCCATCCGTTGTGGTGCAGAACGCAGTCCTGTATGATGATGTGATTCGATCCGACTGTATTCAGACCCGCATTTCCATTATCGTACACGATCAGATCATCCAGAAACACAAAATCCGCGTAATAGACTGAAACCCCGTCCTGCTGATACCCGTGAAAGGACAGATTCCGTATGTGAAAATGGGTTTTGGTGAACGGCGATCCAAGCTGTCCCTGAATGATGAATCCGTATTGTCCGGTTCCCGTCACGTCCGGACGGGTTCCCGGTTCACCCGTCACCGTGATCCACTTTCCGGGAGCGCCGGAATTTGAAAATGGGATGTCGCTTTCAACATAGGTGCCGGGCAGGACGATCAGGCTGTCTCCGGCGGCCAGAATCGAAGCCGCTTTTCGAATGGTTTTCCATGGAGTGGAACGATTCGTTGCCTGCGCATTGGTGCGGCTGTCGTTTCCTGCGGGCGAAACAAAATAGGTGGAGGCTTTCAGCGATGCCGTCCAGAGGATCAAGAACAGAATCGGAAAAACTTTCCCGCAACCGTTTCCGACCGCCACGAATCGGGGCAAATATTTCCTTTTCATGGCAAATACCCCTTTCGATAACCCCTTGTTTTTATGAAGATAAACTAATTACTTTTTCTTCACAATCCTATATATAGGCAAAGCAGGGGCCAATAAAAATCCCCGTGAAAGATTCCACTGTTTCACGGGGTTGATACGGTCTGTGATGACTTGTCAGACTGAGTTCCTGCTCCATTCGTTCAGAATGCGTTCATACGGCGCAACCCACAATCGTGTTTTCAGGGAACCCAGAAAGCGGATGAAATCCCTGAACCGACCGAGCCGTCCGATGTCCGATGGGTCGAAATAGAGATTGACGTACGATCCCGTATCCATCGCCATTCCGATGATTTTTTCGATGCGGCCGAAAAAGGCGTTTTCCTGCTCCGCAGGAACCGGTCCATCCGTTCTCGGAAACCGGTTGTAGGTGTCAAAGCAGGTATTCGGATATGCCGGGTCGAATGAAAGTGGAAATTCCCATATCCCGTCCGACTCGCGGTACGGCATTCCATATCCCGGACACTGGATGGAAATCCTGGAGCTGGAGTACCGGTAGCCGATTCCGGCCAGGACGGAGTATACGTCCCTTGTGTGGGAATCCCCGAAATGAGGCGTTCGGAAACCCGACGGCCGGTAATTCAGCCTGACGCGGATGATCCGGTCCGCCATTTCGATTTCCTCTCGTCTGGCGCCGGGCGTGATTTCGTTGAAACGTTCGTCCGGATGGAAGCGGCTGTTGCTGGGATGCGTATAGGTGTGGTTGACCAGTTCGTGGCCGCGACGGATCAATTCGAGATGACTGTCCGGATCCAGTTCCACCCATTTGGCGATGCAGGCGAACGAGGCGCTCAGCCCCTCCCCTGCCAGCGCGTCCAGCAGTTCCGGCATCGCCCGGTAATCGGCCTCATGGTCGCAGTCGAAAGACAGGGTTAAACACGCGCTCTTTCCGGGCCAGAGAGCGGGCTTCCCACGGTTGTGAGAATAAAAAGCCGATGCGAATCCATCGGACCAGACGCGTCCGATGATCCGGCGGAGTGCTTTCGCGGCGAGCCCCGGCCTGTCTTTCCGGAAAGCGGAGGCCGCGAGATCGGCCAGCGCCAATCGGGTATTCAACGCAATTTCCTTTCTTTTGCGAAGGACCGGATCCCCCGGATCAGGGTTTCCGTCCCGTTGTCCGGCAGCAGACGGACCATTTCTCCCCCCGCTTCCCTCAGAACCTGAAGATCGGTCGCGAGAATGGGCAAGCCCATCGCTGCGGCTTCCGCGAACTTGATCGGCGTTACATGTTCCGTCACCGTGTTCCTGGGCCTCGGCACAACGACCGCATCGGTGCGGTCGGCCAGAATCCGGATCATTTCCGTATGGGGAACGCTTTCATGAAAACGGACGTTTTTCGTGTCCGTGCCCGGGATGCCGTAGCAGTGCAGCCGCAGGTACGGATCGGATTCGAGCCGGGCAAAAGCGTCGATCAGGTTCCGGAATCCCTGCCAGGGCTTTTCAGACCCCATGTAAACAAAATGAATTCGTCCGTCCATCCGGTTCTTCCGTCGGGCCGCCGGAAGACATACGGGAATGGGCAGTACGAACATCCGCCAATCCGGAAACCGGAACCGGGTTTTCAGATAGCGGGCCATGGACACGCTGAGCACCCGGACCACGGCTGTCTTCAGCGCGAGCCGAAAGGTCCAGCGGGAAAGCATGATGCGCAGGCGCGATCGTCCTGCCATTTCCAGCTCGAGCCAGGGAAAGGAGGCCAGATCGAAGACGGTTGGTTTACGGATCCACGCGCAGAAGGGGATCCAGCGCAGAAACAGCCTTTCGGAACGGATCCAGACGACATCCGCGCTCCGCAGGTCGCGGAGTCGCGCGTGCCCGGTGAGTCGCACGCGGTTCCAGCGCCCGAGAAAGTCATGCAGGTATTGCACGTGAATGGTGTGCCCGCAGATCCGGCCGGGGTCATGATCCGAAAGAATCAGGATGTTCAGGTTTCGGAACGGCGGGTTCATCCGGACTCCGATCCGCCGGTGGGAATTTCGGAGATGAACATCCGGTGCTTGCCGCTGGCGTCAGGCGGGATGGAATCGCGAAACCGCACGTTCAGCCGCACCAGGCCGTCGAAGTCCTCCTCAAAGGCTTTGCGGAAATAGGATTCCACATCCGCCTGATCCTCCGTACGGCAGACCACCTCCACCTCAAAGAGGTCCAGCCTCTTCTGGATGATCCGGTACTGCCTGATTTTTCTGCCGATTTCAAAAAAGCTGTACTGGCCCATATGACAGAAGAGAACGGGAGAAACCTGCGATCCGTCGGGAAGACGCACCATTTCTGAGTCCCGTCCGATGTCAACGCGAATCCGGGAGAGCGCCGATCCGCAGGCGCAGGGCTCAGGATCCGGACGCACCAGGTCTCCGATCTCGTACCGCAGCAGCGGTGTCGCGCGGTTGTTCAGTTCGGTCAGAATCAGCCGTTTGGGGCCATCCGGACCGGCCTGAGGCAGATCGGCGAATTCTGCAATGAGGTTCTCCTCCATCAGATGCATGCCGCCGGAAGGACATTGAAAAGCGATGATGCCGACTTCGCTGGCGCCGTATTCGTCGATCACGGGACACCGGAAGGCCGATTCCAGAAAACGACGCTGATCATCATAGAGGCGTTCGGATGTGGTGCAGACGGCGCGGAAGCCGAGTTCAGCGGGGTGTCGTCCGCTTTCCTCGAAGAGCCGGGCGATACCGAGAATGGAACTGACATAGCCGCGCACGTACGCGCCCCGGTGCTTCCGGAAGAGTTTCCAGGTTTCGGCGGCGGAGGCGTCCGTCAGCCGCATGGCCGAGAAGCGAAAGCGGTTTTCGATCCAACTCATTCGGATGTTCCGCATCAGAGACCGTTGAAGATGATACGTCCCCCATATCTCCAGAACAGGCGAGCCGATGTCCCACCCCCACCACCGGCGGCTCCGGAACAGGGCGGCCATGCGGAAGCTTTCGGCTTCCGTGTCCGCGCAAAGCACCTTGGGATCGCCTGTCGAGCCGCTGGACTGGTGGCAGTACGTTCTCGGAAAGAGCCCCGGCTGACTGATGACTTCCCTGTTTTCCCGCAGGAGGGATTTGGTGAGAACCGGCAGGCGGGACAGATCAGCCAAGGATTGGAAGGAATCAGCGGTGAGGCCGTTCCTTTCCAGCATTTCACGGTAATAGGGCGTACGGGCGCCGCAGTCCGTGATGAGGGAGCGGAGTTTCCGGAGCTGGAGGTCCTGGATTTCCGAAGGTGTCCGGTTTCGGCCGGCTTCCAGTGCATGCAGTTTGGACCGTATCGTCAGGCCCCGCGATTTCTCGTACAGCGGGTATGAAACGGTCCGGATGAACCGTTCCTTCCAATTCATGCCGTATTCCCCCTTCGGCTGAGCAGTTCCCGGAACATGCGGATTTCACCCTTACCGAAAGTCCGGATCGCGAATAGCATTGAAACATACGCCAGTCCGTATGCGGGAAGAAGAACGGCCGGCGATTGATGACGGAAAGGAAGGAGCGCGGCCCCCAGGATTCCCGCACAGATCATTGCCTTGGCGAGGATTCTCACCGGATGGACACCCGGTATCCGGGATGTCAGTGCTCCGGCGGAAAGCAGTGTGATCAGCGCCTGGGACCCGGCGCTTGCGGCGCAGAGGCCGATGCCGCCTGTAGCCGGTATCAGCAGGAGGCCAAGAACGACGTTGAAGGCGGTGCCGAAAGCCTGAAACCGGACGAAAATCGATTCTCGGTCCATGGCCGAGAAGGCGATCATGAAAGCCTGGTTGAGGAAGGCGAATACGAGCATCCAGAGGAGAATTCGGAGCATCGGGACCGATTGGCCGAATGAGGATCCGTACAGGAGCCGGATGATCGGACCGGCAAGAACGGAGAAGCTGACCGCGATCGGGATGACAAGGATGAATAAAAATTTCAGGGATTTCTCATAACTCAGGCGGAATGAGGCGTCGTCTCCCGATTCCCTGAATTTGGCCATGGCCGGCAGTACGGCGCTGGTGAAAGCCATGGGCAGAAAAGTCAGAACACCGCAGATCCGGAGAGCCGCGGAAAAATACCCGGTTTCGGACTCACCCTTGAAGAAGGTGAGCAGAATCGTTCCGATCTGGGTATTGACCGTCACGATAATCCCGAGCGCGGCGAAGGGAAGAGCGGAGCGGAACAGGCCGGCATAGAACGCGGTTTGTCCGGTGAAAACCGGCTGGCTATAGCGACGGACGAGGATCCGGATGCCTGCAGCGAAAAACACCGCATAGAGCGCGAGGCGGACGGCCAGCATCGGCAGAAGACCGTACCCCATCCAAATGACGGCTACGCCGGTGATCGAAACGGACAAATTGAGGCCGATCTTGTTGAACACCTCATGAACGGCGTTCTGATGGGCCCTGTAAATCGCGTAGAAAATATCGAGGATGGAGGAAAATACAAGAATGCCGGCGCAGATGAGGACAACGGCGCTCTTTTCCGGGCCGGTGCCCATCAGCAGCAGGGTGATCCAGACCGCGGCCAGAACCGCCGCGCCCAGAAGGGTTTCCAGCACGAGCAGGCCGCCGAGCACCGGTCCAGTCCGTTCCGGATGCTTTGCCAGATCCCTCGCAATCATGGTGCGGAACCCGAAACGCGTGATGAATCCGAAAAGTTCGGTGAAGGACAGAGCGAAGGCCAGAAGGCCGAGTTTCTCCGCTCCGAGTCTTCGCGCGATCAGAATGGTCAGGAGCGCCCCGAGCGCGCGCGTGACGACTTCCGCGGAAACGAGAAGGGTCGTGTTCCGCGCGATGACCATTCTATCGGAGACCAATCCGGCCTCCTTCCCCGCCGTGGGTGGATGCCTGTGTTTCAGGCCGGCCGGACAGGGCGATGATCGCCGCGGCAAAGATCCAGAAAACGAGAAACGCCTCGGAATCAATGGTCGCGTTGTTGACGGTATGATGGATCAGGAGTCCGGTCACCCCGCTGATGCACCCGATCAGGAGCTGTTTGGATCGGTCCGGCAAAGGTGAGGAGAGGGAGGACAGCGTCCGGATATACAGGCCGGCAATGAAAGCGAGGAACGCGGCGAGCCCCGGAAGCCCGATCTCGGCCGCCAGCTGGAGGTACACGTTGTGAACCGGATGAAAGAATTCGAGCGTCAGGCCGGTCGGGTCGAAGGGGGCCATGGACAGGGTGTAATTGTTCAGGCCGACCCCCAGCCACGGGAATTCCCGGATCATGCCCAGGGCGATCTGCATCATGGGTATTCTCGACTGGGCGGATCCGTAATCCTCGCCCGTGAACCGCAGAAGGATGAAGTCGCGGAGCGCCCAGAGGACCGTTGAAATGACGGCGAGCACGATCAGCCCCCGGAACAGTGCCCGGCTCCGGTTTTCGGCGATACGCCAGTGCAGGAGGGCGAAAACCAGAAGACCCCCGGCAAAGCCGATCCATCCGCCGCGGCTGAACGTGAAGACGAGCAGCATCGTGCCCGCGAGAACGGCCGCCAGCAGCAGGAGCCGCGGGATCGCCCGCTTCAGCGAGGACCACCAGCCCATGAACAGAAGCAGCATCATGAGGAGATAACTTGAAAACCGGTCGGACCCATCAAGGGTGCCGGACACGCTGATCATGGATCGATCGCCGATGCGACGGACACTGTTCGTTGTGGCGTTTGTCAGGATGCCGAGGTGCACATCCCGGTTGAGGGTGTACTGGATGGTTCCAACCGCCAGTTCGAAAAGAAAAACGATCAGCAGAACCGACAGGGCGGTCGTGACGGCCCCCCGGTCCCGGAAGGCGTCCGCCAGAACGAAAAAAAGCAGAAGCGCCTTGGAGAGTTCCAGAAGCTGGTACAGGCCGAGACGCGGACTGAACGCCTGGGTGAGCGAAAATGCCGAAAAAACGAAAAGCAGCAGAAGCGAAACCCAGGCCCACATCGGGGGTCCCTGCCGTCCGGACCGTATTCCCGGGAAGGCGGTTGGACGGAGCGCCATGAAACCCAGCAATACGATGTTCCAGAAGGCCAGGATGAGACCCTTGGCGCCGCCGGAATGATCCGGGTTCAGGAAAAAGGTCTTGTCGATGTTGATGATCAGCGATGCGATGAGAAGCGAAAGGACGGCGGTGCCGGCTTTTCTGTACGCCACAGCCGCCAGACCGCCTCCTGCTACCAGAAGACCGCCCAGGATGAGCGTCGGAGGCAGTGCGAGAAACCGCATGGATGCGATGCCGGCCAGAATACCGGCCGCAAATCCGGGCAGGAGTATGCGGAAAAAACGGTCGCGTGATCCGCTGATCGGTTCCCGTGCGATCATGATCCGGCCTCCCGCGACCTTTCCGCCGCCAGTCCGGCGGAAAGTCCGTAAAAGGCCCATGCCTGGGACCAGCGCATGTAGGGAATCCGGATGCAGTAATGGCGGTGCGCCTGGTAGTAGAAATAACCGGACGGGTCCTGCATGTGCGTGACCAGCCAGCGGATCAGAGACCGCCTTCTGATTCGGACTGCGTCATTCTGCGGCACCGCACAGAGTGCGGACACCGCCGCAAAAGCGTGGATATCTTTCGGAAACGGCCTGTCATGCCAGAGCGACGCCGAACCGTCTTCCCGGAAGAATGTCCGGAGGAAGTATGCGGTTCCCCTTTCCAGAACCGGCGCGAACGCTCGGTTTCCGGCGGAAGAGGACTGGTAACGGCTCAGGCTTTCGAGGATGAACGCGGTGTGGTGAAGGTCGATCCATCCCTGGGTGGGGGCCTCCCCATACACCCAGGAACCATCCGGCCGCTGATGTTCCGCCACCCAGTTCATCATTCTTCGAGCGGAATGCAGCCAGTCCCTGCGGTTCCGGACCGACCCGACTCGGGCGAGAAAGGCGGCGCCGATGGCATTCGAATTGAATATCCGCGACCGGTCAAGGGGCGTGTATCCTAGGCACAGCCGTGTTTCGTCATCCACCACCCGAGGGAGACTTTCCAGAATGAATCCGGCCGACCCCTCGGCGACTTTGAGAAGAGAAGGGTCTCCGGTCGCGGCATACGCGTCCAGGTGGGCATGACCCGCGAAACCGGTGTTGACCAGGGTCGGCGTATAGGATGGATACAATTGGTTTCGGTTCTGCCACGGGAAATGATAGCCCCAGCAGGGGTGTTCATATCCGGGTGAACGATTCTCATGGAGAAGGCGGACCAGCAGGCGGATGCGCGCCTCCCGTCCGTCCGGGAAGGCGGCGGCCGGACGCGCCGCATATCCGCTCAGGAAAAGCGACAGCCCCTTCGGATTCAGGCCCGGGGGAATGCCCAGCATGGGGCGCGGATTGAAAGGCAGGCGGCGCAGAATCTGTGTGAAGACGATGCGCATCAAGGGCCTGTTGAAGACCGGATGGGATGCCGCGGGAGAAAGAAGGGCGTCATACGGATCGAACCCGCGGTACGATTCTCGCTCCACGTATTCGGTCAGAATCGAAAGGGATTTCAGAATGAGCGCCCTGGAACGTCCGGCGTTCAGCCGTCCGGTTCCGTGGGCATCCGACAAGCGGCATTTTTTCATGGGGCCGTTTTCAGGAGCCATCGGTTGATCCCGTTCCGTACGCGCGGCCGATATGCCGGAATCCGCAGGACGCCGCATTGCAGGACCACGAACGGAACGCCTGCGCAGGGAGTCAATGCCCGGGGTCATGAAACTCCGGCGGCTTGAGCCGCTTCCAGGGAAAAGAAACCGAACGACGGCCGCTTTCGTCCGGCGGATTCGTCCGCAGGTCCCGGCACGCTTTCCCGTGAACCAGAATCCGAACCGGTTTTCCGTCCGGAACGGTGAACGTGATCCCCTGCAGGTTCTCCTCGTTCGCTTCGATTTCGCCGAGAATCGTATCCCGGATGCCGTGAATCCGGATGACCGTTTCCGTCGAATCCGCCTCGGCTGTCCAGCGGAGCGCTCGCCTGACGGTGGTGTAATTCAGCAGTTTATAGGTGGTCGTGACGAGAATGCGACCTTCCGTCGCGTGAACGGATAAATTGCGGAGCGCGTCCGCGGTTTGCGGATCCACCCAGGGCTGTCCGTCCCCGTTTTTACCGAGATGCGTGTAGACAATGCCCGTTCCTCGGACCTCCAGAAGGCGCTTCAGAACGGATTCGGAAATGTTCTCAGCCAGTCCGCGGCTGTCGGCGCCGTATCCGATGCCTTCCCGATGGAGGTCGTAACGCATGAATTCATAAACGCGCCTGCCGTCCTCGAGACGCCGAATGCCGATCAGGGCATTGTCCCGGTGCAGAAAATAACGCGTATCGGAAAGTCCGAACATCGAGGCAATTCTCTTGAAAAATGACTTGGCGCTGTTCCGGAGGGACTTCAGGCACGCCTCCGAAACCGGCGGACAGAGATAGGATCGCCAGGAGACCGGCGCGTCCTGCCCGACAACCGATGTGCTGCTGCCGCAACTGACGTACCGGATGGCGTACGGAATCGTCACGTCCGAGTGATAGGCCGGATCGCCGAGCCGGTCGCCGCGGTTCGTTTTGAACCATTTCGACATATTGGATCGCGCGTTGCTGTGGTTGATCCAGACCGGCACACGGCAGCCGTCCCGTTCGAGCGCCCGAATCGCGGATACGGCCTGCACGCGTGTCGAGCATCCTTCTCCGTAGGAGTGCAGACAGTCGATGATTCCGGCACGGATGAATTCACGGATAATCCGCTGGTCCTGCGGCCGGTCGGAAAACCACGTAAACTCGTTCCGCCCCGGACGGTCGACCATATAGAAGCTGTTCCCGATCTCCAGCCCGACGCCTCGGCCGTAGACGGTTTCATGATCCGTGTTGAGAAATTCCTGTATGGAGAGGAATTCCTCGGGCGTCTCCGTGTCATCGATGTCACTGCAGATACTGAGCGCGGCGCGGAAGGGATACGGATATTGACGCAATGACACCGGCGCGTGCATCGATGCGGCATCGCGGTACAGCCTGGCGGTGCGGGAAAAATCCCATTGAACGGCCAGAATCAGAAAGAACCCGGTTGCCGCCGAAACAGCGGCCGTTTCGCGCAGGGTCCGGCCCACGTTCCGATTCGGACGGCGGGTGGTCATCGGTCCAATCCCGCGGTGATACGGTAGCAGCGACCGAATGTTTTTTCCGCATTTTTCATGCTGTACATCCGCAGCACTTTCTCCCGGTTGTAAAGACCCATTCGTTTCCGGACGGATGGATTCTCGATGAGACCGGCCAGCGCCCGGGCCAGTGCTTCGGAGTCGCGGGGAGGAATCAGGATGCCGCCGATTCCGTCATCGATCATTTCCGGAACGGCCCCCACCCGGGTCGCCGTCACCGGGAGTCCCGCGGCCATGGCTTCGAGAACGGACATGGGAAATCCCTCGCCATGGCTGGGCAGAATGAAGATATCCGCGGCCGACATCCATTGTCGGACCGTTTCCGGGGAAATATTTCCGGTGAACAGGACGCGTTCTCCTCCCCTCATGGACTTTCGGATCCGCCTGAGTGCGCTCTCCGCTCCCCCCCCGCCGATGACGCAGAACCGGAGTTCCGGATAAGAGGGCAGCAGTGCCGCAGCCGCGCCCATCAGTTCAAATACCCCCTTGGCCGGATAGAGATGGGGGGCCGCAAAAACCGCGAGACAGGATCGCTGCGGGATGCCGAATCTGGAGCGGATTTCCTTTCGTGGAACCGTCTCCCCCGCCTTCACGAAATTGGGAACCCGTTCGATTCCATTCCT
This sequence comes from bacterium, assembly GCA_016933415.1. Classification (GTDB taxonomy): domain Bacteria; phylum Zhuqueibacterota; class QNDG01; order QNDG01; family DTFT01; genus JAFGAX01. The sequence goes on from JAFGAX010000147.1 coordinate 40,633, forward strand.
CCGGCTCAACAGGCGGAGGGGTATTTCCTGCATCCTTGAAAGAACGCCGATCCGTGTCGGGAACGAAAGGAGGATTCTCGGAAGTGATCCCGCGCTGGGGTGCCGCCGCATGAAGGATGCCAGGTCTCCGCCGTGGATCTGCAGAAAAACCGGCTTGCCCGCAGCCCTGGCAAGCAGCACGTACAGGGAATCCCGCCAGAACGACCAGTCTCCGAAAGAAGTGTGCACATGAACGAGGTTTGGCGCCCTGCGGACGAGAAACGGGATGAATCGCGCCATATCCGACAGCACCCGTCCCGTCTTCCATAAAACGGATTCCTCTCCGTATGCAGCGGATCCGCCCTTGCGTGAATAGGTGTGAAAGGGCAGAAACGCGTGTCGATGCCGCAGGCCGGACCGCATCAGATTGTCGATGCAGGCCGAGATTCCGCCGATCGCGGGAGGAAAAGCGCCGAGCATGGCGATACGGGTGCGCATGCGGCCTTTCCCCTCAGGCATGCCCGGAGACGGTCCGGATCAACTCGCGAGCCAGGATTTCGGCCAGGTCGGACTGTCCGCCGCTGACGGTGCGACGGACCCGCTTCACGACGCGGATGCGCCCGATTTGAGATTCATTTTCGATGAAAGTCAGGCGTCCGCTTCGGTTGAGGTGACGGTCCACGGCCCCGGTCCGGCCTCTGAATATCGAATACACCGGAACACCCAAGGCCGCCGCTTCGCGGTTCATCGTGCCGCCTCCGCCGACAACCAGGTCGGAATGCCATATCCAGTTCAGGGCGTCGACCGCGCGATCCGGGACGATGAGTCTGCCCGGCAGGCGGGAAACCCGCTGTCGCAGATTCAAACCATCCTCAGCCGACCGGGGCAGGAACAGAACCGTGACACCGCGATGCGTCAGCAGCGCTTCCGTAACCCGGTTAAAAAGAATTTCACTCTCAGGATTTCGGTAATGGGCGGAGACAGAAGGAGCGCGCAACACCACGGTCACGGAGTGATGTGGAATCTTCAGGCGGCTGAAAGCGGCCGTATCCGGCTTGAAGCGGTGTACATACGCGTCTTCCTTCAATCCCGGATAGGCGTAACCTTTGGACGGGGGCACGCCCCGGTCCCGGAGAATCCGTGCGGGTATCGCGGACGGAAAGAAGAGCCGTGTTGCGAAGCGGTTTGCGATGCCGAGGAAAACATGTTCATAATCGGTCATGAAAACCGACGGCATGCCGAGCAGCGAGGCGGCCACGACCTGATACGTGGAACCCTGGCTGACCGCCAGGGACAGACGGCGTCCACGACAGGCCCGGACCAGCTGAGCCGTCCGGATGAGGAATCCGGCGGCTTTTGCGGCTGTCTCTTTGCCGTAATCCCGTCCGATGACGAGGGGATCGAGCCCGTGGAGTACGCACAGGTCCTTCACCTGAAAACGGTCCCGGACCGTGACGAAACACCGGTGTCCTCTGTTCTCAAGAGCCCGTATCTGGGGGGAGAAAAAAAGGACATGCGGCGGATGGCAGAGATCAAACCAAAAAGTCAAACGCGGATCTCCCGGTTTGGCGCCGCTCAGGCCTTCGCCGGAAAGGCCCTCAATCAGGAGGCGGCAGTGCGTTCTGGAACGGCAGCCGCGGGCCAACGGTCAGGATGCGCCGTAATAGTCCCGGTATGAACGGCGTTCGCCCCGGTCCGCGCCCGTGAGGACGGCCCCCGCGACACGGGCGCCGACACTCTGAAACCGTTCGACGGACTCCTGAAGCTGTTTCAGGCTGGACTTTCCCAGCCGGACGACCACCAGCACGGCGTCCGTCAGCGGGGAAAGAACCAGCGCGTCCGTGACCGGCAGCAGGGGCGGGCTGTCCAGGATCACCACGCCGTATTTTTTCTGGGTCTCGCGCAGAAACAGTTTCATGGCGGATGACCCGAGTATTTCGGGGGCATTCTTCACGGCCGGTCCGGCCGCGAGGAAATCGAGATTTTTCAGAGTGGTTTCTCGGACGAGTGATTCCCAGCCCGTTTTTTGGCTCAGGACGGAGGTCAGTCCGGTTTTCATTTCGGATCCCATGAAAAGCAGGTCCAGGGCCGGCTTCCGGAGATCCGCGTCCGCCAGAAGCGTGGAGATTCCGTTTTCTGCGAAGGCGATGGCGAGATTCGCAGCGGTTGTGGTCTTTCCGTCGGACGGCTCCGGACTGGTGACGAGCAGGGTTTTCCAGCGGTTCTGGCGCATCGTGTAATACAGAGAAGTGCGAACCGCCCGGTACACTTCCCGAAGTTCAGGTTCGTCATTTCCGAAACCGACCAGAAAGGGGTAAATGCGGCGCGCCCGCTGTGTCCGGGCCTCCCCCTCTCCCCGTGAAACGGATCTGCGTCCGGCCGGGCGCAGTTCGGGCACTGCGCCCAGAACCGGAACACCCAGGGGGGCAAGATCCTCGGCCGATCCGACCGCACCGAACAGCGCCTGCTTGACGAACACCGTGCCGGCCGCCAGGAGGCTTCCCATCAGAACCGCCAGAACGAGATTCAACCGGACATTCGGCCGGAACGGCGCGGAAGGCGGGACGGCACGGTCCAGAACCCGGATCAGGCCAGATTGCCCGTTCTCTCCGATCCGCGCCTGCTCAAATTTCTCTTTGAGCATGGAGTAGATTTTCGTGTTGAGCTGAACGTCCCGTTCAAGCCTTGCCAGTTCGAGACTTTTATCCGGGAGCCGGTCCAGTTTTCGCGAATAGTCGTCAACGATGGATTTGAGGGCCGACATCCGGGCCGTCCAGGAAGACTGCTGGGTCCGGATTTCCAGAATGGAACTGATGAGATTTTCGGAAAAGGCCAGGGGATCCGCGGGCGGAATTTCAGCCTGCAACAGGCGGCGGGTTTCCAGTTCGATCCGGTTCTTGAGTCCCCGGATCCGATTCTCCATCTGGGCGATTCGGGAGTCGTTCCCCGGATTGTACCCGGCGCCCGAGAGCTGGGCTTCATAGGCCACGCGCTGGGCTTCGGTTTCGGCGAGTTGTTTTTGAAGTTCCGTCAGGACGGGATTGGATTGCCGGGTCATATTCTCCAAGATGTGCTTCCGGCTTTCGCCCAGCTGTTCCTTGAGAAAGGCGAGCTGGTTCTGCGCGGCCTCGGACTCGGTCTTGGCCTGGTTGTACTGCGACTCGAAACTGGCCAGCTGCTGGACAATCTGTGCGGTCTCCTCGGGAAGGGAAACCACGTTGCTGCGTTTCTGATAGCGCTTCAGTTTTTCCTCGGATTCGGCGAGGGCCGTTTCCATCTCCAGGAGCTTGGTCTCGAGGAAATTCTTGACCTGGATGACTTCGCCTCGGTTGTCCGAGCGGTTGAAGTCCCGGTAGGCATCGACCCAGACATTGACCAGAATCGCGGCTTCGCGGGCCGAATGGGACCGGCCTTTCAGGTAGAGAATGTCCGAATCCCTGCCGTATGAGACGCGCGTGGAGGCGTAGAACCGATCGATCCAGTCTTCCGGACCGGCGGGTTCCCGGACGTTTTCCGGATTCGCTTTTCCGCCGGACAGCCTGGCCAGCAGGCTGCTGATACGGCCCCGAACCGCCGGCTGGAGAATCTCGAGGGAATCGGCGTTCCCCAGTGCGGCCAGACGGTTCACAACATCGGCCGTGAGGGTTCTGCTTTCCAGAATGGTGACCTGGTTCTTGATCCAGTATTTCTGCTGGGATTCGGCGGCGAGATTGAAAATCTTCTCGTTCCATCCGGGCTGTTCCTGGATGGAAAGTGTGGCGGAAGCCTCGTATTCCCGGGGGGCGCGGATGGAAAGCACGGCCACGGCGGCGACAAAACCCGTCCAGACCGCGATGAACAATCCCGCGTTCCGCCGAAGCACGCGAATCCACCGGAAGAGATCGGCTGCGGATTTCGGTGCGGATTTTTCCGGTGGCCGTTTATTTTCGCCGCGCGTCGCGTTCAAGGCGCTGCGGCTCCCTGGCATTCAGGACTTTCGGCATCCGGGTCCTCGATCTCCGAGGTGACGGGAATCTTCGGGGAAATCGGCTCGTCCGAAGCCTCTACGCTCCGGAGCCATTCGAACGTCCGTGTCAGTCCTTCCTTCAGGCTGATTCGGGGCGTCCACCGCATGATGCGGCGTATTTTTTCGATGTTGACGACACGGCGCCGGATATTGTCGATGTCTCGACGGTCAATGTGAACCGGTTTCTGGCTGGATCCGAAAATCGACAGGATCGTTCGGGCCAGTTTGTTGACGCTCGTCTCACGGCCGGATCCCACGTTGAAAATGTCGCCCACGGCCTTGGGGTTGAGCGCGGCCATTAAAGTGGCCTCCACCACGTCCGAGACGTACGTGAAATCGCGTGTCTGTTCGCCGTCCCCGTGGATGAGGGGCGGCAGGCCGTTCATGAGTTTCTCGAAAAATTTCGAAACCACGCCGCAATACGGATTGGTCGGGGACTGGTTGAGACCGTAAACGTTTGAATAGCGCAGAATGACGACCGGAACGCCGTAGGTTTCGAAGAAGGAGGAACAGAAATTCTCTCCGGAGAGCTTGCTGGCCGCATAGGGGTTGATGATGCTCAGGCGGTCGTCCTCGTTGACCGGAATGTAGCGGGCGTTTCCGTACACGGATGCCGAAGAGGCGTAGACGATTTTCTCGATCCCGTGTTTTTTCGCCGCGAGCAGGACGTTGAAAACGCCGCCGGTGTTGACCAGAAAATCGAGACGCGGGGAGCGCGTGGAAACGATGATGTTCCGCACGGCCAGGTTGAAGACGATTTCGGACTCCTGAACCAGTCGGGAGACCAGGTCGAACCGGGTCACTGATCCCTCGATGAAACGGATGCCGTCAAGATGCCGGATGTTCTCCCGTCGGCCGGTGAAGAGGTCGTCCAGCACCGTGACTTCGGCGCCCTCTTCGACCAGCCGATCCGTCAGATTGGATCCAATGAATCCGGCCCCGCCAGTGACCAGAACCCGTTTACCCGCGAACCTCTTCATGCTGCGGCTTTTCCCCTTTTCTCAAGTGGCGTCCTTCATGGACAGAACGAACGGAACCGTCATGATCAGAATGCGGAAATCCAGAAGCAGGCTCCAGTGATCCACATACCAGAGGTCGTGCAGAATGGCTTCTTCGTAATTATCCGGTGTGAAACGGAGATTCAGTTTGGACCATCCGGTGAGGCCCGGTTTCACCTGGAGCCGCCGGTGGTACCATTTCTTGTAGGATTCCACCTCATAGGTCGGATGGGGCCTGGGGCCGACCAGACTCATCTCACCGGTCAGTATGTTGAAAATCTGGGGCAGTTCGTCCAGGCTGCTCGCACGGAGAAAGCGGCCGATCCGCGTGATTCTCCGGTTGAGGTATTCGACGTACCGTTCAACGCGATCCGCCTGTCCGGCGTCTTCAGGCCCGGACAGCAGGGATTCGACATAGGCTTTATGCTCTTTCTCTCCGTCGTCGGCCCGCATGGTCCTGAATTTCCAGATGCGGAATTTCCGTCCCCGGTACCCGATCCGCTCCTGGCGGAAAAAAACAGGACCCCGCGAAGTCGTCTTGATCAGCACCGCGACGACCATAAAAACGGGCAGGCTGAAGGTCAGAAAGACGGAAGCGAAAGCCAGGTCGAAAAGACGCTTGACGGCCTGCCGGAACCCGAGCGCGATTTCACGGGCGATGCCCGCCTGAATCGCGGATGTCCCGTCCATCCGGCAATCCCTGAAGGATGCGGCAATCTGATCGTCGATTGCGTGATGAAAGGATTTGAAAGGTGCCGGTTTCATGTCATCCGAACAATTCAATGTCCCCGATCAGGCAAAACGGTATCCCATCCCGTGTATGGTCTGAATGTACCGGGAGGGGTTGGTTTTCTCCCCGAGTTTTTCTCTCAGACGCTTGACATGAACGTCCACGGTTCTATCCGTGACGTACACTTTCTCGCCCCACACCTTTTCGAGAATCTCCTCCCGGGAAAAGATCGTGTCGCGGTGCGTAACCAGAAGGTACAGGAGCTTGAACTGCGTATACGTGAGGTCCACCGGCTTACCGCTTTTCGTCACCTCATGGGTCTCAATGTTGATTTCGATGTCCCTGATCTGTATCGTGTTCGGCGATGTGTCGACCAGATCGATGCGCCGGATCAGGGCCTTCACCTTGGCCACCAGCTCCTCAAAGGCCTCCGTCCCCGCCTGGCATTCATCCGCACCGTTCTCGAGCGCACTGATGCGGTCCGATGATTTACGGCTTCCGGTCAGGACGACGAGCGCGGTTTTTCGGTTGGTTTCCTGCAGCAGACGGTTGATTTCGCCGATTTTGTCCTGTGCGGCGGCGTAATCAATGACGAACGCGCGCGGATTCTCCTTTTTCAGAAGCGGCAGTGCATCCTGGTCCGGCGGGACTGAAACCACCCGGAAACCGGCGGAAGTGAAATGCCTTGCGATCTCCTTTTCGACCGATGGGTCCGGCGTGGCAACGAGAACTTTGGGTGCGGTCATGGTGGCATCCGTTTGTTAATGAAACATCACAGATGTGAACGACAGGTAATAGAATGCAAGTTCCATGCCACCCAAATGTACTAATATTCAGGCGTAACAGACATCCTCGATCGTGATCGGGAGGGAAAAACCGGATGGGGGGAGGAAAAAAATGCCTGTTCCTGTACCGATTCAAGCCTCCAATCCGCTCAGTCGTTTGAAATGAACCGGTCAGCCTCGGCCTGGAAGAACCAGCCAGAACAGATAGGCATAGACCACCGGCGCCACCAGAATGGGCGCGTCGAAACGGTCGAACATGCCGCCATGACCGGGCAGTAGATTTGAAGAATCCTTGACGCCGGCGTCCCGTTTGAATACGGATTCGGTCAGATCCCCGATTTGAGAAAAAACGCCGATGATCACTCCGATCAGAATTGCATCCGTTGTGCTCAGCATCGGCAGGGTCCGGTTTTGAATGAACACGCTGACCAGAGGCGCGGATACCAGGCCCGCGAGACCGCCTTCCCACGTTTTCTTCGGGCTGACCCGCGGAAAAAGCCTGTGCCGACCGAAGCTGGAGCCGATAAAATAAGCCGCCGTATCACAGACCCAGATCGTCAAAACGGTCATCAGCAGAATCCAGCCTCCAGCCGCATAGGGCCATCCGGCGCTGGCCGGAAGCTCCCGGATCGGGATGAAAAATGAAAAGAGACCGATATAGAAAAAACCTGCAATGGATGCGGAGGCATTGGCGATGGCGCCCGGCTTTCCGCGGAAGAGCTCGACCAGGAGCGACAGCACGAGAAAGCATCCTGCCACGCGGGCGGCGTCCGGTGTTCCGCCGAAATACCAGGCCGCGTTGAGCGCAGGAAACGCGGCCAGCCCGGGCCAGACGGCCGGATGGATACCCTTGCGTTTCGAAAGGCCGCGCCATTCCCAGAATGAAACCGCCTGGACGATGGTAATCAGGACGGGCAGGGCCAGAAGACCGATCCGGAGCGAACCCAGGATGATGGGGATGCCGAACACGGCCACGGCGACTCTTTTCGGAAGCGTGGAATAATCGGAACTCATGTGCGGCGCTCTCCGGAGTTGGTGAGATAAATGCCCTTCAGACCCTCGACCGGACAGCGCACGGCGCAGATGCCGCATCCCACACAGGAGTCCTCGACCACGTATGGCTGCAGGACCGTGTTCTCCCGGCCGTCGATGGTGATCACCGCCGCCTCCCTGAAGCGGATCGCTTTTTCAGGAACGGGGCAGTGTTCTTCGCACACCATGCAGTTTTCGCCGTAATACCAGGGGATGCACCGCGTCTTGTCAAAATGTGCGGTTCCCATCTTGACCGTCGTTTTCTCCTCCGCATTCAGCCGTGGAATGGCGCCTGTCGGGCAGACCTGTCCGCACAGGTTGCAGTGATACTCGCAGTATCCCTTTGGAGGGGACAGAACCGGCGTTCCCAGACCGTCCCATCCCGCCTCCAGACCGGCCAGTTGAAGCCCCTGACCGGAGGTGGAACAGACCCGGACGCATTCGCCGCAGCGGATGCACCGGTCCAGGAATTCATCCTCGATTCGGGCGGCAGGCGGACGAATGACCAGGCCGCTGCGGACCGGGTCGGTGAAACGGGTGCGCGCCAGACCCGCGGCGAAGAGACCGGCCACTCCAGCGCCCAGCAGTTTCCTGCGGGACAGGTCGACCGGAGCCGCGGAAGGTTTGCCGACGAAACGGAATCGGACGACCTGATCCGGGCATACGGCCTGACAGTCCATGCAGTTGATGCATTCCGCGTGACGGGTCGAACGATAATCCGCGGGGATGGCGTCCATCCGGCACTCGGCCGCGCAGAGCCCGCAGGCCCGGCACCGGTCCCCGACCGTGCGGCGGTACCAGCGCCGGCGGGCCAGAATCCCGAGGAGTCCGCCCAGCGGGCACAGGTATCGACACCAGAAACGTCTCCGAATCAACCCGGTCAGGAGAATGGCCAGAAACATCACGGCGATCCAGAAAGCGCCGCTGAAATCGGAAGGCGCCACGGGAAGGAATGAGCCGTGCAGCCAGTCATCCGCCCGGCCGACCGCGGAGTCCAGAAAAGGGACGCCCGACAGAAAGGCGAGAAGGCCTTCCGTCATCCAGACAAAAAGCGGAAAAATCACGGCGGTCAGGGTGCGCGTCAGGATTGAGATCGGATCGAACCATCCCGCCATTTGAACGGAAAAGACCGCCGCGGTCACGAGAGCGGCAAGCAGAAAGTATTTCACGCTTCTGAGCCGGGCGGATACCGCCGGAGCAAACCCGTCCGGGCTTCGGCCGGGCCCGCGTTTCCGGACGGGTTTCGTGCAGTTGTCAAAGCCGTCGATGACAGTACCCATCGGGCACACCCAACCGCAGAAAAACCGGCCGAGCACGACTCCGGCCGCAACAAGAACCATGGCCCAGAGGCAGGCGGGGATCCAGGAACGGCCGGCGACCGCCGCGGTGAACGTGACGAGGGGGCTCAGACGAAGGAAAGCGTCCACGGGAAGCCCGGTCTCAAGAGGATAGGAAGCCTTGATCCAGAACAAAATGAAAAGCAGAAGGAAGAAGATCTGTGAAATCCGTCTTGCGGTGCGCATGGCGGCCGTCCGTCAAGCGCCGAGGTTCACGGTGCGGACAGACACGCGGCTGAGGTCATTCTCTCCGAGTCCCCTGCGTTTCGCCTCGGTCAGGAAAGGAATACGGCCGGGATTCAGGCTGAACAGGGTCGCGCCGAACGCATCCACCGCAACGGGATCCGTCCCGGCGATGACGGTTCGACGGAGTGAGACGTCGGAGAGATTGCCGCCGCTCGGACCGTTGCGTGTCAGGACGCGGAATGCATCCAGGACGATGAGGTCCGGACGGATGCGGGCGTTGAGATCCGCTATCTTCGGCGCGAAATCACGGTGAAACTGTCCGCGATTGCCGCCGATGACGCCCATCAGATTCTTCATGCCGAGGGAGACGCCTGCGTCCGGCACGCTGTGATGCTTGGCCGCCGGGACATTGATCAGCCGGTCCGCCTCCAGCACGTCTTCGTAGACCTCCCACGATCGAATTTTCTCGCCTTCCGGAAAGGCCGTAGACTTGAACTTACGCTCCGACACGAAGGAAACCTCGGCGCCGGCCCGGCGCGCGGCCTGTTCGATGCCGGACCGCTTGTAGCACCGCCGGGGCTCGTTGAGCGTGAAATCAAAGACGCGTACTTTTTTTGCCCCCGCCTCGAGGGCCATGCGGACCACTTCGGCCACCACTTCCGGGTTCGTCGTGGCGCCCTGCTCCGGAACGCGGTCCCAGGCGATGTTGGGTTTCACCACGACCACGTCCCCGGGTTTGACGAATTTCCGCATCCCCCCGATTTCATCGACCGCCCGGCGCGCGAGCGCGGCGGGAGAACCTTCCCGGGCCACGGCGATTTCAGGAGCGGGCGCGGCAAAGGCCGGAGGGTGCTTGCGCAGGATCAGGGAACCTGCAGCCGCCAGCAGGGCGGATCGTTCGAGAAACGCGCGTCTGTCCATGGGTTTTCCGTTCCGGTCTAATGGGTGTCCTGGGGCTTGACCGACCTGGGATGATCAACTTTTTTCTTGACCGATTCGGCATCCACGAATTCGAGCCCGTCGTCCTTGCTGCGGACCAGGATCTGGGCGCCGCTTGGGAAACGGTTTCTCAGGAGTTCCTCGGCGATCGGGTCCTCCACGTACTTCCGCACAATGCGGCGGACCTGCCGGGCGCCGTAAGTGGGGTCATATCCCTTGTCTACGAGGAATTCCTTGGCCTTGTCCGTGAAAACGACCTGCACGTTCCGATCCTGAAGTTCCTTCAGGCTGTTCTGCAGCGCCAGATCGACGATACGGAGCATGTGTTCCCGGCGGAGCGGCCGGAATACCACGCTCTCGTCAATGCGGTTGATGAATTCCGGGTTGAACAGCCTCTTGGTCTCCTCCAGCATGACGGATCGCATCGACTCGTAGTCGATTTCGTCGGCTTTTGCGCTGAATCCGTAAGATCCCTTGCGGATCGCGCGGGTGCCGATATTGGAGGTCATGATCAGAATCGTGTTCTTAAAATCGACTTTCCGGCCGAGTCCGTCGGTGAGGTGGCCGTCGTCCAGAATCTGCAGGAGGAGATTGAAGACGTCCGGATGGGCCTTTTCAATCTCGTCCAGCAGCACGACGGAATAGGGCCTTCGGCGCACTTTCTCCGTCAGCTGTCCCCCCTCCTCGTAGCCGACATAGCCGGGAGGCGCGCCGGTCATTCGGGAAACGGCGAATTTTTCCATGAACTCCGACATGTCCATCCGGATCAGGGCGTTTTCGTCGTCGAACAGGTACTCGGCGAGCACTTTGGCCAGGTAGGTCTTGCCGACACCGGTGGGCCCCAGGAAGAGAAATGAGCCGATCGGACGGCGGGGATCCTTGAGACCCGCGCGTGTCCGGCAGATGGCCCGGCTCAGAATGTCGATGCTTTCGTCCTGGCCGATCACACGCTGTTTCAGGACCGAGGACATGGCGAGCAGTTTTTCGGACTCGGACTGGGCGACGCGGGACATGGGAATGCCGGTCATCATCGAGACGACTTCCGCGATGTCGTCCATCGTGACCGTGGCCAGGGCCTCCCCTTCCTCCTCCTCCCACCGTTTCCGGGCGTCCTCGAGATCCGTCTGAAGCTTTTTCTCTCGATCCCGCAGAACGGCGGCTTTCTCGAACTCCTGGTTCCGGATCACGTTTTCCTTCTCGGTTCGGATGACCTTGAGACGCTCCTCGAACATGGTGATCTCGCGCGGAACGGCGATATTGGCGAGATGCACCTTCGATCCGGCCTCATCCAGCACGTCGATGGCCTTGTCCGGCAGGAACTTGTCGGTGATGTACCGGTCCGAAAGACGCACGCAGGCTTCGACTGCGTCCTCGGCGTAGCGAATCCGATGATGCTTTTCATACCGCTCCCGCAGACCGTACAGGATGCGGATGGTGTCCTGCACCGAGGGCGGATCGACGATCACCTTCTGAAAACGCCGTTCCAGGGCCCCGTCCTTTTCGATGTACTGCCGGTACTCGTCCAGCGTGGTCGCGCCGATGCACTGCAGTTCACCGCGGGCCAGCGCGGGCTTGAACATGTTCGATGCGTCCAGAGATCCGGACGCGCCGCCGGCCCCGACGATGGTGTGCAGTTCGTCGATGAAGAGGATGATGTTCTTCGATTTGCCGAGCTCGTTCATAATGGCTTTCATGCGCTCTTCGAACTGGCCGCGGTATTTTGTGCCTGCCACGATGGCGCCGAGGTCCAGCGTCACCACGCGCTTGTTGTGCAGGACCCGCGAGACGTTCTTCTCGATGATGCGCATGGCCAGGCCTTCGGCGATGGCCGTCTTGCCGACTCCCGGCTCTCCGATGAGGACGGGATTGTTTTTCTTGCGGCGGGACAGGATCTGGGCAACCCGTTGGATTTCGTTTTCGCGACCGATGACGGGATCCAGTTCCCCCTTCTGCGCGAGTACGGTCAGGTCCCGGCCGAAATGGTCGAGTGCCGGCGTCTGCGATTTGCTCTTCGGTTCCTTCTGCGTGGACGTGCCCCGCAGGACGTTTTCCAGCTCTTCGAGAACGGCCTCGTAGGTGACATCGAAGCTCGACAGCACCTGGGCGGCGATGCCCTCCTGGTCGCGGAGCAGGGCCAGCAGCAGATGCTCGGTTCCGATCACGTTCGATTTGAAGCGTTCGGCTTCGGCCGTGGCCACGCGCAGCACCCGTTCTGCCCGCTTCGTGAACGGTATATTACCCACGGTGATGGTGCCGCCGGAAGACTTGACCGTGTCTTCGACCGCTTTTTTCAGTTCCTCGAGATCCAGGTCCATATTCTGAAAGATCTCAATGGCCACGCCTCCGCCCTCCTTGATGAGGCCGAGCAGAAGGTGCTCCGTGCCGATGTAGTCGTGGCCGAGCCGCAACGCTTCTTCCCGGGAAAGCTGAATCACGAGTTGTACACGTTGCGAAAAATTATTCTTGATCATGGTGTAAGTCCTTTATTCTGAAAAAAATGACAGCCCTAATTTGATATGCAAATATCAGGCCATCAAACCGGAATCAGTCAGCGTTTTTGACGGCGTCTAACATCATATTTTTCATGGTTTCTTGATTCCACCGTCTACCATTTCGATGACCCGGTCTGCCTTTTTGGCCAGGTCTGGATTGTGAGTGACCACCACAAAAGACATGTTTTCCTGCCGGACTCTGTTCCACATCAGTTCATGCAGGGCGTCGCTGTTCGCGCGGTCCAGATTCCCCGAGGGTTCGTCCGCGAGAACCAGGACCGGATTGTTGACCAGCGCGCGCGCGAATGCGACCCGTTGCTGTTCCCCGCCCGAAAGTTCTCTCGGCTTGTGCAGCCTGCGGTTCGAAAGACCCATGGCATCAAGAAGTATTCTGGAACGCCGGAAGGCATGGTCCGGTGTTTCACGGGCGATGAGGGCGGGCATGGCGACGTTCTCCTCGGCGCTGAAGTCCGGCAGGAGATGGTGGAACTGGAAGACGAACCCGATGCGGCGGTTGCGGAATCCGGACAGGCGCGAATCATTCATCGAAAAGACGGGAACGGATTCGATGGAAACGTTGCCCCGGGTGGGCCGGTCCAGAGCGCCGAGTATATGCAGAAGGGTGCTCTTTCCGGCTCCGGACGGGCCGATCACGGCGAGGATTTCACCTTGGACGATCTTCAGGTCAATTCCCTTCAGGACCGGAAGCGTGCGGTGGCCCGCGATCGGGAAGGATTTATGGATGTCTTCAGCTGAAAGCAGAACGCTGGATCCGGTTTTATTCATAGCGGATCGCCTCCACGGGAATCAGGTCGGCCGCTTTTTTGGCCGGATAAATCGAGGCGACCAGGCAGATCAATACGGAGGCCAGGCCGATGTAGAGAAAATCCGTTGCCTGCATCCGTACGGGCATGACGCTGATGAAGTAAACGTCTCCCGGAAGGGAGATGAACTTATAGGTCTGCTGGGCCCAGCACAGGCCGTATCCGACGGCCAGGCCGAGCGCGGTGCCGGTGATTCCCACGCCCACGCCGAGGCAAAGAAATAGCCGCATCACTCCCCCGGAAGTCGCGCCGATGGATTTCAGAATGCCGATTTCCTTCGTTTTCTCCATGACGACCATGATGATGGTGCTGATGATGTTGAAGGCCGCCACCATGATGATCAGGGAGAGAATGATGAACATGGCGATTTTTTCAAGCTGCATCCATGAAAACAGATTCTTCCGCATCTCGAACCAGGTCATCGGATAATAGGGGAACCCCAGGCGTTTCTCGATGGTGTCGACCACGGCGTCCGCCTTGTACAGGTCGTCCAGCCGCAGCTCGATTCCCGAAACGCGTCCGCCCATTCTGAAAAGCTCCTGCGCGGCCGCGTTTGAAATGTAGACATAGGTGTTGTCGTATTCGTACATGCCGGTTTCAAAATAACCTGTGACGATGAACTGCTTGACGGGCGGCATTTGAAGCATGGAGCGGATGCCCGACGGACTGAACAGGGTGACCACATCACCTGGCTCCGCGAGAAGCCGGTCGGCCAGATAGCGCCCCAGAACGATGCCGGGAAGCGTACGGCCGTCGCCGCGCGGGACGGGGCCCAGATCGAGCCGGCCGTAGGCCATGTTGCGTGACAGGTCGGAGACTTCGTCGAGGGTCCCCGGATCCGCGCCCCGGATGAGGCAGCCGTCGTTCCGGTCACCTGCCTGGATCATCCCCTTTTCCAGGATGTAGGGGGAAAGGCCGATGACGTGCGGAATGCCCCGGATTTTCTCCAGGACGGCGGCCGGGTCGGAGATGCCCTCGTCGTGATAGCTGCGGACCCGGATGTGGGTGTCGAAACCGATGATGCGCGATCGAACCTCGGATTCGAAGCCGTTCATGACCGACAGGACGATGATAAGGGCCGCCACGCCGATGGTGACCCCGAGAATCGAGATCCAGGCGATCAGGGTGATGAAACCCGTCCGCCGCCGGGCGCTGAGGTACCGGCGGGCGACGAACCATTCGTATGGAATCCATTTCTTCATCGATTTGCGTTCCCCGTCCGTGATTTCACGCGGGCCGTTCCGGCCGCATCGCCGGAAACAGGATGACGTCACGGATGGTTGGCGCGTCCGTGAGCAGCATGGTCAGGCGGTCGACCCCGATGCCCAGTCCGGCCGTGGGCGGCATGCCGTATTCCAGTGCCCGCAGAAAATCCTCGTCCAGCAGCATGGCTTCTTCGTCGCCGGCCGCGCGGAGACCCGCCTGCTCCTGGAAACGCCGCCTCTGATCGAGCGGATCGTTCAGTTCGCTGAAGGCGTTGCAGAGTTCGCGGCCCGCGATGAACCCTTCGAACCGTTCGACCAGACCGGGCGAGGAGCGGTGTTTTTTCGCCAGGGGCGACAGTTCGATGGGGTAATCCGTAATGAACGTCGGCTGAACCAGATGCGGCTGTACGGTCTGGGAGAATATTTCATCCAGCCATTTCCCGCGGCCCGGATTGCCTTCAACCTGGAGGCGCAGTTTTGCGGCGATCGCTTTCAGCCGGGGAATGTCCATGCCGGAGCAGTCCTCCCCCGTGTGTCTCCGGATCGCCTCGAAGAACGGAATCCGCTCCCAGGGCGGCGTCAAGCGAAGTTCGACTCCCTGGTGGATCACCGTTCCGTCGCCGAGGACGTTCAGGCAGACCGTATGGACCATTTCCTCGACCAGGGACTGCATGAAAACGTAATCGCGGTAGGCGACGTACAGCTCCATCATGGTGAATTCCGGATTGTGGTCCCGGTCCATCCCCTCGTTCCGGAAATCCTTGGCGATTTCGAAAACCCCTTCGAATCCGCCGACCAGGAGCCGCTTGAGATAGAGTTCGTCCGCGATGCGGAGATACAACGGCATGTCCAGGGCATGGTGGTGGGTGGTGAAGGGGCGTGCGAAGGCGCCTCCGTACTGCGGCTGAAGCGCCGGCGTCTCCACCTCCAGGTATCCCCGGCCTTCGAGATACCGCCTCATTTCCGATACAATCCTGGAGCGCAGGACAAAGGTCCTGCGCACCTCCGGATTGACGGCCAGGTCGGCGTAACGCTGGCGGTACCGGGTTTCCTTGTCGGCGAACGCGTCATACACGGTTTTTTCGTCGCCTTCGATCTTCTCCTTGACGATGGGCAGCGGTCTGAGAGACTTGGATAAAAGCGTCAGCTCCGCGGCCTGAATCGTGGTCTCGCCGGTCCGGGTCCGGAAAACCTCTCCCTTGACGCCGATGAAATCCCCCAGGTCGAGCAGGCGGAAAACCGCGTATCCGTCTTCGCCCAGCCGGTCCTGCGCGAAATAGACCTGAATGCGGCCCGAAGCGTCGGCGATGTGGGCGAAACTCGCCTTTCCCATGCGTCGGAGCGACACCAGACGGCCCGCGACGGCCGTGGTCACGGATGCGCCGCCGCCCGACTCGAAGGCGCTGTGCGCTTCGGCGGCTGAATGGGTGCGGTCAAAGGCATAGGTGTAGGGATTGACGCCGAGGGATTCCAGCTTTTCCAGTTTTTCGATCCGCTGCCGGCGCAGTTCTTCCAAGGGGTCCAAACCGTGTTCTCCTATCGGTTGAATTCGAGCAGGTAAGCCTTGATGAAGGGATCCAGGTCTCCGTCCATGACGGACTGCACGTCGGATGTCTCGGTGTCGGTCCGGTGATCCTTCACCATGTTGTAGGGATGGAAAACGTAGGAGCGGATCTGATTGCCCCACGAAATGTCCTTTTTCTGCTTCTCCATCGCCTCGAACTTCCGGCCCTCCTCCTCCTTCCGCAGCTGGTAGAGACGGGCCGTCAGCATCTTCATGGCGTTCGCCTTGTTCTGGTGCTGGGACCGTTCGTTCTGGCACTGCGTCACGATGCCGGTCGGGATGTGGGTGATCCGGACCGCGGAACTGGTCTTGTTGACGTGCTGTCCGCCCGCGCCTGAGGACCGGTAGGTGTCGATCCGGAGTTCCGAGGGATCGATGGTGACCGTGATGGATTCGTCGATTTCCGGGTAGACGAAAACGGATGCGAAGGACGTGTGCCGGCGCTTATTCGCGTCGAATGGAGAAATGCGCACGAGCCGATGCACGCCGGCTTCGGCCTTCAGGTACCCGTAGGCGTTCGCGCCCTTGATTTCGATGGAGGCGCTCTTCAGACCGGCCTCGTCCCCATCCTGGTAGTCCATGACATCGGACTGGAATTGATGACGCTGGGCGAAACGGAGATACATCCGGAACAGCATTTCCGCCCAGTCCTGCGATTCGGTGCCGCCGGCGCCCGGATGGATGGTGAGAATGGCGTTCCGGCCGTCATCCTCGCCGCCGAGCATGCGCCGAAGTTCCAGGTCGGCCAGCGCTTCGTTGAGACGAACCCTGCCCCGTTCCACCTCCTCGAGAGCCGAGGCGTCGTTTTCTTCGGCCGCCAG
This sequence comes from bacterium, assembly GCA_016933415.1. GTDB lineage: Bacteria > Zhuqueibacterota > QNDG01 > QNDG01 > DTFT01 > JAFGAX01. The sequence continues at coordinate 57,531 of JAFGAX010000147.1, forward strand.
TTCCAGGAATCCCGAGAGTTCGTCAAACTGGGCGCGAATGGAATCCCACGGGCCTGTCCAGCTTTTCAGCTCGGTGATCTGTCTCAGGACGCCCTGGGCTTTCTCGTTGTCGCTCCAGAAGTCGGGCTGTGCTGTGAGCTGTTCGAGCTGAAGCGCCTTTTCTTTTCTGGACGCGATGTCAAAGATGCCTCCAGAGATTCTGAATGCGTTCTTCATCGGATGCGAGCAGGCGCTTGAGTTCTTCGGACATGCGATTCAGATCCTCTCGGTTTTCGGGATGCCCGGTCCGGGCACCGTGATGACGCCGTGCAGGGCGGACTCGGCCACCGTGGCCGGACTGGCCAGGTACACTTCGGATGAGGGTGAACCCATCCGTCCCTTGAAATTCCGGTTGGTGGTGGAAATACAGACTTCACCGTCGGCCAGAATGCCCTGATGCGCTCCCAGGCAGGGACCGCAGCCGGGATTGCAGACCGTGACGCCCGCGGCCAGAAGGGTTTCCAGGACGCCCCCGGACACCATCTCCCGGAGTATGGTCCTGGACGCGGGTATGGCGATGCAGCGCACGTCCGGATGAATCCGTTTCCCGGCCATACGCTCGGCCGCGATCCGGAAGTCATCCAGCCTCCCGTTCGTGCAGGACCCCAGGAAAGCCTGGTGGATGCGGCGTCCGGCCATTTCGGCGACCGGCGTCACGTTGTCCACCCGGTGGGGACAGGCGATTTGGGGAACGAGTTCATCCGCCTGGACCGAAAAGGCCGACCGGATTTGCGCGTCCGGATCCGAGGACGGCCCTTTCCGGTCCATGCCGGCCGTGGATTCGAGAAAAGCGGTTGTCGTCCGGTCACAGGGGACAAACGCGCATTTCGCGCCCATTTCCATAGACAGGTTGCAGAGGGTGAAACGTTCGGAAACACTCATGGTGTCGATCGTTCCGCCGCTGAATTCGACGCTGAGGTAATCGGCCCCTTCGCTCCCGAGCCGGCCGATCAGCGAAAGAATCAGATCTTTGGCGTAGGTGTTTGCGGGGAGACACCCCTCGACGCTGATTCGTATGGTCTCCGGGACCCGGAGCCAGGTCTTCCCGGTCGCCCAGACCGCGGCCATTTCAGTGGCGCCGATGCCCGTGGACAGGGCGCCGACGCATCCGTAGGAAGTGGTGTGGGAATCCGTGCCCAGAATCAGTTGTCCTGGAAGGGCATGCCCTTTTTCCAGCATGATCTGATGACAGATCCCCTCGCCGATGTCGTAAAACCGGCGGATACCCTGCCTGCGCACGAATTCCCGGATCGTCCTGTGGCCATTGGCTGTTTTCAGGGATTCCGCAGGAGTTCGGTGATCGAGCGGTATGACGATCTTGTCGGGATTCCAGACGAGCGAAACGCCGATTTCCTCGAATTGCCGGATCACCAGGGCCGCGTTGTCGTGGGACATGACCATGTCGGGTTCAACAACGACGATTTCACCGGTTTGTACCGATTTTTTCCCGGCTTTATTCGCAAGTATTTTCTGAACAAGGGTTTGGCCCATATGGCTTCCGAACTGAATCCGCGAATCAGAAAATAAATTTACCGAAAAAGACCATTAAAGTCAAGGCAATAACCAATTGAAAATCAAAAAAATAAAAGACCGTCCCAAAATTACCGGAAACGGTCTTTCTTTTTATTTTCACCGGCCGATCAGCGCAGAATATCCTCGAGCTGAACCGACCGGTCTGTTTTTTCATCCCGGTATTTGATCAGAATCGGTGTGCATACGGACAATCCCTTTTCGCGTCCCGGGCCGGTCTGGATCGGCCTCGTTCCTGGAATGATCACGGCGTTCGGAGGTATGGTCAGGGGTCCGTCCCCGGTGCGCGACAGAATACGGTCATGGACAAGATCGTAAACGGGCGTGGATCCGGTGATCACGGTTCCGGCTCCGATCACGGCCCCTGCCCCGATTACGGTCCCCTCGTAGACGCCGCAGTTGCCGCCGATGAGCACATCATCCTCAATGATCACGGGAAGGGATCCGATGGGTTCCAGCACGCCGCCGATCTGGGATCCGGCGCTGATGTGAACGCGCCTGCCGACCTGCGCGCAGGAACCCACGAGCGCGTGCGAATCGATCATGGTGCCGTCGTCCACGTAAGCGCCGACATTCACGTACATCGGCGGCATGCATGTGACGTTCCGCCCGATATAGGCGCCGTCCCGGATGGAGGAGCCGCCCGGGACGATCCGCACGCCGTCGCGGATGCTGATGGTTTTGAGGGGAAACGTATCCTTGTCGTAGAACACGAAACGGCCGTTCACGGAATAGTCCGTCAGGCCGCCGAGCCGGAAACCGAGCAGAATGCCTTTCTTCACCCATGCGTTCACCGTCCACACGCCTTCGGTCTTCTGCGCGGCGCGCGCCCGTCCCGCGTTCAATTCCGCCATGAAGGTCCGGAGCAGACCGCGGTCCTCATCCGCGGTGCCGCCTGACTGGCCGCGTTCAAACGCCTCCTCAATCCGTTGCTTCAGATTCAAGTGGATTCCTTTCCGCCCGTCTGGAGCAGCCCGAGATCCGATAGAACCCCGGTGATCCGGGCCCGGCTTGCGGGTTGCACAGGCACCAGCGGAAGACGAAGCACTTCACGGATCCGGCCCATGCTGGCGAGCGCGGCCTTGACCGGCGCCGGACTGGTCTCGATGAAATTGACGCGCATCAGCGGAAAAATCCGTTTCTGTATTTCCATCGCGCGGCCGAACGCGCCCTCCAGTCCGGCCCGGACCAGCGCGGACGTTTCAGCCGGCATTTCATTGGACACCACCGAAATCAGCCCGACGCCTCCCAGGGACAGAATCGGGATCGTATTGGCGTCGTCTCCGGAAAGCAGGATGAAAGCGTCCGATTTCTTCACGGCCAGTTCCGAAATCTGGTCGATGTTTCCAGAAGCTTCCTTGACGCCGGCGATGTTGGAAATCTCCGAGAGCCGGAGGACAGTGCCCGGAAGCAGGTTGACGCCGGTTCGGGAAGGCACGTTGTAGAGAAAAATCGGCGCATTCACGGACGCGGCCACAGTCTCATAATGACGGAAGAGCCCCTCCTGGGTCGGCCTGTTGTAATACGGCGTGACCGACAGCACGGCGTCCGCGCCGGCCTCATCGATGACGGCCCGGGCCATCTCGGCGACGCGGAGCGTGTTGTTTCCGCCGGCACCGGCCATCACCGGCACGCGTCCGGCCGCGGCTTCCACCGTGATCCGAATGACGGCCAGATGCTCCTCCCGGCTTAAAACGGCACTCTCGCCCGTACTGCCGCACGGCACCAGAAAATCGATTCCCGCCGCGATCTGCCATTCCACAAGTCGCCGGAGGGCGTCTTCGTCAAGCGAGCCGTCGTCCCGGAACGGTGTCACCAGCGCGGTGCCGCATCCCCTGAATCTGACCGCGAGCGCATTCAATCCGATTGACCCGGTCATGTCGTCCTCTCTGAAAGTATCTGCTCCAATACTTCGCTGAAATGATAGAATCCGGTCCGGCCCCGGATCCATTCCGCCGCCAGGAGCGCGCCCGCGGCCAGTCCCTCCCGTCCGCGGGCCGTGTGCACCAGCGTCACCGTGTCCACGGCCGAGTCGAAACTCACGGCATGCCGGCCCGGACTATATCCCGCGCGCACGCTGGTAACCGGGATGTCGCGGTCCGGGCGGGAACGCGACAGGAGACGGCGCAATTCCAGCGCGGTGCCGGACGGCGCGTCCTTTTTGAATTGATGGTGCGTCTCCTCGATGAAGGAGTCGTACTGGCTGAAGGCCGAAAACAATTCGCCGGCGCGTTCCGCGACACGGTAAAACAGATTGACGCCCAGTGAGAAATTGGCCGCGTGAACAAACCCGATCCCGGACCTCCGGACTTCCGCTTCCGCATCCTTCAGGAAACCGGACCAACCCGTCGTTCCCTCCACCATCGGAAGGCCGAGTTCCGACGCGATCCGGATATTCCCGGGTACGGCTTCAGCGGACGAGAAATCGATGAGGACATCGGCGCCGGACAGCACCCCGCGGCATTCCGCGTCCGGTCGGAGCGGACGGGCGTCCCAGAACCGGGCGATGACGCCGTGTCCCTGCTCGACGGCGATCCGTTCCAGGGTACCGCCCATCCGTCCCGTTCCGATGATTCCGATATTCATGGCCGGCCTCCGTCTGGGGTGAACTCGAACAGCGCGGGATCCGGATCCGAGAAAAAATGGCGGTGCAGACGTTTCACCCGGTCCTCGACTGCGTCCGCCGCGACGATCAGAACGCATGACACCGGCGATACGCCGCAGAAGAATCCTTCGTCGGCCCGGTCCAGCGTGCCGCCGATGCGCTCGCTCAGGCCCTCCCGGTCCGCATCCAGGCCGGCGCCGACCAGGGCGACAGCGGCCCTTTTTGTCCGGATGACCGGACTGCCGATCCGGCTGAGGGATTCTAGAAAGGAATCCGTTCCGGGGCCGGGCGTAAAGGTCAGCGACAGGGAGTGTCCGGCCGCGGCCGCCAGTCCCAGTTCGATGCCGGCTTTTTCCGCTTCGAGAACCGCACGGGACAGGAGGTTCCAGCCCGGAGATTCAGCGCAGGTCAGGCGGACCCAGGTCACGGGCGTCCGGAAGGAGATGGATTTGATCCGGTTCCGGCCGGCCGTTTCTTCGACGGAAACGATGGTGCCCGCGGCATCGGGCCTTGCGGTGTGCGCGATCCGTATCGGGATGCCGCACCGGACCGCGGGTTCAACGGCTTTGGGATGCAGAACACGGGCGCCCCAGAAAGTGAGTTCAGCCGCTTCCCGGTACGAGACCGACTTGACGGTCAGCACTCCCGGAACGCGTTCCGGATCCGCGGTCATGATGCCCGGAACATCCTTCCATATCTGTATCTCTGAAACGCCGGCCGCCGCGCCGGTCAGGGCCGCGGTGTAATCGGATCCCTCAAAACCGAGCGTCGTGGTGATTCCGTGCCGCGTGGCTCCGATATATCCCTGAAGAACCGGGACGCGTCCCCTTTCCACGGAACCGAAAACCGCCTCGCGGATGCGGCCGGACGATTCCTCCTCCAGGCAGCGCGCACGGGTGAAACGGTCGTCCGTCAAAACCAGCTGCCGTGAATCGTGCCAGTCCGCATCGATGCCGCTTCTCCGCAGGGCCCCGCACATCAGAATGGACGAAAGCAGTTCTCCGTAGGACAGCACCTTGTCCTGTGACTGCGGAGACAATTCCCCCAGAACCGCGATTCCGCCGAGCAGACGCTCCAGTTCTTCAAACCAGTGATGCACCCGGGCGGCTTCCTGCGATTCGGACCAGTCCGTCATGAGCGCCCGGGCGGTGGTCTCGTGACCCCGGCGGATTTCCGTGAGCGCGTCCATGGCCGGTCCGCTTTTTCCGGACGCCGCTGATTCGGCCGCGTTCAGGAGCCGCCGTGTGGTCTTCCCCATGGCGGACACCACCAGCAGGGGCCCGAGCTTCAGCCGGTCCGATACGATGCGAAGCACGTTCCGGACGGCGGCCGCGTCTTTCAGCGTGGCGCCGCCGAATTTCATGACCATCACGGCCGGATTTCCCCGGATTCCCTCAGGCGCCGGACCAGCCGCCGGTAGAGGTCAACGGATTCTTCCAGGTCGGCTATGGCGACGGATTCGTCCGGCGCGTGCGCGTCCAGAATGGATCCCGGCCCCAGGAGAAGGGGTCGGCCCCAGCGGTTTAAAAGCGGAATATCGGTCGTGAAGGAAACGACCGTGGTCTCGAAACCATCCACCGCCTCCAGAAAGACGGGGTCGCAGTCGAACAGCGTTTCCATCCCGACACCGGCTCCCACGGCCTGACGGACGCGTCTTTCCGTTTCGGAGGCGGGGCCCACGCAACGCATCATGACTTCGGCATTCGCGCGGTCCGGGATGATGTTCGCGGCCGTGCCCCCGGCCAGTGTGCCGATGTTCAGCGATTCCGGACCGAGAACGCCGTGGGTCAGGAGGGGCATTCCCCTGAGGCGGTTCAAGCCGATCAGAAGCTTTTCAATGGCGGATTCCCCCCGCTCCGGATAAGCCGAATGGGCCGGTCTTCCGACCGCGGTGAGACGGAACCGAAGCGCGCCCTTGGAACCGAGGGCCAGACGGTTTTCCGTCGGTTCACCGTTGATCAGGAAACGGCAGCGGTTCGGCAGGGCATTGGCGGCGCGTGCGCCGTCGCTTCCCTTCTCCTCCCCTGCGACGAAAAGCAGACCCGCGTCGCGAACGCCCTCACGGGCCAGGGTCAGCGCGGCTTGTACCATCGCCGCCATCGCGCCCTTGGCATCGCAGGCGCCCCGGCCGTAAATGCGGCGGTCATTCTCCGAAGGGCCGATGAAGGGCGGAACCGTGTCGAGATGCGTGGACAAAACCACCGAGGGTTCTTCGAAAACCGCGAACAGATTCGAACGGCCGCCGTCGATCGGCTGGAGCGTCACGGCCATACCCGCGGATTCGAGAAAATCCTTCAGAAAACGGACGAGGCCCGCTTCATTTCCGGTCACGGAATCGATCGCGATCAGACGCCGTGTCAACTCGAGTAAATCCATGATTCTCCGTTCGATCCGGCATCGCCGGACCTGGTTAAAGTACGTAAAACCCGCAGAAAAGTCAAGGCGCGCTTCATCCGTTCACGGGCATAAAAATACATTGCTTTTTTGCCGTTTTTTCATCATTTTAAACCGGCGATGAAGAAAAAACTCGTTCTCGACATTCTGCCGCAGCCCGACGACACCACCTGCGGACCAACCAGTCTTCATGCGGTTTACCGGTACTTCGGCGAAGTGCTTCCCCTCGAACGCGTCATCTCCGAGGTCCGGCCGCTCGAGGACGGCGGCACCATGGCGGTTTATCTCGCGCACCATGCCCTGGACCGCGGATACAAAGCCACCATCTACACGTACAATCTACGGGTTTTTGATCCGACCTGGTTCGGCATGGGAGGCCGATCCCTGCGGGAGAAACTCCTGCTTCAGGCGAGGCAGCATCCCCTGGACCGGGTCCGCGATGCCAGCCGGGCCTACCTGGATTTCCTGCACAAGGGCGGACGGATCCGGTTCGAGGACGGCACGGCGCAGATCATCCGCAGGACGCTCAGCCGATCCATTCCCATTCTCACCGGCCTTCTGTCCACGTACCTGTATCAGTGCAGCCGTGAAACCTCGGAGGGACAGCGCTTGGTTCCGGATGACGTACGGGGCGAGCCCACCGGTCATTTCGTCGTTCTGACCGGGTACGACCAGAAGCTGCGCAAAGTGCAGATCGCCGATCCCCTGCGTCACAATCCCTATTCCTCCGATCAGGCGTATGCGGTCGACCTGCAGCGCCTCATCGGGGCCATTCTGCTGGGAATCCTGACCTATGACGCCAACCTGCTGATCATCGAGCCGCACTAACCGGGAGCGCAATCCGACCGAGATATGCCGATCCTGATCGTCGTCACCTCACCCAAGGAATGGCCGCTAAACATCCCCGGCGTCGAACTCGTCTCCGCAAAATCCTATCTGCTGGAGGAGCGTTACGGCGAAATGCGGGGCGCCAAGGTGTTCAACCTCTGCCGGGATTACCGGTACCAGAGCCTGGGCTATTACGTTTCCCTGATTTCCACGGCCCGGGGCCACACGCCGCTGCCAAGCGTCATGACCATCCAGGACATGAAATCCCAGCGGATCATCCGGTACGTGTCGGACGAGCTGGATGAACTCATCCAGAAAAGCCTGGAGCCGCTGCAGATGCGGCGGTTCACGCTCAGCGTCTACTTCGGCAAGAATTTCACAAAAAAATACAGCCGTTTGTCTCAGCACCTGTTCAATCTGTTCCCTTCCCCCCTGCTCCGGGCCCATTTCGTGTACAACAACAAATGGCAGCTGCAGAGCATCGATCCCATTTCCGCGAGCGAAATTCCGCAGGAACAACTGTCTTTCGTTCTCGAAGTCGCCTCGGAATATTTCTCGGGACGCCGGTTCTCCGTCCCCAAGCGGCTGCCCCCGCGGTACGACATCGCCATCCTCCACAATCCCGAGGAAGTGAACGGACCGTCCGACCCGAAGGCGATCCAGAAATTCATCCGTGCCGCGGAAGCCCTGGACATGTCCGCGGAGCTCATCACCAAGGAGGATCAGGGCCGCCTGCTGGAATACGACGCGCTCTTCATCCGGGAGACCACGTCGGTCAACCATTACACCTACCGCCTGGCGCGCCGCGCCGCAGCCGAGGGGCTCGTGGTCATCGACGATCCCCTGTCCATCCTGCGCTGCTCGAACAAGGTGTACCTGGCCGAACTGCTGGAGCACCACAGGATTCCGGCGCCCAAGACCCTCATCGTGCACCGGGACAACGTCGATTCCGTCATTTCCGAGCTCGGGCTTCCCGTCATCCTCAAGCAGCCCGACAGCACCTACTCGCAGGGCGTCATCAAGATCGAAGACCGGGACGGTTTCAACGCGGAGGTGGAGCGCCTGCTCGACAAGTCGGAACTGATCATCGCGCAGGAATACACGCCCACGGAATTCGACTGGCGCGTGGGCATTCTCGACCACAAGCCGATTTATGTCTGCAAATATTTCATGATGGGACGTCACTGGCAGATCATCAAGAAAACCAGCACGGGACGCTTTCTCGAGGGCCGCTGGGAGACGATTCCCGCGGAGATTGCGCCCAAGAAACTGATCCGGACCGCCCTCTGGGCGGCGGACCTGATCGGCGACGGTCTCTACGGCGTGGATCTCAAGGAAATCGACGGCAATTTCACGGTCATCGAGGTCAACGACAATCCCACAATCGAGACGGGAGTCGAGGATGACATCCTCAAGGATGACCTCTACACGCGCATCATGGAGGTTTTTCTGCGCCGCATCGAACGCCTGAAGGAAAGGAATTTCAGGGAATGAGCCGGAAACCGCTCGGCCTTTTCGGCGGTTTCGGCATCGAGCTTGAATACATGATCGTCCGCGGCCGGGATTGCTCGGTTTTCCCCGTTTCAGACCGCGTGCTCAGCCGGTTCAACGGATCACTGTCCTCTGAAATCCGCCGGGGCGCGCTCGACTGGTCCAATGAACTGGTTCTCCATGTCATCGAACTGAAGACCCACGGCCCTGCGCCCAGGCTCGAATCTCTGCCCTCCCTTTTTCAAACGGACGTCTCCGCGATCAACGCCTTTCTGGAACCGCAGGGCGGCCGGCTTCTGCCGACGGCCATGCATCCCTGGATGGACCCGTCACGGGAGACGCGGCTTTGGCCGCACGAATACAACGAAGTGTACGAGGCCTACAACCGCATTTTCGGCTGCAGCGGCCATGGATGGGCCAATCTCCAGAGCATGCACCTGAACCTGCCCTTCGCGGACGACCGTGAATTCGGACGCCTGCATGCGGCCATCCGCCTGATCCTCCCCCTTCTGCCCGCCCTGGCCGCGAGTTCGCCGGTCGTCGAAGGCCGGCCCACGGGGCTTCTCGACAGCCGGATCGAGTTTTACAGAAAGAACCAGGCCCGTGTGCCTTCCCTCACGGGCTCGGTCATCCCGGAACCCGTCCATACGGAGGCGGATTATCGGCGCGAGATACTGGCGCGTCTTTACCGTGACATCGCCCCTCTGGATGAAGCCCGCTGTCTTCAGCACGAGTGGCTGAACTCGCGGGGCGCCATCGCCCGATTCGAGCGTCATGCGATCGAGATCCGGCTGATCGACGTTCAGGAATGCCCCCTGGCTGACCTGACCGTGGCGGCCGCGGTGGTCGGCGCGCTCCGCCTGCTGGATTCCGCGGAAGTCACGGGCCCGGACCCGCGGCGCTTCTTTCCCACGGACGCACTATCGGACCTGCTGACGCGGACCATCCGGGACGGCGAATACGCGCCGGTTCCGGATCGATCCTATCAGAAAGCGCTCGGGCTCCGTCCGGACGCGTCGGCGACAGCGGGCGCGATCTGGCGCCGGCTGGCGGAGCGCATGTCCGGAGATCTTCTCGATCCCGTCTGGCACGCGCCGCTGAAGACGATTCTCGACCGGGGTCCGCTGGCCCGCCGGATGCTGCGCGTTCTGAACGATGATTTTTCCCGATCCGCCGTGATGGCGCTCTGCAACAGGCTGGCGGACTGCCTTTCCGAAGGACGGCTGCTGGATGCCTGACCGCCTTTTTCTGGTCTTGACCTGCGAGCACGCCTCGCCATTCCTTCCGTCTGATTTCCGGAAAAAATTCCGCGATCGGATTGAACGGATACCGGAGCATCGTCTGTTTGACCGCGGCGCGGCGGTACTGGCCCGGAATCTTGCGGACCGTTTCCGTGCTCCCCTGATCCGCTCCCGTTTTTCCCGTTTGCTCGTGGATCTCAACCGGTCCGAGGAACATCGGGAATTGTTCTCGGAATTGTCCGCGACACTGCCGGAAGCGCGGAAAAAAGCCCTGATCTCCCGGGTGCACCGTCGATACCGCGACTCCGTCGAGAGCCTCGTGGACCGTCTGATCCGCCGGGGAACCGCCGTCCTCCATGTTTCCGTACACACGTTCACGCCGGTCCTGAACGGCGAGTGCCGCCAAACGGGAATCGGACTGCTTTTCGACCCTTCCCGTTCCTTCGAGAGACGGTTGTGCCTTTTCTGGCGGCGAAGGTTGAAAGACGAGTGTCCCGGCTTGGCGATCCATTTCAACCGGCCCTATCATGGCCGGTCGGACGGATTCACGAAGTGTCTGAGAGAAGGAAGGTCGGACAGCCGATATGCGGGCATTGAATTGGAGGTCAATCAGTTGTTCTTCGCGCCCGGAAAAACCGTGGAGGCGCGTCGCGTCAGGGGCGCCATCGCGCGGAGCCTCGCGGCCGCGGTTTCGGATCTGACCGGCGCGCCCGCTTCCGGTTCAGTCCGAACACGAGGTTGACCGGCCCGCTGCGGCTGCGAAAAGCGCGGAGGATCACATTACGGGAATCCGGCTGAACGATTCCATGCACCGAACCGCGGACGCGCCGTCTTTCATCCTTCCTGTTTCAGCCGATCCAGCACTTTCACAATGTCTTCGGGCAGTTCCGAATCAAAACGCATCCTTTCGCCCGTTGCCGGATGCAGGAAACCCAGGGTTTTCGCATGGAGGGCCTGACGCATGATCCCCTCCAGCATTTCCTCCGCCAGAGCGGACTCGGGACGGCTCAATCCCTTCGGGGTTCGTCCCCCGTATTCCGGATCTCCGAAAACCGGGTGTCCGAGATGGGCCATGTGCACGCGGATCTGATGCGTGCGGCCGGTTTCCAGCCGAAGACTGACATGGCTGAGAAAGTGAAACCGTTCCAGCGTCCGGTAATGGGTGACGGCATGCTTGCCGCGCGAAGCGACCGCGATGCGCCGCCGGTCGCGGACGCTCCGGTTCAGCAGCGTCTCGACTGTTCCGGAGGATTGGGGAAGATTCCCCCAGAGGAGGGCGCGGTATTCCCGCTCCACGCTTTTCTCCTCGAACTGAAGCGCCAGCGCCGCATGGGCCGTTTCGGTTCTGGCCACGACGAGCAGGCCCGAGGTGCCCTTGTCCAGCCGATGCACGATGCCGCTCCGCTCCGGTCCGGAGCCTCCCGCAAGGTCGGTCGTATAGCCGAGCAGGGCGTTCACAAGCGTGCCCGAAAAATGCCCGCAGGCCGGATGAACCACCATGCCGGCGGGCTTGTTGACCACCATCAGATGGCCGTCCTCATAGACGATGTCCAGCGGAATTGTTTCCGGACGAATATCCTGGGGAGGGGGCTTGGGGACCGAAACGACGATGACATCCGCGGGAAGAACGGGCCGGTTCGGCCTGGCCGTCAATCCGTTGACCGTGACCCGGTTTTCCCGGATGAGTTTCTGAATGCGGTTTCTGGAGAGTTCGGGGATTTCCCGCGTAAGGTAGGCATCGAGCCGTTCCCGGTTTTTTCTGCGGGGAACGGTGATCTCGAAACGTCTTTCGGTCATGGAGCGGGCGGAGGCTGCACTCCGGCGCCGTCCCGCCGGCCGCGGCGGAGGGCCCTCTCGTCACGGGCCATCAGCAAAAACAGGATGCCCGCCCCGACGACCACGGCGGAGTCGGCCACGTTGAACACGGGCCAGCGCACGGAACGGATGCCGGCGTCGATGAAATCCACCACGCTCCCCGCCGCGAGCCGGTCGATGAGATTTCCGGCTGCGCCGCCCAGGATGAGCGCCGTTCCGGACCGGAGCCAGTTGGATTCACGCCGGATTTTCCAGAAATAATAGGCGACTCCGACGCAGGCCGCGACCGAAAAGGCGTTAAACAGGGCCCCGCTTCCGATATGAATGCCGAAGGCAATACCGTCGTTCCGTACGAATGTCATCCGGAGAACGTCCCCGAGAACAGGCACGGATTCCCCCGGCGTCATGGTTCGCTCGACCAGCCGCTTGGTCGACTGGTCGAGCAGCAGCACCCCGGCGGACAACAGGAGCGGAAGCCCCTTCAAATGACCTCCTCTTCGGCTTCAGCGTCCGACGGCGTCTTTTCCTCGTTGGCTTTGCACTGGATGCAGAGCCGGGCGTGCGGAACGGCCTCCAGCCGTTCCTCGCTGATCGGCTTCTGGCAGGAATGGCAGAGCCCATAGGTGCCGTTTTCAATCCGTTCGAGCGCCATGTCGATGTGGTAGAGAAGCCGGCCGTCCCGCTGGGCGTAGAAAAAGCTCTTCTCCCGCTCCATCGTATCGGTTCCCTGATCGGCCATGTGAAAGGAATAGGCCGAATGGTCGCCCGTGGCCTCTTTCAAGGTCGTCTGCATTTCGGAGTCCTTGATGAGGGTGAGCTGCTGCATGAGGTCCTTCCGCTTTTCGAGAAGAAGGTTCTTGAAGAAAGCCGTTCGTTTCGCATCCATGACGATGACTCCTGAATCTGTCTGCTCGCGCATTTCCCGCGGCGCGGGACCAGGCGAATGCAATCTTGCGACGATTGAAGACCCCCGCTTCGAGGGGGTCGCTCCTGATGATACGGGCGTTGACGGGCTCAGCCCGCCTTTTCAATGAAAACGGTGACCGATTCCCCGTCCAGGTGAATTTCACGCCCGCTGCCGGCCTGCGCAGCGCCGCGCGAAAAGTGATCCGCCAGCAGTTCGTTCCGGATATATTCCGCGCGGGCTTCGAACATGCCGGACAGCCGGTCGGACGACTCGTAGACAAGCCGGACGCGGTCGGTCACCTTGAAATCGAATTCCTTGCGCAGGTTCTGCGCGTGATGAACGAATTCCCGGGTGATCCCCATTCCCGTCAGTTCGGGTGTCAACCGCGTGTCGAGGCCGACGGTCATGCCGTCACCGGACTGGATGGCGAAATCCTCGGCCGGACGGTTCGTCAGCTCGACATCCTCCAGGGCGATCTCGCCCCGTGTTCCATCGGACAGCGTCAGGGAGAGGCGGCCGGTGTTCTCCAAATCGGCGATTTCCTTCGCGTTCAGAGAACGGATCCGCTCGGCGGCCGCATTGGATTTCGGCCCGAATTTCGGGCCGAGTTTCCGGAATACCGGACCGGCCTGGCGGCGCATGAGCGCGGCCGGATCGCCGGCGACCTCCAGACGCAGAACGTTTACTTCCTCAAGGATGAGGCTTTCGAAACGCGCCAGCGCCTCGGCTGCCGACGGGTCGGTCGCATGCACGACGGCGCGGGCCAGGGGCTGGCGGACGCGCAATCCGGCCTCGTTCCGGGCGGCCCGGCACAGGGAAACGGCTTCCTGGACGGCCTTCATCTGTCGTTCCAGGTCTTCATCCCGGACGCTGAATCCGGCCGCGGCCGGATCGGGGTATCCTGCGAGATGAACGCTTTCAAAAGGTTCGACCCGACCCTGGTTCAGGTTCCGGTACATGTCCTCGACGAAGAACGGGGAAAACGGCGCGATCAGCTTCGCCAGGGTCAGCAGGGTTTCGAACAGGGTCTGATAGGCGGACCGCTTGTCGTCGTTCAATTCCGCCTTCCAGAAACGGCGCCGGTTCCGCCGCACATACCAGTTCGAGAGGTCGTCGATGACGAAGTCCTGAATCGCCTTAGCGGCTTTGCAGGAATCGTAGCGTTCGAGAACCTGGGCGACGTCCCGCACGAGGGTGTTCCGCACGGAGAGAAGCCACCGGTCGATCTCGGGACGGGATTCGACGGGGATCGGGTCGTCCCCGGGCTCCCAGCCGTCGATGTTGGCGTACATGACGAAAAAACTGTAGGTATTGACTAGCGTCCCGAAAAACTTGCGCTTGACCTCCCGGACGCCTTCCGCGTCGAACCGCGTGGGAACCCAGGGCGGACTCACGGTGAACAGGTACCACCGCAGGGGATCCGCGCCCGTTTCGTCCAGGATCCCGAACGGATCCACGGCGTTGCCGCGCGTCTTCGACATTTTCTGGCCGGTCTTATCCAGGATCAGCTCGATGGACACGCAGTCGCGGTATGCCGACCGGTCCGAGATCAGGGTGCTGATGACCAGGAGCGAATAGAACCATCCGCGCGTCTGGTCGATCCCTTCCGCGATGAAGTCAGCCGGAAAGCTCTTCTCGAAACGCCCGTCGGCCGCGAAGGGGTGATGAAACTGGGCGTACGGCATGGCGCCTGAATCGAACCAGCAGTCGATGACCTCGGGCGTCCGCCGCCGGGTGCCGCCGCAGTCCGGGCACGGAAAAGTCACCGCGTCGATGTAGGGCTTGTGCAGATCGGACAGCTCGACGCCGCCGGAAAGCGATTTCAGCTCGGCCCGGCTCCCGACGGCCTGAACCTTGCCGCAGGAATCGCACACCCAGAGATTGAGCGGGGTACCCCAGTACCGGTCCCGCGATAGGGCCCAGTCGATGTTGTTTTCGAGCCACTGCCCGAACCGGCCCTCCCCCACATCGCGCGGGAACCAGCGGATCCGGCGGTTGTTCTCAATGAGTTTTTCCTTGAACGCAGTTGTTCTCAGATACCAGGATTTTTTGGCGTAATAGAGCAGGGGCGAATCGCACCTCCAGCAGTGCGGGTACGCATGCGTGAATTTCTCCTGGCGGTAGAAAAGGCCGCTCTGCCGGAGCGCGTCAATGAGCGCCTGTTCGACTTCAGGATCCTTGACGCTTCTACCGGTCCACCGCGGCACACGGTCGTTGAACAAACCCTTCTCGTCTACGGTGTGCTTCGCGGGAAGTCCGATGCGCAGCCCGAGCTGGTAATCGTCCTCGCCGTACATGACCGCCGTGTGCACCACGCCGGTGCCGTCCTCGGTGTTCACGAAGTCCGCGGCAGCGACGCGGTAGGCCGGGTGCGACTCGTCTTCGAGGTTCACATCGTCGAAGAGCGGCTTGTATCGCCAGCCGACCATCTCCTTGCCCTTGAGGCGCCTGCGGATGCGGGCTTCGCCCTTCAGCATGGACAGCCGGGCTTCCGCCAGGAAATATATTTCCGGACCCGCGGGCGTGTCCTGTTCGGCTTCGACGTAATCGATGTCCTCTCCCACGGCCAGCGCCACGTTGCCGGGAAGGGTCCAGGGAGTCGTGGTCCAGGCCAGAACGAACCGGTTTTCGCCCTCGGTCAGGCGGAACTTGACGGTCACCGACCGCTCGGTCACGTCGCGGTATCCCAGGGAGGTTTCGTGGCTCGACAGAGCCGTCTCGCACCTGGGGCAGTAGGTCAGGATCTTGAATCCCTGGTACAGGTGGCCCTTTTTCCAGAACTGTGCCAGCAGCCACCAGATCGTCTCGATGTAATCGTTGTCATACGTGATATAGGGGTGCTCGAGGTCCACCCAGAACCCGATCCTGCGCGTCAATTCGTTCCACTCGCCCACATACCGGAAAACCGATTCACGGCATTTCCGGTTGAACCGGTCGACCCCGTACGCCTCGATCTGCTCCTTGTGCTGGATGCCGAGTTCCTTCTCCACCTCGATCTCGACGGGAAGTCCGTGCGTGTCCCAGCCCGCTTTCCGATGCACCCGGTAACCCTGCATCGTCCGCAGACGGCACACAAAATCCTTGATGCTTCTGGAGATGACATGATGGATGCCCGGCCTTCCGTTGGCCGTGGGCGGGCCTTCGTAGAAAATGAACGGGCGGTCTTCGGGGCGCTCCCGGACCGATTTTTCGAATATCTGGCGGCTGTCCCAGAAGGAGAGGATTTCCTTTTCCATCTTCGGGAAATCGACCGAACTGGGCGCTTCACGGAACGGCAAGAGGCGGTGTCCTTTCGTGGTTTCGGGAACGGATGATCCGTTCCGGACTGTGTCCGGAAGCGGTCCGTTTCAGGTGAAATAACGACCGATGATGCAGTCGAGTTTCTCCCGCGTGGCCGGGGGGACCATATCCGGACGCGTGACCAGGGCGTTCCGCAGGGCATCCCCGCAGGAACAGGTTCTCCTGTCCGGAATGTGCGACAGTGCGCGGAACACGATCCGGCGCACGGCATCCGCGTTTTTCTGCATGGATGCGATCACGCGTTCCGAGTTTACCAGGTTCCGGTCTTCATCCCCGACCCAGCTGTCGTAATCGGTGACCATGGCGACGGGGGCATAGCAGATTTCGGCTTCCCGGCAGAGTTTCGCCTCGGCCACACCGGTCATGCCGACCACGTCGAAGCCCCAGGACTTGTATAAAAGCGATTCCGCCCGGGTCGAGAAGGCCGGCCCCTCGATGTTCAGGTAAATTCCGCCCGAGTGCAGCCGCGAACCGAACCCCTCCTCCTGTCCGGCCTCGAACAGGATGCGTTTCAGCTCCCCGCACACCGGCCGGTCGAAGGCGATGTGCGCGACGAGACCGTCCCCGAAAAAGGTGGAGGGTCGGTCGCGTATCGTGCGGTCGAAGTACTGGTCGACCAGCACGAAATCGCCGGGCTTGATCTCCTTCCGGAAGGATCCGACGGCAGAGACCGAAAGAATCCAATCCACGCCGAGCTTCTTGAACGCCCAGATATTGGCCCGGTAGTTGATCTCGCCGGGAAGCAGGCGATGGCCCGTTCCATGGCGGGACAGGAACAGGACCTCCCGTCCGCCGACATCGAAAAGCGCGAAGGTTTCAGAAGGATCGCCAAACGGCGTTTTCAGGGAGATCCGGTCCTTCGGGGGCTCCCCCCCAAGATCGTACATCCCGCTTCCGCCGATGATCCCGATCCGCTTCACCTTCCGTATCCTTTCACGCTATGAATCTGACAGCGAGCGCAATGCCCCGCGCAACGGGGCGGCGGGGAGCTTCAATCGATTTTCGAATGCCGGGATCCTCGCGGATCGTCCGGCCGGATCGTTCATGCGGTGAAGTCAAACCGGTCCGCAGTCCGCCGCTCTTCGGCTCTCACCGGTCCGGCGTATTCCGGCCTCCACTCTCGATTTCCCGGAGCAGTTCCTCCCGCTGCCGCCTCGCCTCCTCCCGCATGCGCCGTTCCTCCTCGATCCGGGTCCGGAGTTCCTCCGGATCCGCGGCTGAACTGTCCGGCCGGGTTCCGGCGTTTCTTCGCCTGAGCCGGATGGTCTCGATCGCGGCCAGCCGGTCCTTCTGCCTGCCGGCTTTTAAAAAAAATGCGGTCCCGATTCCGCTTCCGAGAGCGGCCGTGGCGGCCAGTATCGCGCCGCCATTCGCCGAGGAATGGCCGAGCAGCGATCCGGCGAAAAAACTGAACCCCAGGCTCAGCGTGCCGCCGCCGACGCCGTAGACCGCGGCCTTTCTGCCGGTCTGAACGGAGCTGATTTCCTCCTCCGAAATGCCCCTTCCGAATTCGTCCGAAACCGGCGGCTTGCGACGGATCGAGGCGATCCGGTCCCTCGGAACCGCCACGGAACCACCGTCCGGACGGCTGAGAATGATCTGAACCGGATCCGCCTTGATGACCGTGCCTTCGACCTTCTGGCCTGAATCCAGACGCACGGACAGGCGGTTCGTCTTCTCAACACGTTCGTAAGGCACAAAGGCCATCTGCGAACAGCCGCATATCCAGAAGGCGGCGAGGGTCATCCACAGGGTTCGTTTTCGCATCAGGACTCCCATCAGGATTTCACCGTCTGACTGTCCGGCCGGTCGGACGGCCGCGGCCGGGCCGTCTCTTCCGAAGTCTTGGGGTAACTGATGTCGTCCATCTCCAGCACCTTGATCAGCTCGATCTGCGACTCGAGCAGATGTTTCAGCCGCTTGGCGAATGAATCTTTCTGGGCGCGCAGGATGGAGAGGTCATTCCGCATCCGGTCCAGCTTCTCACGGGCATCGTCCAGGGTTTTTTCGGCTTTCAACTCGGACTCCCGCAGAATGATCTGCGCTTCGCGCTTGGCGTTTTCGCGCGCCTGGCTGACGTTTTCCTGGGCGTTCATCAGGGTTTCCTGAAGGGTTTTCTCGACCTGCTGGTAATCGCGGAGCTGGACCTTGAGCCTCGTGACCTCCTCATGGAGCCGGTTTTTCTCGTTGATCAAGGTCTCGTATTCATCGGAGACCATCTCCAGGAAGGCTTCCACCTCAGCCTGGTCGTATCCGCGCATCTTGGCGGCGAACCGCTGCTTCTTGATTTCCAGAGGCGTGATCTTCACGGAATCTCCTCTCCCCGGACCGGTTTCATTCTGAGACCTTGTTCACCTAGATTTTTAATTTAATTCTTTCCCGATGAAAAATCAATGAAAAACTGATCAACCTTCTTGAAAATACAGGAGTTTGAGCGTCCGGACCGACGCCTTCGAGCGGGCTTTCAGCAGATAGAGCCCCGACGGCACCTTGCTTCCATTCCGGTCTTTTCCGTCCCACTGCATGCGGATGATTCCGGCGGCCGTGCCGATCGAGGGAAACGTCCGGACGCGCCGGCCCAGACAATCAATGATTTCCAGGTCGATACGGCCCGGTTCCCGGACATTGCATTCCAGCGTCGTGTGCACGGAAAAGGGATTGGGATAGGCGTGTGTCAGGCTGAAATCCCCGCTGCCCGCGATCTGCCCGCCGTTTATCCAGGAGGACAGCGCATGAAGCGAATCCGGAGCGCGGAGGGGAGATCGGCCCTGGCGGGATTCATCGTCGGTTGCATACAGGCAGAACCGGATCCGTTCCGGATGATCCCCATCCGGCAGGGCCACGGTAAATTGTCCCGGCGGTTCCCCCGCAATGGAAACGGCCGGGAGGGTTCTCGGCGCCGTATCCCCCTCCAGCCATACCGAGGCTTCCGCCGAAAGCGGCGCATTTCCGGATCGCGTTAAAACCCGGAACCGGATCGAGACGGATGCATCCGACGCGTCGGTGACAGCGGAAAAATCCCGGAATACCGGACCCGTCCAGAAAACCGCTTCGTATGCGTCCGCGATGCCCCAACCGAGAAGCGTGTCCGGCCGGTCCGCCTGACTGGCGGTCCGTCTCAGGGCTTCGATGACCTCGGCCGGTGTCATGCCCGGATGGGCCTCGAGCATGAGGCCGCAGATGCCGGCCACCACGGGACAGGCGTAGGAGGTTCCGTTGGACCAGCCGTATCCGCCGCCGGCCGTCGCATGGTACGCGCTGTTTCCGAAAGCCGAGACATCCGGCTTGATGCGGCCGTCGGCAGTCGGTCCGCACGAGCTGAAATACGCGTGTGTCCGCATGCGGTTGACCGCGCCCACCGCGATGACGCTGTCCCCGTCCGCGGGAGAGGAGATGTAATGCCAGGGCCGGTCGAATTCGTTCCCCGCGGAATTGACCACGACAACCCCCCGTGAAACGGCCATGTCGGCCGCGATGGTGGTGACGCAGGTGTTGCCGTTCATGTCCGAGTAGGAGTACGCGGGTCCGGATTCCTCGTCCGGGAAGAGATCGTATCCGAGCGAACTGGAAACAATGTCGACCCCCACGGTGTCCACAAGCCATTCGATGCCGGCCACCCATTTATCCTCTTCCAGCTTTTTCTCGAAGGGGATCCATTCCGTTTTGGCCAGCGCGAATGCGGCGTCGTAGGCCGGACCGATCAGTTCCCCGGGATCATATCCGCCGAGGACGGACAGGGTTCCGGTGCCGTGGCTTCCCTGCCTGGGATCGTCGCCCGATTCCGGCGACGTGACGTTATTCCCGTCGTAGAAATCGCGCTCCGCGATGATTTTCAGCCGTTTGAAGGCCGGATGGCCGCGGTGTTGGAATCCGTCGTCGAGCATTCCGATGACCACGCCTTTGCCGGACAGTCCCAGCGCGTGGAGTTCGGGAACACGCACCATTTCAACCTGCTCGAATCCCGCACCGTAATCCGGGCCCGCGGAAGAGGATCGAAGCAGGCGCCCGTCCGGCGGCATCGCCGGACCGGGTTCCCGGCCGGAGACGGCCACCGGCTGGTCGCGGAGCACGAAAGGCAGGCGACGGATCCGTTCCATCCCGCCGGCGTCGGCCAGCACGCTCACCGCATTGAGCCAGCGGGAATGCGTCCGGATCTTTGCGCCTGTCGCTTCCACGGCCCTGAGATATTCCGGAAACAGGGGAAGATCCGACGCGTCGGTCAGTGCGTGCCCCGGCCGGACAGCCCGTCGTCTGGCCAGGCTGCGCTCCGGAAGCCGGATCGTTTGCCGGTCCGTCCGGCACCGGACCGTTCCCTTGTCACGGAAGAAAATCCACCGGTGCATGCGCCCGTCTTCGGCGCCCCAGGACAAGGCGGGCCATGCGAGCGCGGCCATCAGCCAGATCAACCTTCCGGACATGCGCATGTTCAACGGCTCCCTGATGATCATCACCATCCACTCCCGGATTCCATCCGGCTGTCTCCCGCTTCAGCGGCGGAACCGCACTTCATGAAAAGCCGGCCGCATGCGGCGGAACGGAATCCTGTTTTCATTTTACGAACAATCATCCAATAAACCAAACGCTTTTATGTTGACAAGCGCGCCGGGTTCCGTTATATTGAAATCGTCCTGCCACGGGAGCCTCATGAACGGAGCGCCGGTTTTCGGATGGATCGCACTCTCGCTGCTGCTTCTCTATTACGCGGTACTGCTTATTTATTTCACGCGTGGATTCGGCCGGCTTCGACGGCCGGATCATTCTCACTTCCGGCCCGCGGTGAGCGTCATCGTCCCGGCCCGCAACGAGAGCCGCTGTCTTCCACGGCTCCTCCGCCGACTCGAACAGCAGAACTATCCGGCCCGCCTGACCCAGATTCTTCTCGTGGACGACCGATCCACGGACGGCACGCACGCGATCATGGCCCGTTTCGCCGCCCGCCGCCGCAATGTCCGGGTCCTGCGCATCCGGCGGTCGGTCGATTCCGTCTCTCCCAAGAAGGCCGCCCTGACCCGGGGGATCACCGCCGCTTCCGGCCGTATCATCCTGACAACGGACGCGGACACGCTCCCCGGCCCCTCGTGGATCCGTGAAATCGTGCGTTGGTACGACCGCGGCACGGCCGCGGTGATCGGTTACGCGCCTTACCGGATCGATCCCCCCTTCGACGGATTTTTCCACCGCCTCCTGGCGCTGGAATACCTTTCCATGGGAGCGGTCGCCGCTGCCACCGCGGCGATGGGTTCTCCCTCCACCTGCAACGGCGCGAACTTTTCCTTCCGACGGGATGTGTTCATGAAGCTGAACGGCTATGGGAATACGGGACAGTGGCTTTCCGGAGATGATGATCTTTTCATGCAGCGGATCGTAAAAGAGACCGGGATGTCCGTTCGTTTCGCCGCGGATCCGGCGGCCGCGGTGCCCACGGATCCGCCCGCCGGCTTCCGTGATTTCGTCCGCCAGCGCATCCGGTTCAGTTCCAAGCATCTGGCGTATCCGGCGGGCATGATCGTCGTCCTGTCGGGTGTCTATCTTTTCTTCGCGTTTCTGCTCGCGGCCACATTCGCAGCGGTGTTCCATCCCGGCTGGATTTTCTGGATTCTCCCGGCCTGGGCCGTGAAGGCTGTCCTGGAAATCCGTTTCCTGCGGGCGGGCGCGCGACAGCTCGACAACCGGGGGCTTCTCCGGTATTATCCGGCCATGCTCCCCCTGCATCTTCTCTACGTCGTCCTGTTCCCCCTGCTCGGCCAGATCGTCCGTCCGAAATGGAAATAGACAAGCGTCCCCGGACCGGATGACAAACGAGCCGGAGAACGGGATCCCCCGTCTTCCGGCTCGTTTGTCACGTCAGTGGAGCCACTGCGTCCCCGGGCCTCTGTACCCGGCGGATCCGCTACCGGCCGGTCGTTTTCCTAAGACCCTTCAGCCAGGCTGTCACTTTTTGCGCCATCGCGTTTCCGTTGAAGCCGAATTTGTCGGCCAGAACCTCGGCCGGCGCGGAGGCGCCGAAACGGTTCATCCCGACGAACAGAAGAGGCGACTCGGTGATGTCGCGCCATCCCATACCGATTCCCGCTTCGACGACAGCCACCGGTGTTCCATCCTCCGGCAGAACCGAATCGCGGTACGCCTGGAGCTGTTTCTGAAAGACGGACACGCAGGGCATGGAGACGACCCGGCTGTCCACGCCCGACTCCGCCAGCCGGGTTCCGCAATCCAGGGCCACGGACACCTCGGATCCCGTACCGATCAGGATCACATCCGGCTTTTTCCCCTTCTCTTTCACCAGCACATATCCGCCCTTCTGAACATCCGACAACTCCGCGGTCCGGACCGCGGTCAGCTCCGGGACGTTCTGCCGGGTGAGGCAGATGGCCGTGGGGCCGTCCTGCTTGCGGATGGCGTAGGCATAGGCCATGGCGGTTTCGAGCCCGTCCGCGGGACGGAACACCGTGAGTCCGGGGATGGAACGCAGAGCGGCGACATGTTCGATCGGCTGATGCGTGGGTCCGTCCTCACCGACGAAAATGCTGTCGTGCGTGAAGAGGTAAACCACCTGAATGCCCATGATGGAGGCGAGGCGGATCGATGGCCGCATGTAATCGGAGAATACGAGGAATGTGGATCCGTACGGGATGAAGCCGCCGTACAGGGCCATGCCGTTGAGAATGCCGCCCATGGCGTGTTCCCGTATGCCGAAATGGACGTTGCGACCCTCGAAGCGGTCCGCGGAAATGGAAGCGGAGCCGTCGATTCCGGTCTTGGTCGAGGGCGTCAGGTCCGCGGATCCCCCGACCCAGCCCGGCATGGCTTCCGCGGCTTTCTGGATCACCTTGTATCCGTGAATCCGGGTCGCGGCGGTCTTGCCGGTCAGCCCGGAAATCAGGATTTTCTCCAGGTCTTTCGGGATCCGGCGGTCGGCCATGTCCTTCCACAGACCGGCCAGATCCGGGAACCGGGTCTGCCATTCGCGGAAGCGGGCCTGCCAGGCGTCATATTCAGGCTTGAGCGAGCGGACGCGGGTCTCGAACAGGTCCCGCACGGGCTGGGGAACGAAGAAGGGAGCATCCGATTCCCATCCGATATTCCGGCGAGTCGCGGCGACCTCATCCGGTCCGAGCGGCGCGCCGTGCACTTCGGACGTGTCCTGCTTGCCGGGGCTTCCGAATCCAATGCGTGTCCGTGCGAGGATGAGAGAGGGTCTGCCGGTTTCGGCGATCCCCGCCGCGATGGCGGATTCGATCGCCTTCCGGTCGTGACCGTCCGTCTTCGCCGTATGCCAGCCGAGCGCCTCGAAACGGGCGGCCACGTTTTCGGAAAAGGCGAGATCGGTTTTACCCTCGATGGTGATGTGATTGTCATCGTAGAGATAGACGAGATTCCCCAGCCGGAGATGGCCCGCCACCGAGGCCGCTTCGGAGGAAATCCCCTCCATCAGGTCGCCGTCGCTGACTACGGCGAAGACGCGGTGACGGACGGGCTCCAATCCTTCCCGGTTGAAGCGCGCGGCGGCCATGCGGGAGGCGAGCGCCATGCCCACGCCGTTTGCAAATCCCTGCCCCAGGGGACCGGTGGAAGTTTCCACGCCGGGCAGACATCCGTACTCGGGATGACCCGGCGTCCGGCTCTCCCACTGCCGGAACTGCCGGAGATCCTCCAGCGTCACTTCGTATCCCGACAAATGGAGCATCGCGTACAGCAGCATGGATCCGTGTCCGGCGGACAGAATGAACCGGTCCCGGTCCGGCCAGTTCGGGTCCTTCGGGTTGAACCGGAGGAACCGGTTCCACAGCACAAAAACGCAGTCCGCCATTCCCATGGGCATTCCGGGATGGCCCGAATTGGCTTTCTGCACGCCGTCGACGGCGAGCATCCGGATCGTATCAACGGCCAGTTGTTCGACAGAATCGGGTTTCACTACTGTTCCTCCGATGATGGTTTTCAGTGTTCCTTCCGCTCAGGCGGCTGCGGCTGTTCCTCGATGCCCGTGAGTTCGGCGATCTTGACCCGGATCTTCTCCGGGGGCAGGACGAAATCAACGCACCCGGTGGCCGCGGCCTCC